>CAYQYL010000054.1:0-14334 GCA_964421745.1 uncultured Muribaculum sp. | reverse complement strand
TGACCGCGATGAGCGACGTGACTGTTCTTTTGCTTACTTTCTTCATGTTGACTTCGACCTTCCTGCAGAAGGAACCGGTAACGGTGCTCACACCATCTTCCGTTTCGGAATTGAAAGTGCCCGTAACCAACCTTACTACAGTGCTCATTTCTCCTGAAGGAAAGGTCTTCCTTTCAATCTCCGGCGACGCTGACTCAACTTTCTCAAGCGAAAAAGTTCGTGCGGAAGTGCTTCAGACAGCCGTTGCGGAGTACAACAAGACTCATAGCAAAAAAATAGAAATCACGCCTCAGCAGGTGGCCAAATTCTCGAAAATGAATATGTTCGGCTACCGTCTTGCAGATCTGCCCGCATTCCTTAACATGGAGCAGTTCAAACAGGACGAACTGTTGTCAGACCCTCAGAATCCTCTTGCAGGTATTCCTGTTGACGACAACAAGGATTTGACCCAACCAAACGAATTCCAAATTTGGATGCGTGCCATCTACAATTCATCTAACCCCAACCTTGAGCAAGCAATCAAGACAGGTGAAGGTATTGCCATCAAAGCTGACAAGGACACCCCCTACTCTACTGTACACGATGTTCTTGACAACCTTCAGACCCTGAAGATGAACAAATTCTCACTGATGACCGCTCTAAAAACTGAAAACGATTAATCATGGCCCAGATAGAACAATCCGACAAGGGCGGCAAAAAGAAAAAAGGCGCCCAGAAAAAGATGCAGATTCACGTGGACTTTACGCCCATGGTGGATATGAACATGCTTCTGATTACGTTCTTCATGCTCTGTACCACTATGATTAAGTCGCAGACACTCAACATTGCACTTCCTTCTAATGAGAAAGTGGAACAAGAGCAGCAGAACAAAGCCAAAGAGTCGCAGGCTGTGACTCTGATTCTTGACACAGAACGCGATAGCGAAGGTAACGTCAAATTCGACCCCGAAACCGGTAAACCGGCTCACATTATCTACTACTACATGGGTAAACCCGAACTCGCCGACGAAGACAAAGACGGCAGAATCGACAACTCAAACCTCAAGGTAGAGAAATTCCTCGGCAATCAGAATGGCGAAAACCGCGGTATCCGCAAAATTCTTCACGACAAAAACAAAACCGTTTTGGAGAAAATTGCAGTTCTGAAAGAAAAGTGGAAGAACAAAGAAATTACTGACGAGCAGTATCAGGCACAAGCTAAAGAGATCCGCAACGACTCTACTATCGCCGATCGTCCCGTTGTAATTATCAAAGCGAGTCCTAACGCTTCATGGGAAAGCCTCATTGGCGCTCTTGACGAAATGCAGATCAACCAGATCTCGCGTTATCAGATAGACAACATCAATGCAGTGGACTCTACTCTGATCCTCGACTATATCGGAAAGAACCGTTAATGATGATTAATCTATATGTTTAACCTTTAAAGACTATTGAAAATGGCAAAAGATGTAGATCTTTCATCAAAAGAATGGCGCGACATTGTATTCGAAGGCAAGAACAAAGAGTTCGGAGCCTATGAACTGCGCCGCAACTCCGACGCCCGCCACAATAAGGCAATGATTGTAGTTGTCATTGTCGCCGCATTGATGTTCCTTGTTCCCTTCGTGATCAACACTGTGCTTCCCAAAGCAGAGGAACGTCCAGAAGACATGACAGAACAGGCAATGGTGAACCTTGACAACTCAATGGACGAGGAAGAACAACCCGAAGAAGAGCAACAGCGTTACGAAGAACCCGAACCCGAGGTTCTGCCTGAAGAAGTGCTCAACACCGTTAAGGTGACCGAGCTCGCGATTGTTGATGACGACCAGGTGAAAGCCGAAGACGAAATCAAGAACCAGGACGAACTTAAGGAAACAACTACAGCTTTCGGTCAGAGCGACTTCGACAAAGGTACTGACGACCGTAACGTAGTGCGCGAACACAAGGACGAAATCGTTGTTGAAGAGAAGAAACCCGTTGAAGAGAACAAAGTGTTCACTGCCGTTGAGCAGATGCCACAGTTCCCCGGCGGTGATGCAGCTCTGATGCAGTACATCCAGAAGAACCTCAAATACCCGCCCGTCGCAATGGAAAACAACATTCAGGGTCGCGTAGTAGTTCAGTTCGTGGTCACCAAGACCGGTAAGATCGGCGAAGTTAAGATCGCCCGCGGTAAAGACCCCGACCTCGACAAAGAGGCCGTTCGCGTGGTTAAGTCACTTCCCGACTTCATTCCCGGTAAGATGAACGGACAGGCCGTGAACGTATGGTACACACTGCCCATCACCTTCAAACTTCAGGGAGTTTAATCAATTCCACTCTATCATAAAAGCGACAGATGTAAATTTTACATCTGTCGTTTTTTGTTAATCAATATGAGTCACTCATCTTTGCGCATTCATTTAGATTCACTATCTTTGTCAATAGAAGTCAGTGGCTGTAAAAGCCATCCAAAATCAAGTAAAACGAATAATTATGTTAAGTCCTAAATTGCACGATGCGCTAAATGCGCAAATCAATGCTGAACTCTGGTCGGCATATCTGTATCTTTCAATGTCAATGGATGCAGAAACCAAAGGTTATAAAGGCGTAGCAAACTGGTTCTTCATCCAGTTTAAAGAAGAGCAGGACCACGCGCGTATATTCATGAACTATCTCAACTCACGCGACGCCAAAGTAGATCTGAAACCTATTGAGGCCGTTCCCACAGAATGGGAATCTGTACTTGACATGTACAAACAGACTCTCCAACATGAACGCACCGTGACAGGCCTGATTAACAATCTTGCAGCAATTGCCAGAGAAGACAATGATTTTGCATCGATTAACCGCCTTACATGGTTTATCGACGAACAGGTCGAAGAAGAAGAAACCGCACGCGAAATGATTGCTTCTGTTGAAGCTGTCGAAGGCAACAAATACGGCATGTATATGCTCGACAAAGAGCTTGCTGCCCGCACCTACAATCAACCAGCCCCGCTTGCAACCAACAACTGATCCGATGCAGACTTCAGCCAAACCACAATGCGATATTTTGGTTGAGCTGCTCAAACAACACGGAGTGCGCGAAGCCGTCATTTCACCCGGCTCTCGCTGCACTCCGCTTGTTATCGCCATATCGCGATGTGTCGAAATTAATTCCACAGTGGTCATCGATGAACGAAGCGCTGCCTTCATTGCGCTCGGCAAGGCATCCGCATCGACCAACCCGGTTGTGCTTGTTTGCACGTCAGGAACAGCCGTTCTCAACTATGCTCCTGCCGTAGCCGAAGCGTTCTATCGCCACGTTCCTCTCATTATAGTTTCTGCC
The DNA here is from genome assembly GCA_964421745.1 of uncultured Muribaculum sp. Classification (GTDB taxonomy): domain Bacteria; phylum Bacteroidota; class Bacteroidia; order Bacteroidales; family Muribaculaceae; genus Muribaculum. The sequence continues at coordinate 11,043 of CAYQYL010000054.1, read as the reverse complement.
GATCGTCCCCTCGAATGGATCGATCAAGACGACAGCCAGACCCTACGTCAGTTCGAAGCTCTCGACAAGTTCGTTAAACGAAGTTATGACATTCCCGACCTATGCATCGGGCAACAACAACAGTGGTATGCCAACCGGCTCATAAACGATGCACTGACGATGTGTGTCGCCTCACAGCCGGGTCCGGTTCATATCAATATGCAATTCGACAATCCGCTGAATGCAACACGAGAGTTTGAACAAACCCACTGGAACAGCCGTACGATAACAGCCTACACGCCTCTTCACCGCCTTTCAGAGACCGAGATCTGGGAACTGGCACAAACGGTTTGCTCTTCCCCTAAAGTTATGATCATCGGAGGTTTTCACCGCCCCGACACCAGGTTATTAAAAAGCCTTGAGAATATTTCGTTAAACCACGGTAATGTAACAGTCCTCTGTGAAACCGTTGCAAACATGCCATCGCCAAATTTCATCCATGACATCGATGCAACTCTATCGGTGCTCACAGCTGAAAATATCAAACAGATGCGGCCCGACATCGTAATAACATTTGGGGGAGCTATCGTGTCACGAATGGTAAAAAAATTCATCCGCGAAGCCGACTTCTGCTCTCATTGGCATATAGGTGACACCGACATAACCGTCGATTGCTTCTTGCATCTTGAGCGTCATATCCGTATGTCTGCTTCAGGATTCTTCACACAACTTGAAGCGGCACTCTCAAACCTGCCTACGACTGATTCCGATTACGCATGCAAATGGGCAACGATATCAGCTGAAAGCAAACTACTCCATAATGCATTCCTGACAACAGCACCGTGGACAACACTCACGGCAACTAACTATATTTTCAAAAACATACCCGCAGGCTGGGCTTTACAGCTTTCAAATGGAACTTCCATTCGTTATGCCCAACTGTTCCCTGCCAAACAAGTTAGTAGATCTGACTGCAATCGAGGTGTTAGCGGTATTGATGGATGCACCTCGACAGCTATTGGTGCATCGACGGTGTCTGCTACCACAACACTGCTTATTACAGGTGATATGTCGGCAATTTACGACATGGGAGCATTTGCGGCCCCTTGCATCAGCCCAAAGTTTAAAGTCATTGTGTTGTGTAATGGGGGTGGCGAAATATTCCGTTTCATCGACAGCACGCGTTGTCTGCCGCAACTCGACAGAAGCATTGCTGTTGCCGACCGCGATTATCCGATTGACAAAATTGCCTCTACTTTCGGGTTCGACATTTACTACGCCACCTCAATGGATGAATTACAACAACAATTCTCTGAATTCTGTTGTGAACAATCACGACCGGCAATGCTGTGTGTCTACACTCCAGGACAACTAAGTGCTGACATCCTTCGTGCCTATTTTGAATGCAAATTATAGTCAGACATTCGGGTCTATTTGCGGTTGTGCGACAGGCTCAGAATTTTTGCGGGTTTTGAGCCAACGTCCTCTGACAAGACGGATCAAGAAAATTGCGCCACGGAAACACAACTCCACGCACATTGCCGTCCACACACCCGCCAGGCCCCATGTCGGCGCAAGAAGTGCAGCAATTGGAATGCGTACTAACCAGATACTGCCAAAATTCATTATTGCCGGCACAAGCGTGTCCCCCACCCCGACCATTACACCGTAAGCGACAATGGATGCTGCAAACATAGGTTCGGCCCATGCCTCAATTCGTAAGGCTTCCACTCCCAGCGAACAAATCTCTTCAACCGGACTCATTATTGCCATTACGGCCGGCGCTGTCAAATAAAGCACAACCCCCATAATTCCCATTATCGCCATACCCATTCCGACAGTCATATACCCAAATTGTTTTGCCAACTTTGGTCGTGATGCTCCATAGCTCTGTCCAACGAGCGTAGTTGCAGCATCGGCAATTCCGTAGCCGGGCATGTAGCACAAACTCTCAGCCGTAACAGCAAACGCATTTGCCGCAATTGCCATTACTCCCAATGGAGCAACAATGACCGTCACCATTATCTGTGCCCCGCAAATAACAGCATGTTCAAGCATAAGCGGCGACGAAATACGCATCGCATTTTTTATCACATTCGTCTTGGGACGAAGCGATATTTTGTGAGTGATGAAATCCAATTCTTTCTCGCGACGAAGCATATACCACATTATCAGTCCGGCAGTCACTATTTCAGCTCCTACTGTTCCCAATGCGGCTCCGAGAACACCCAATCCTGCTCCGGGCAAAACAATCGCATTGCCACTAATGATGAATGTGTGCGACGGAAAAATCAGAAGATAGTTGAAAACGACATCCAGCAAACACATCATCACATTCAGTCCGCCCGGCACCTTCATGTTGCCTACGGCACGCAACATTCCCGACCCAAGATAGTTCATCGTTAACAACGGCAGAGCTGAAGCAAATACCATAAAATAGAGCGAAGCATCGCCACAAACCGACTCCGAACCACCAAGCCAATGCGGGAGCGCGCCGGAGATTGCAACGCCTATCAACGCCGCGATTATCCCGAACACCAGGCACGACGTTATGCTTTGACCAACAATCCGGCGGCCTCCATCGTAATCGGCTGCCCCGATTTTGTGGGCAACCTGAACTGAAAATCCCACCGTCGCTGCTGAACACACTCCCCAGAACAGCCACAAGCTTGTAGACACAAGCCCTACAGCCGCAGACTCGTCTGCTCCAAGGCGCCCTACCATCGACGCATCTATGTATTGCATCAGAATACTCGATAGCTGCGCCATCATGGCAGGCCACGACAATTGTGCCGCCAGCTTCATACGCTGGCCGAAATTTAAAGGTGCTCCTGATTGTATTAGCTTTAAATCCAAAACCTTCTGCAACTAAATTGTTCCCAAGACCTGGCCGATTCTCCTTAGACCTTCGACGAGCACGCTTCGGGGGCAAGCTATATTCAATCGAATAAAATTATCATCGCCATACATCGCACCGGCATTAACCCAAACGTGCGCCTCATCTTTTAGTCTTTCTTCCAATTCTTCGCCTCCGACACCTAACCTACTGATATCTATCCAAGGCAGATAGGTTGCCTCAAGACGCGTAATTGCACATTGCGGTATCACCTCAGAACGCCATTCACACACTTGCTTGTAATTATCAAAGAGATAAGTGCGTAATTGATCGAGCCAATCAGCACCTTCCGTGCTGTAAGCCGCCTGCAAGCCTACTATACCAAACGGGTTCACATCGCAAACCTCATTGATGTTTATCGCACGGTCTACTGCCGATTTAACTTCACTGTCGGGACACACAATAACCGCAATCTGGAGGCCTGCCGTATTGAATGCTTTTGATGGTGAAAGGCAAACTATAGCAGTAGGCTCCACACTCCCGAAAGGCACATATTCATATCCGGGCATAGTAAGTTCACAATGAATCTCATCGCTAACCACTTTCACTCCGTTTCTGTTGCATATCTCTGCAATTCTCTCCAACTCAGAATGCGTCCATACTCTCCCTGCCGGATTGTGCGGATTGCAAAGCAGCAACAGCTTGTTCTCATCTTCAGACGCAAGACGTTCCAACCCTTCAAAGTCGATATCATATGTGAATTCCGCTTCTCCCACCTGGCGTCTTATTAGTTTATTTTCAACAATACGACAACCATTATTGCGTATCGATGAGAAAAAGCAGTTATAAACCGGAGTCTGCACAATCACACCTTCGCCGGGATTGACAAGGGCTTTGATGATTGCAGAGATAGCTGGAACAACACCTGAAGTATATAGCACGTTGTGTCGGTTTATCTGGTAATTATGTCGGTCAGCAAACCATTTGCAAAGCGAATCATAGAACCCGTCGTCAACAAGCGTATAACCGAAAACACCGTGCTCGACACGCCGTCGCAACGCTTCAATAACACAAGGAGCTGTCTGGAAATCCATATCGGCAACCCAAAGAGGAATCATTTCCTCATCATTTGAAGAGTCCCATTTATACGACCCTGAGTTGCGTCGATCGATGATTCTGTCGAAATCGTACTTCATATTTCCGTTATTATTTCGCAGTCGTTTGGCGCGAGAACATTTTTATCAATTATAACTTCCCCGATAGAAAGTGCTTTCAAGCGGCCAGTCCGTGGATTTTTTACGCTTACTATTGCCGAATTGACAACGGCATCCAAATTAGAGTCTTCAAAAGACAGGTCACACTCGTCACCCATCACACAATCCTCCATAACAAGATTCTCACAATAGCACAGCGGTTGTGTACCGTTAATTTTACACCTTACCAATTTTAGGTTCTTAGAGTGCCAACCAAGATACTCACCATTGATTTCCGAATCGTAAATCGTGACACCGTCGGTTTCCCAAAAAGCGTCTTTAGAGTTTATCACGGCATTGCGTATCGTTACATTTGTACAATACTGAAAAGAATAATTTCCATCCTGACGATAATTATCAATGTCAATGTCACTGCTATGGAAAAACAGATAATCGGCGTTTGCCACCTCAACATTGCGGAGTTTAACACCATGACATCCCCATAACGTTTCCTGAGCATCCGGAATGCGCACATTATCCAAACTAATATTGTGCATTTCGCGGAACATTTTCGGAGCATCGACCTGCGTATTTTTCATCACCAGGTTATCAGAATACCACAATGCGGCTCTTGCTCCAGGTGTAAACTCACAATCAGTAACTGTGAAACGGTCAACATGCCAGAAAGGATATTTTCCTTCAAAACGACATTTTTCCGCTGCAATATCGGTACAACGTTTCAATGCGGATTCACCGGGATGAAACACAACATTTGTCAATTCCACACCGTGAGTCGCAAACAAAGCACGTTCGCCACCGAATTCTTTTCCTTCTACCGATTTATTTATCTCAACCGTAAACGGTTTAAAAACTTCTTTCGTCATAACTTACTTGAATTTTACTCATGAATCTTTAACGCGCAATCGATGCGCTAAATTTAAACACCAATTTAATCTAACAGGGCGAGTACTTGAGGCAACAACGCTGTAACATCGTCGTTAATCAGCTGATGCACGTTTGGATGTCTTTTAATATTGTCAGACATTCGCTGCGATTCGATTCGCATTCGAACTTGGTCAGCGCCAATGCCATTGCGACTCATCACACGCTCGATCCGTAATGCCTCAGGAGCCACCACTTCCCAAACGCAATCAACAATACGGTCGATACCGCTTTCATAAATAATTGCACTTTCAACCCAAGCGTTCGTCACGCTGGACGGTAATGACTCCCGCCAGCGCAAAATATCGTCGACAACAGCACCATGAACAATTCTATTCAGTCTATTTAATGCCTCCTTGTCGGCAAAAACAATAGATGATAGTTTTTTGCGATCTATCTCTCCATTGGCACAGACCACTTCTTTCGAAATCTCATCGGCGATACGCCGACGGATATCTTCCGATGTATCCATGATTTCACGCGCCCGTGTGTCGCAGTCGTAGACAGGAAATCCCATTGCCAAAAGCATTCGTGAAACCACTGATTTACCCGAGCCGATTCCGCCCGATATAGCCGTTAACGAAGTGTTCATGCCCATATTTATTAGTTCTGGCGTTCCACAATGTATTCCACTGAATCGGGCTGCACACTAACATTCTTATAGTTGGCAGGAAGCAGTGACAACCCGACCGGAAGTTTTCCTGAACGAGCATGAGCCACATCTGCGTAATCGACATACGCTTTCACAGCATACGGCTCTTTATTGTATTGACTCATGGGAATCAAATATGAAACCTCAACAGACGATGGAAACGTTAGTAATCCCATTCCCGTTGGCACATTCTTCGCAGTTATCGAAGCCATTTGTTTTCGCGCAATAAGGGGTTCCACCGGTATGGTGATCGTTATCGACGGGGGCACAATCTTTACTCCTTCAATCGAAGCCAAACGGATACTCACATGTGTCGTATCCATAAGATTTGTACGCGAAACAGGCATTGTTTTAACCGACTGAATTTTGCTCGACAATCCGCCGACTGCATACATCATTACTGAGTCAGCCGACAGGGAAATTTTCCCATTAATTATATAACCCGGAGCTGCCGTAAGATCCAGCTCGGGTTGAACCGGGACTTTGATGCCCGGAGCTGTCGTATAATTAATGCGCATCGAATCCGGAGATACCGACAATACCTGGGTGGACTGTGCAAAATTGTCCCTCACCATTCCGGCAAGTTCTACTTTTGTCAGACGAAATGTATTATCTGCTGTGTTATCGACGTAGTCAGGCCAATTGATTTTGAGTGGTCGAATTCCGGACACACGGTTACGTAAAAACACAGAGCCTTTGTCGCGCAAACTGACCTTAACAGCCGGTGGAATATCTGTTAGCACCGTAACGCTATCAGGAACATTACTGATAACCACCGGCACGTCAACATCCTGCTGCATTTCGTTGTTCAGAGTCAGCATAAGCCAAAAAACATACGAAATACACACAAAAAGCAAAAAGAGCCCCACCTCTCGCCCGCGGGCAGAGGTGAAGGCCGAATAAATCTCTTTTATTCTTTGGCTCAACCGCTGTTTAAGCGCCATATCGCCTATCGGTTTTTACTGTCGGTTTAAGGGTTGATCGTTTCCAACTGCCTCTGTCGACGGATAAACCGATCCTTTGTCTATTCTGATGCGTACCGACGGAGCAATCTCAATAATGAAATATGTATCCTTAACTGACACTATTTCACCATGAATTCCACCGGCTGTAATGACTTTGTCGCCGTTGCCGAGCGATTCGCGGAACTTGCGAATTTCTTTCTGTTTTTTCTGCTGCGGACGAATCATGAAAAAGTAGAATACCAGGATCATCAATGCAATCATAACAAATCCTGAAATACCGCCCCCTGCAGCAGGAGCATCTTGCAAAAAGATTAAATCAAGTTTCATATCTATTAGTTTTACTTATTTTCTACAAAGATAATAATATTCACTGAAAGGAGCCCTCAATTATCGGCTTACTTTTTTGTCTTTGCGCCTTTTGCTCCTTTTATACCTCCAGAAAGCGAGAAAATATTCTGTCCGTAGCTCACAGTCTTTAGCGACTGCATACGTTTACGCTTAAGAGCCAGTTTGACGAGTGTATCCATAAGTTGCGGAAAACTTAGTCCTGTAGCTTCCCACAGATAAAACGACAGAGAGCCGGGGATTGTATTTATTTCATTTACATAGATTTCACCGTTGCTGCGATCCACAATCACATCAACACGGCTAACCCCATGGCACGACAGGACACGGAAAGTTTCTCCGGCAAGGAACTGTATGCGTTCGGTCACATCCTGCGGCAATTCAGCCGGAATACGCTTCTGTGCCGATTGCATACCCTTGGCACCCTTTGAACCACCCATATATTTGTCCTCGTACGACAGAATCTCACCGGCTTTAATCGGCTCTTCAAGCACTGACATCCGGTAATCGTCTACATCGCCTAAAACGGAACAATTTATTTCCTGCAATTCATCAACCATGTGTTCAACAATCAGTCGCGATGAATATTTTTCGGCTTCATCGATTTTTGCTATTAAAGCCGTACGATCAGCTGCACGGCCTATCCCGACTGAAGAACCAAGATTTGCCGGCTTAACTATCACAGGATAGCCAAGTTTCGATTCAATGCGTGCAATTATTTCATCGCGTTTTGAAACCCAGTCGTGGTCGGTAAACCAAACATAAGGCACCACCGGAATGTCGCAGCTCTGCAAAATCTGTTTCATCGTTATCTTGTCCATGCCGTTTGCCGATGCAAGTACATTACATCCTGCAAATGGAATCCCGATACTTTCAAGAATACCCTGGAATACGCCGTCCTCAACATTTGTTCCGTGAAGCACAGGAATTGCAACATCTATATGTGAGGCTATTCCCGAGCCAAACATCGGCTTTTTGCTCAGATACAGGTTATAATTTCCATATTCCGGTTCCATATAAACCTGACGGCACTTCTTCAACAGCGCTTCCGTGTCACGATAGTTTGCAACGTCGAAAAGCGCCTCTCCTGTAAACCAGCGTCCGTCCTTTGTTATATACACCGGAGTGACATCATATTTGTCGCGGTCAATGGCATGCATAGCTTGCGATGCCGAGATCACAGAAATCTCGTGCTCTGTTGAACGACCTCCAAAGAAAACTCCTATATTTGTTTTCATTGCTCTATTATATCTTTATTTATTATATTATTTGAATGTGTCGGGCAGATCATTTTCATATAGAACAGTGTCGCCACATCCGGCATTTGCAGCCAGAATCTGTTGAGCCTCAGCAAATGTGTCAGGCGTAAGCACTTTGCTTTCATCCATTCCTGCATTTCTTAGCCCAGTAAGAATAGCATCACGATTATATTTGCCAACAATTATTGCCAGATCGGCACAATTCGCTATATGGCGGCCAAACGCTTCGTTATATTCCCATTGCTTGTAACCGAGTTCGATCATTCCGGGTGTGACAATTATTCTTTTACCACCAGTCATTCGCGCTAACACATCGAGCGCCATACGCGAGCCATCGGGGTTAGAATTGAACGCATCGTCAATTATTGTCAATCCGCCCGCAGTCCGTTTCAGATTCAGTCGGTGCTCAACCTGCTCTATTCGGGAAACTGCGTTTTTAATCTTTTCATCCGACATCCCGAGCCGCATAGCAACTGCAATCGCAGGAATCAGATTCGAAATATTACATTCGCCAACAAGACGTGTAAATAACTCCACCTCTTTTCCGCCAGGACAGTGCAGTGTAAAATTCGTACCGTCTGCACTGTAATTAATATTGTCGGCGAAATAGTCGACGCCTTCGCCCGATCCGACAGCATAACGGACACATCCCGTATTTTCAACCGGTCGCGACGCACAATATGGAAAATCGTTATTAATGTATACCACCCCGTCTGAAGGCAAAGCATCGGCCAGCTCAAACTTTGTGCGTTGCACATTCTCAATCGACTTAAACGACTCAAGATGCTGTTCGCCTACAGCCGTTATGATGCCCATATCGGGCTCTACCAAATCACAAATTTCCTTTATATCACCAACATTTTTTGCGCCCATTTCGCATACGAAAATCTCAGTATATGGCTGCATCATCTCACGCACGGTTCTGATTACACCCATAGGCGTATTATAACTACCCGGTGTCATAAGCACATTGAACTGTTCGTTTAGAATACGTGTCAGATAATGCTTCGTCGAAGTTTTTCCATAACTGCCAGTAATACCGATTACCTTCAAATCGGGTATCGATTTCAATATCTCACGGGCTTCGTTATAATAACGTCGGTTGATGCGGTTCTCAACCGGCTGGAGAAGTTTCACCGAAGCGAGTATAACCACATGCGACAATGCATAGAGCCATACAGCCGCTGTCGCAACAACCCGCGAAACACCATCCGCGCATACACAAACGCCAAGCGTAATCACGCAAATCGTACAGCTTACCGCATAGATTCGCTTTGCCCTTTTAGTCCAGACAAGAGGTTTTTTATACTTGGCACACGACAGGACAACTATGTTCCACAACAGAGGCAACAAAGCAACTACACACGCAAAAACAATCGGAAGCCACGTCAACAACAGACAGCCGATGCCGATATAAGCAAACAGACGTACAATCGAAGTTGTGTCGCCCGACGTACGCAACCAGCGCATATACCGTTCCGGACGGTAGCTGTTCTGCTGCAACATCATCAGATCACGTTTCAATTCCAACACGAGATTCAGCAAAGCCACAGCAAGCAGAAGCACTATGGCTGTCAGATTTAAATAATTCTGCACCGGTATCATACTTATGACTTTAGAAAACTACGCAATACGGCTCCAAACTGAACCGGATTGTCTAAAAATGAATAGTGTCCGCACCCTGCAAAAGAAACCAATCCGGCTTCCGGAATATGTTTTTCCATATAATGGGCATCGGCAAGCGGGGTTGCTGTGTCATTCGCGCCCCATATAAGAAGAGTCGGAGCCTTTATCGACGGCATCAGATGTTTCAGATCTTCATTGACAACCTTACTCAAAACCGCCCGCATCAACGGAGAAGCAGCAGCATAGTCGGCCGAACCCGCTTTTCGACGCCTCGACTCAATGAATGCCGCCGCTTTATCTTTATTTAAAAATATATTTGCTATTGATTTTATGGTTTTAAAACTATATACCTTAATAAAATACTTAAGCGGACGATGCGGTTTTATTCCTGCCGAGTCAACCAAAACAAGTTTATCGACGTTATCAGGATATGTTGCTGCATAATTTATTCCAACTCGTCCACCAAAAGAATGACCGAGCAAAACCGGTTTCGAGATATTCTCAGCCGCGAGAATATCAGATAAAACCCGTGTGTATTCTTCCACGCCCCAGACAGCGGGTGGCTCCGATGAGCGACCGTGCCCGGGAAAATCGATCGAAAGCACACGGTGGTTATCGCCGGCAACTGAGGCGACCGAAGCTAATGTTTCGGCCGTGCATCCCCAGCCATGCATCAACACAATCCAAGGCCCGTCATTTTGCCCTGAAACAGTGTAACGTACGCGGCATCCTTGAGAATCCAGAAATTTCTCTTCCATTTCAATTATTTGTCTTAGCTGCAAAGATACACCATTTCCAGCAAATGACTACGATTTATTTTGGCTTCTCATAAATTTATGCTTATTTTTGCAGATATACCGAATCAAAATTCAATAACAACATAAAACGACTCATTATGGAGAATGAAGAACTAATCAAGACTGTAACCGAAAAAGCTAAAGTATGGCTTGGAGATGCTTACGACGAAGACATCCGCGTAGAAGTCAAAAAAATGCTTGAAGCAGACGATAAGACCGAACTCATCGACAGCTTCTACCGCGATTTCGAATTCGGAACCGGCGGTTTGCGTGGAATCATGGGTGCCGGAAGCAACCGAATGAACAAATACACCGTCGGAGCTGCAACTCAAGGTTTGGCAAACTACCTCAAAGTTGCCTTCAAAGACCTGCCCGAGATTTCTGTTGTTGTAGGCCACGACGTGCGCAACAACAGCCGCAAATTTGCTGAGATTGTTGCCGACATTTTT
>CAYQYL010000053.1:0-14559 GCA_964421745.1 uncultured Muribaculum sp. | reverse complement strand
ACTAGACGGCCGTCGATTGTTCCGTAACCGGTCACAACGCCATCGCCGAGATAGCTTTTCTTTTCCTGTCCGAAGTTGGTGCAACGGTGACGTACAAACATGTCGAGTTCCTCGAACGAGCCTTCATCGAGAAGCTGTGCAATACGTTCGCGCGCTGTATATTTACCTTTGTCGTGCTGCTTCTGGATAGCTTTTTCACCGCCACCCATGCGAGCTTCGTTGCGGAGAGCGATTAGCTCCTGCACTTTTTCAAGTTGGTTGCTCATAATGTATTATTGTTGTTAAGAGCGTTTATTTATGCTTTTTTGGGGTCTTCACAAAGCTCAATCAGCGCACCGCATGTGCTCTTCGGATGCAAGAAAGCAATGTTGAGGCCTTCAGCTCCCTTACGGGGGGCTTTGTCGATCAGACGGCATCCTTTTTCTTCAGCTTCGGCAAGAGCATTTGCCACGCCGTCGGCCATTGCAAAAGCAATGTGCTGGATTCCGCCACGACCACCGTTGTTTGCAATAAACTTTGAGATGGCGCTGTCGTCCGATGTACCTTCGAGAAGTTCGATTTTTGTCTGGCCTACCTGGAAAAATGCTGTGCGCACTTTCTGGTCGGCTACTTCTTCAATGGCAAAACATTTAAGGCCTAAAATCTTTTCATAGAAAGGGATTGCCTCGTCCAGCGAAGGAACTGCAATACCCACGTGTTCGATATGTGAAATGTTCATAAGATATATAATGATGTTTGGTTTATGAATTTCAGTAACGTTCAGCTTGATGTCGCAAAAGCGCATACTTGCCTTTGTTAGCGCAAAATTACAAAATATTATCAAACTGGCTATTTATTGGCAAAAAAATATTTTTCAACCCGTCTGACTATACGTCAGCCCTGCCCGGTATGGCGCCGGACAGGGCTGATATCTTTCCTACCAACGGAAATCAGTCTTCCAGATAGAAAACTATAGTCGAAACTACACGTACCTTTTTTAAATACGGTGTATACGGATCTCTATCTTCTATTGAAAACTGTCCCTGCGATGCAGTTTTGATTTTACCCAAACGTGAATGGGAATCTGCAGCAAATTTGTCGGCAGCCTCACGCGCCGCTTCTGTTGCCTCAGCTATCATTGCAGGTTTTATCTCGTTGAGATTTGTGTATTCGTAGATCGTGTTATACTGATAATCGCCCGACACAACGGCAACACCCTCTTTCAGCAAATCGGTCTGCCGTTTAATGAGCTCGTTCACCTTTTCGATGTTCGACGATGTCACAACGATCACTGATGTTACATTGTAGCGGTAAGGACGGTCGGTTGCGCCATAACGTTCGGCCTGCAAATCGACAATTGTCGGCGCCTGTACAAGTATCTCATCGGCCTTAATGCCGTTCGAGGTAAGGAAGTTCATTACAACCTTATTGTTGTCCGTGATTCGGTTGTAGATCTGCTGCAGGTCGTTGCCAACTTCCTTATAAACCACAGGCCAGGTCACTTTATTGGCCGTTACTTCTTTTTCGGCAAGTCCACGCACAGTCACTACACGGTCGCGGTAGCTGAAGTTGTCGAAACCGGCCTTGATAAACACTCCGAGAAAGAATATTCCGGCAGCAATCAGCAATGCCGGCAAAATTTTGTTGAGCTGTTTCATATCAGTTTACAATTAGTTCTATTTAAAACACCGCTAAAATTAGTTTTGTTTCAGTTCAATGAATTCTTCATGAGAACGCACATATTCATCCTCATCATAAGGTTCAGATGCCATTACAAGACAGACGGCGCCGGAAGAAAAATCCTGTAGAGTGCGCCAGATGCCCGGAACAATCAGGAGGCCGACGTTGGGACGATTGAGCATCACCGTTTTTTCGGCACCTGTGCCGTCGGTCAGCGTAACTGAAAAACTGCCGCTTGTCGCAACAAGCATTTCGTAAAGCCGTCGGTGGGCATGGCCTCCCCGGCTTTCACCGGCTGGAACATCATACAGATAATAGATGCGCCGTATTTCAAATGGAGCCTCGGAAGTGTTCTGCATCACTGTCAGATTTCCGTTGCGTTGATTCGAATGCGACTCAAGTGTCATCACGGAACAGTCTGAAATCCGTGCTGACGAAAAAAAGTTACTATCCGTCATGGTTTGTAGCAATTGATGATCTGTGAAATTTCGGTTGCTTGTTCAGGGGTTGTACAGTGGGGATTAATTGGCAGACTGACAACTTCCGATGCAAGTCGGTCGGCAATTGGCAAATACAAGTCAGCATATCGGTTGCTATAGCATGGCTGGCGATGGGGAGGCAGCGGGTAATGCACCGCTGTTTCAACTCCGTTTTCAAAAAGCCACTCGCGAAAACTATCGCGCGACCCGCACCGCACAACATACTGATGATAAACATGTTTACAATCGGTAGATGCCGCGTTGATCACATCCGGATTAGATATTGCACTATCGTAAATCTGTGCCAATCGCCGACGCCCTTCATTTTCGGTATCTGCATATCGAAGTTTGACACGAAGCATTGCTGCCTGAATTGGATCGAGCCGCGAGTTGAATCCGCAGTATATGTTATCATATTGCCGCAGCGAGCCATAGTTGGTTAACGCCTTAACGGCGAGGGCAAGCTGCTCGTCGTTGGTGGTCACGGCGCCGGCATCGCCCAATGCACCCACGTTCTTTGTCGGATAGAAACTGAACGCGCCGGCATCACCCATTGCTCCGGTTTTCTTTCCGAGTGACGACGCTCCGATTGCCTGCGCGCAATCCTCAACAAGAATCAGGCCGCGGCGATTAACCAGCTCTGCCATAATTTCGTCATAAGCAGGATAGCCATAAAGATGCACTGTGAGCACAGCTTTTGTCCGGTCGGTAAGAGCCTGCTCAATTAAACTCGGATCCAGACAGTGGGTCGACGGATCAGGTTCGACAAACACCGGTTGCAGACCGCAGTGCGTCACTGCAAGCACCGACGCTATATAAGTATTTGACGGAACGACAACCTCATCGCCCTCTTTGAGGCGTCCGAGTTCAATGTATGCCTGAAAAATCAGCCGCAGTGCGTCCAGTCCATTTCCAGTCCCGACAGCATACTTTGTGCCACAATATTGAGCCAATTCGCGCTCAAAACTCTCCACCTCGTGTCCGCCGATGTATCGCCCCGAATCTATCACACGGGCACACGCGAGTTTGAGCTCATCGGCGTAGGGTGCATTTGCTTGTCCAAGATTGAGGAACTGATATTTTTTTCCGTCAGGCATCATTTTGTTTTGTTACATTCAGAACTATAGATAGAAAAATCCTCTATATAATCGTCCGGCGAATACAAAGTCGACGAAATCACGAGAGCCACAGAATTGGTTGAAAAATTATCCAACATCCGCCATGTCATCGGCGGCAGGTACAATCCGTGAAAACTACGCGCCATTGTATACCTATGCTCGATTCCATCCGGAGCCGTCACTACAACATCGAACGACCCCGACAGCGCGACAATCACTTCCTGTTGTGTCCTGAAAGCATGCCCATGGCGAACTTCACCGCCAGGAACATCATAAATCCAGTAGACCCGCTCCGGTTTGAATGGGAGCAGAGCCCCATGTTGCATAAACGACAGATTGCCGCGCGGATCCTCTATTTTTGGGAAATTAATTATGTGCAGAGTCTTTTCACTCATATTGTCATTTTAAAGCAATGCCAATTTAGCAAATTAATTCGACATAACACCTCATAAAATAAAAAAACCGTTCACGAGTATTTCATGAACGGTTTTTTTCACCAATTCCTGTACCTGTTGAATACATCTTTAGCACAGGCCTTTGTCTTCGCCATGCTTTAGAACAGCCTCGCAAATGAATTCTGTGATAGAATCTACCTGCTGAAGCACTGCATGAACGGGCGCAGGTGCATTGAAGCCGTAGCGTTTTACTGTTGACTTCTTACGTCCGGCTCCCGGGCGGCGACCGCCTCTCTTCTTAGCAAAGTTCTCCATAAAAAATTTAACTAATTAATTATAGCAAATAAAGTATCATAAATTAGTATTCCCGGCACGCACCGATAGAATCAGCGCAAAGATAAAAACAATTATTATAACATATCCTATAATAAATGTTAAAACCTAAATTATATATCCACTACAGGACATCTGCAACCCGAATGTTAACAATTATTATTTAACACTACTTGTTTTTATCGGCTGTTTTAACGAAATAATAACTACCTTTGTCTGTAATTTAATTAATGTATACTAACAATAGCTTTGTCGTCACATTTTATGTCGAGCCTCAACGAACCTTCACCCAACGCAAAACCCGACAAGTGGACCGAAATAACTCTCCTGCCGGAGTGGGAAGAAAAATACTATCTGGTTTATACGGCCAAGAAGCACGGCAAATGGGTTATGCTCAAAACTCTTAAACCTGAATATGCCGATGTGCCCGAATTCAGCGACATGATCGAAAAAGAATTCGACGTCCGTTACAATCTGGCTCATCCAAACATTGTGATGATTAACGACTTTGAAGATGTGCCGGGCCTCGGCCGATGCATCATCACCGACGACGTCTACGGCGACTCACTCCGGAAACTCATCGACGAAAACAGAATCACTCCTGCCATTTTAGACAAACTTCAGCTCGAATTGGTCGATGCTATCGACTATATTCAGGCCAATCATATAGTTCACCACCCCATCCGGCCTGAAACTATAGTTTTCACAGAAAACGTCGGCAACCTAAAATTAATTGATGTAGGCTACGACCAGGCAAACAATCTTGAACCCGCCGATGCCGACACCGATATCCAGAGCTACGGACGAGTGCTCAATGAAGTCCTCGATCATGTGCCGGCACGAATGACAACCCTACGAAAAGTTGCCGCACGTTGCACCGATCCAAACCCCAACCACCGTTTCCGCGACGTACAGGAACTACATCTCGCACTCGAACGGCGCTCATCAAACCAATTATACATAATGCTCATCGCTTTCATGGCAGTGATGATTGTGTTGCTTGCATGGTTAAACATCAGGAAGCCATCGCGCAACAACTCTGCAAGCAATCCTGCCGAAAGCGAACTGATCCACTACTCGACATCCGACAACCAATTATTCACCTGTTTGAAATAAAGCAACAATGGCTGTAGAAATCAAAGAAATTCAACCCACCAAAAGCGATTTACGCCGCTACGTTCAGTTCGGTATCGATCTCTATAAGGGCAACGACTGCTATGTTCCGCCGCTGATAATGGACGATGTGAACACACTCGATCCAAAAAAGAATCCGGCATTCGACAACTGCGAGGCTAAATCCTGGATGGCCTATCGCGACGGCAAGCCTGTAGGTCGCATCACAGCCATAATTAACCATCTGGTGAATTCCCGTTCGGACCACAAAGACTTGCGTTTCGGATTTGTCGACTTTATCGACGACGCAGAAGTTGTCGACGCGCTTTTTAATGCAGCCGCCAAATGGGGTAAAAGCAAAGGCATGGAATCGATTGTAGGCCCACTCGGATTCACCGACCTCGACCATGAAGGTATGCTCACATTCGGCTTCGACGAACTTGGCACAATGGCTACAATATACAACTATGCCTACTATCCGGAACAGATGTTGCGAATGGGCTTTGAACCCGATGCAGAATGGGTTGAATTCCGGATGACCGTGCCTGATGCAGTTCCCGAGCGATTGCAGAGAGTGTCAGACATAGTTGAGAAAAAATATAATCTTCACACTAAAAAGTACACTAATGCCTCACGCCTGAAATCCGACTATGGGGTTGCTCTGTTCGAACTCTTCAACCGCACATACGACAAACTCTACGGCTACTCGCCCCTGACTCCAAGGCAAATCCAATACTATATCGACCAGTATCTGCCGATCCTGCGCCTGAAAAACCTGAGCATCATTGTCGATGCCGACGAAAAACTGGTAGGTGTCGGAATAACAATGCCCTCGCTCAGTAAGGCATTGCAAAAAAGTGGCGGTAAACTGCTCCCCTTCGGATGGTGGCATCTGCTGAAAGGCATGTATGGGAAAAACGACATCGTCGACCTGATGATGGTTGCTGTTGCGCCCGAATACCAGAGTAAAGGTGTGAATTCAATGCTGTTCACCGACTTGGTTCCCGTTTTCATCGAAAGCGGCTACCGTTGGGCCGAAAGCAATGTCGAGCTGGCCGATAACACAAGCGTGCAGCAGCAATGGAAATTTTTTGAACACCGCCTGCATCGCCGGCGCTGCACATTCCGAAAAAAAATAAACGGCTGATGGCCGTTCTGTCTATCTTTTTCTGCTTTCAGTTGTTATAATAGACAGATAACGTCCACGAGAGCGGACAATTTCACTATTCGAAAATAAAAAAATCAAAAATATGGGAAGACTTGTAGCCATTGTAGGGCGCCCGAATGTTGGCAAATCAACATTATTCAATCGCCTTACTCAAACTCGCACGGCAATCGTCGACGACACTGCCGGAACTACACGTGACCGCCAGTACGGTAAAGTTGACTGGTGTGGTAAAGAATTTTCAATTGTAGACACAGGCGGTTGGGTCGTTAACTCCGACGACGTCTTCGAGTCGGAAATCAACAAGCAGGTGCAGCTTGCAATCGAAGAAGCCGACGTGATAATGTTTGTTGTCGACGCCACAAACGGCGTTACCGACCTCGACGATCATGTAGCCGAGATTTTGCGTCGTTCAACGAAACCCGTCATCCTCGTGGCAAACAAAGTTGACACAAACGGTTGGCAATACAACATAGCCGAATTTTATGCGCTCGGTCTTGGCGAACCATTTCCAATTTCCGCATCAAACGGACATGGCACAGGTGAACTCCTCGACGAAGTCGTAAAAGATCTGCCTGAAGACGACACCGAAGAACAGAAACTGGAACATCTGCCTCGCTTCGCAATCGTAGGACGACCCAATGCCGGAAAATCGTCAATCATAAATGCCTTCATCGGAGAAGGACGAAACATCGTTACCGACATTGCCGGAACAACACGCGACTCAATCTACACCCGTTACAACAAATTCGGTTTCGATTTCTATCTTGTTGACACAGCCGGAATCAGAAAGAAGACTAAAGTCAATGAAGACATCGAATATTATTCGGTTATCCGTTCAATACGTGCAATCGAGGCATCCGATGTCTGCATACTCATGATCGATGCCACACGCGGCATCGAAAGTCAGGATGTCAGCATCTTCTCACTGATTCAGCGCAACAAAAAAGGTCTTGTTGTGTGTGTCAACAAATGGGATCTTGTTGCCGACAAGTCGCAGAAAGCGATCAAAGCAATGGAAGACGCCATTCGTTCGCGATTCGCTCCGTTCAGCGACTTCCCTATAATTTTCGGATCGGCCCTGACAAAACAGCGAATCCACAAAGTGCTTGAAACAGCAGTGGCTGTCAACGAAAACCGAAACCGCCTTGTGCCTACGTCGCAACTAAACACATATATGCAGGAAGTTATTTCGGCCTATCCACCTCCTGCAAACAAAGGAAAGTTTGTCAAAATCAAGTATGTAACTATGCTAAAGGATCAAACAATTCCTACTTTTGTGTTCTTCTGCAATCTTCCTCAATGGGTTAAAGAGCCCTATCGCCGCTATCTTGAAAACAAGTTGCGTGAAAAATGGGATTTCACCGGCACTCCCGTCAACATTTTCATGCGTGAAAAATAACAGAATAATACTATGACCACATTTGAAGAATTAGGAGTTAATCCACAACTACGCCAGGCAATCGAAGAAATGGGCTTTCAAAGTCCGATGCCTGTGCAAGAAAAAGTTATACCCCACCTTTTAAGCCAGGACGGCGATGTCATTGCACTTGCACAGACCGGAACGGGTAAAACTGCAGCTTTCGGACTCCCTGTCCTGCAGCGAATCAATCCGCAGCTCAATGAGCCTCAAGCTTTGATAATTGCTCCCACCCGCGAACTTTGCCTTCAGATCGGTGGCGACCTCGCCGACTATTCAAAATATATGCCCCACCTCAACGTGCTCCCCGTATATGGCGGTTCGAGCATTGAAAGCCAGATAAGGGCTTTGAGAAAAGGCGTGCAGGTAATCGTTGCCACACCAGGGCGTCTGATCGATCTGATCGACCGTGGTGTTGTTCATCTGCAGAATGTTCACACCGTTATCCTCGACGAAGCCGACGAAATGTTAAACATGGGATTCGTCGACGACATCAACAATATTCTCTCGCATGTACCTCAGGAACGCAAAATGCTTCTCTTTTCGGCTACTATGCCACCCGAAATAGCAAAAATCGCTCAGAAATACATGCATAATCCGCAAGAATTTGTAATAGGCACAAAAAACACCGGAGCCGAAAATGTGCGGCACATATATTATATGGTACACGCTCGCGACAAATATCTTGCACTGAAACGCATTGCCGACGACAACCCAAACATCTACGGAATCATTTTCTGCCGCACACGTGCCGAAACACAGGAAATAGCCGACAAACTTATTCAAGACGGCTACAATGCCGATTCACTCCATGGCGAACTGTCGCAGGCTCAGCGCGACACCGTGATGAAAAAATTCCGCGACCACGTTCTCAGTCTGCTTGTGGCAACCGATGTGGCTGCACGCGGACTTGATGTCAGCGATCTGACCCACGTAATCAACTATGGATTGCCCGATGACATCGCTACATATACCCACCGCTCGGGCCGTACCGGACGTGCCGGCAAAACCGGTGTGTCGGTCGCAATCATTCACTCCCGCGAGAAATCTCGTCTACGCGACATCGAACGTCGAATCGGCAAAACTTTCGAACGCAAAGAGGTGCCCACCCCCGAACACATTATCGAAAAACAGCTTTACAACCTGGCCGACCGTCTGGAACGTGTAAAAGTCGACGACGAAGAAATCGGTAAATATCTGCCCGGCGTCAGCCGCAAACTCGGTTGGCTTTCCGAAGATGATCTGCTCAAACGTGTGCTGTCGCTTGAATTCAACCGTCTGCTTGAGTACTACAAAGATGCTCCAAAAATCGACTTTATCGACGATAAGCCCTCTAAAGGCGGAAAAAAATCTAAATCAGAAAAACGTTCGCCCGAAGAAAAAGACCGTCGCACAGCCGACCGCGGCATGGAACGCATCTACGTCAATGCCGGTAAAAACGAAGGTTTCTATGCTGGGAATCTTATCGACATACTCAACCATGCCGTCCAGGGTAAACGTGTCGACGTCGGTCGTATCGACTTGATGCGCAACTACTCTTTGTTCGACGTCAAGAAATCCGACGCACGACGCGTCGTCGAAGCTCTCACCGGCTACGACTTTGTCGGCAACACACTGCATGCCGAAATAGCCGACCCGGAAAAGGATTATTCGAAAGCTTCTTCGCGACGGAAGAAGAAAGACGGCGACGACCCGCGCCACGGCAACTACGACAAATTCATTAAGAAAAGCAAGCGTAAAAAATAACAATGAAACGATTCTCTATTGTCACACTGTTAGCAATATTATTTGCTGCATTCGGAGTTTCCGATGCAACTGCCCGTACAACGGCGGCCGGAGCATTTCTAAACGCACCGACGGCAGTGATACCCATGCTCGACCGTAACGCGCGGCTCGACATGATAGACTATTACAACAGCGGTTCCACTACTCCGACACGCAATCAGCTGAACGGCCGTTCTCGAATAACCGAAATGGATTCAAACACTGTGACGATAGAAATGACCGATGCCACCGTCTATCGCATCGTACTCCTCCCCTCCAAGCGACTAAACGACACGGTTTTTGCCGTAATACGCACTGTAAAACTTCCAGTACACGACAGCGACATTGAGGTTTACAGCAAAGATTGGGGAAAATACATCCACCAGGATGCATTTTTCGAACAGCCGACTTTGGCACTGTGGTCGAAGGCTCGTTCAAAAAAGGACAAAGAAACCTTTAGCCAATTGGCACCGTTTATTTTGTCTGAATATATCTACGACGATGCCAACCGGACGTTGATCGTAAAAAACCGCATGTCTGAGTTCCTTGCTCCCGACGACTGGGAAAAACTTAAACCGCTATTGCGTGAGCAGTTTGTTTACAAATGGTCGCCGCGTTTAGGCATTTTCCTTCGTCAGAATAAATAGCACAACAATGACTGCCGAAGCAATTACCCTGCAACAGCTCAACCAACGCATCGCCTACCAACTGAATGTGCCCGCACTGCAAAACGTCTGGGTGACAGCCGAGTTGAGCGATGTCGCCGTACGCGGTGGCCACTGCTACATGGAGTTGCTCCAGAAAGACGACACCGGAGCTACTGTTGCCAAATCGCGCGCTGCGATATGGGCCAATGTGTTCCGTGCGATCAGGTCAGACTTCTATGCCGCGACAGGTCAGGATTTTGTCAGCGGGCTCAAAGTGATGGTGCGGCTTTCCGTTTCGATGCATCCCGTCTACGGACTGTCGCTGGTCATAAACGCGGTAAACCCCGACTACACGATGGGCGACCTTCTGCGTCGCCGCCGCGAAATGCTCGATCGGCTCAAAGCCGAAGGCATTGCCGACATCAACAAAAGTCTTTGCTGGAACGAACCGACTTTGCGCATCGCAATCGTATCTTCGCCCGAAGCCGCAGGCTATGGCGATTTTATGAATCAACTGTCGTCCGACCCGTTGAATCTGCGTTTCACCACCCGGTTGTTTCCCGCCATAATGCAGGGCGACCGCACTCCATCCACTGTGATCGAAGCCCTCGGAATAATCGAACGCGAACAGCACAAATGGGATTGTGTAGTAATTATTCGTGGCGGAGGCTCGTCGAGCGACCTGCTTTCATTCGAGAACTACGATCTGGCAGCCACTGTCGCACGCTTTCCACTGCCTGTCATTGTCGGCATCGGCCACGAACGCGATGTGACAATCCTCGACTATGTAGCCTGTAAACGCGTAAAGACCCCTACAGCAGCGGCCGAATTTCTGCTCCAGCTCGGCAAACAATCATTCGACCGTCTGACAACCATCGGCCGCGAGATAGCACTCTCCGCAAGCCAGTATATTGCCGGTTGCTCCCAACAGCTCGGCATACTTGAAGGACGGCTCCCGGCGTTGTCACAAGCGGCAGTGTCGCGTGCAACAACAAAAGTCGACCGCATGGCAATGGCTCTTCAGCAAATTTCCTCCCGCCGGCTCCAGCCCCAGATGATACGTCTATCCGAATTGTCTGGCAACCTGTCGATGAGTCTGTCGCGTTACATGGAAAACCGTCATCAACGGTTGGCTACAATCCAGCAACTGCTCGACGCTCTTTCGCCCCAGGCAACCCTGAAGCGCGGATATTCAATTACCCGACTCAATGGACAAGCTGTTCGTTCGGCCGACGATGTTCCTCCGGGATCGATGCTGGAAACGACACTTGCCAACGGCGTAATTCATTCAGTAACAAAATAATCATTATATAAATCAATGCTACAGACACCTGAATTCACACCTGTCGAAAAACTATCCTATTCGCAGGCTCTTGCCGAGCTCGAATCGATTCTTCGCAAAATGCAGTCCGACGAACTCGACATCGATTTACTCGCGGCCTACACACGCCGGGCAACACAACTGCTCACCGAGTGCAGGAGCCGCCTGGTCGCAACCGACAAAGAATTGCAGACAATACTCAGCCAACCGGAACTATAATCACGGGTTCAACAGGTCCGTGCACCGGAATTGCATGATCGCTCGTGCGTTTTCTATCAATACGGCGGCCGTGCTATCCGGTTCAAGCCGATCAGCGGCATAATAATCGTTCATAGCCGCACGCACTTCGCCACGACGCCAGTTCAGCTTGCCCCGTTCTATAAGCATCCATGCCTGGGTGCCGTCGCCAGACAAAATTTTTCTGTCGAGCTCAACAAAAGCCCTGTCGCACTCATTATTATTAATAAGCGACCGTATGTATTCGCGAAACTCCATATTAACGTGCATTATTTATGCAAAGGTAGCAATTCAGTTATGACAAACAAACTTCGTTCTTTATTAGTTGCAATAGCCGCAGGCGTGGCGATGCATATTTCTGCCGCCGACCCGACACAAACCAACTATACCGCCTGGCAATGTCAAGGCAGCGCAATGCCCTACCCCGTGCCTGAACACGATGTGGAACTCCCGGACTCTCTTCAGCCTGTAATGATAAATCATGTGTCGCGCCACGGCGCCCGTTACATGACCTCGCCTACTCGTGCCTTAGCTTTGAAAACCTCTCTGCTGCGAGCCGATTCGCTTGGCACAATCACTCCAGCCGGACGTAAACTGCTCGCGGCAGCCGAACTCGTGCTGAATAATTCCAACGGCCGCTGGGGCACACTCGACTCGCTCGGAATGGCCGAACAGGAAGGTATCGCCCAACGAATGTTTGCCAACTATCCTTCGCTGTTCGAAGGCGAGGCAAGAGTGACTGCCATATCTTCCTATGTGCCGCGTTGCATAATGAGTATGGATGCGTTTACACATCGCTTGGCTCAACTCAACAACAAACTGCGCATCTACACCTCGTCAGGTCCACAGAATTCACCTCTTCTGCGACCCTTCGACGTCGATGCCGACTACAAGGCTTATCGGAAAGAAAAGCCATATGCAGCTGCATATTCCGAATTCTTCCTTACCCATGCACCTGTGGCTCCGGCGCGCCGTTTGCTGGGCGAAAAATACCCCATGTCCGACGACAATGCTCGCCAGTGGAGCCAGACCGCCTATGGTGTTGTCGCCGCTATGAATGCCTCCGGATTCCCGGCCGAACCCCTCGATTATTTCACGCCTGAAGAGATGAACTCGCTATGGGCATGCAAAAATCTCAGCCAGTACTTCGAACGCTCTGCCAATGTGATGTCGCGCACTCCGGCCGACATTGCAGCCGACCTGCTTGCCGATCTGATAACAACTGCCGACAACGCTCTTGCTCCTGAAAGCCACGAAGCCCGCGTGCAACTCCGCTTCGGCCACGCCGAAACCATGTTCCCGCTTCTGTCGCTGATGCACGTGCCCGGCTGCTACTATCTGACAAACTATTTCGACACCGTAGCCCTGCATTGGAAAAACTTCTATGTCGCACCAATGGCATGCAATCTGCAGATGCTTCTTGTCCGTTCGGTCAACACCGGACGCGTCTACGTCCGTTTCGACCTGAACGAAGTGCCGGTAGCACTGATTCCAGGATCGGACGCTATCTATATTCCCTGGCAACAGGCCCGCAACTATCTTGCCCACTGTATGCCCTTCGACAAACAGCCTTAACCGACAAACACAATAAACCATGAAACATTTCTTGACTCTGCTTTTAATCGTAGCCTGCGCTATGGTTGCGCCTGCGCAATCGCCACTCGAAGGCAAACGCATAGCCGTGTTCGGCGACAGCTACGTTCGTAACCATCGCGAACCCGTCGAAAACACCTGGCACTACAAATTTGCCAAACGCCACGGAATGGAGTATTTCAACCACGGCCGCAACGGCAACTGTGTGGCTCTCGACCGCGCCCGGTTCGGAAAGGCCATGTACAACCGCTACACTGAACTTCCCGACTCGCTCGACTGCATCCTTCTCATTGCCGGACACAACGATGCCACCCTGCTCGACTCAATCGGAATCGACACCTATCGCCTCCGCCTCGGCGAATTGTGCCGTAATCTCATCGAACGCTACCCTACAGCCAACATCCTGTTCTTCACATGCTGGAACGGTGACAATTTCGAGAACAACAATTTCCACCAGGTTGTCGATGCCACAATCGACGTGTGCGGACAATATTCTATCCCTGTCTTCGATGCTGCCCGACGTTCAAACATCTATGCCCACAGCGACACTTTCCGTGCTATCTATTTCCAGAACAAAGGAGTCAACGACCACGCTCACCTCAACGCTCTTGGCCACGACCGATTCCTTCCCGTAGCCGAAGCCTTCATACTCCCTTACCTCAATCACAGGTAAAATCGCAACGGCAAAAAATAAGCGAGGCTACCTAATTTGTTTTAGGCAGCCTCGTTTGTGTAGTGAATCCGGGACTCGAACCCGGGTCTCCACCGTGAGAGGGTGGCGTGCTAACCGCTACACTAAATCACCATATTCTTGCCAAAACACTCCCGTTTCGACTTCGCAAAGGTAATCACAATTTTCGACCTGTGCAACAACCACTCCACTTTTCTGACAAACTATTTGTAATGCTCTGATTTATCTATAATTACATCCAAGTTAAATTCTTCAAAACAACATCCCCGATCCGGCCGCTCACGTTATTTAACATTGACGAAAACTTATTTAACGAAAAATTTCCGTAATTAAATGTTTTGTTAGTATATTTGCAGTGCCGAAACGCCACCAATCGGCTCCGTGCGGAGCTGGCAATGGCGCGGCAGTGGTAAGAACTAATTTTATTTACTCAAATACTAAAATTCAAAAGATGGTAAGTTACAAGGAACTGGGTTTGGTTAATACCCGTGAAATGTTTGCAAAAGCTATCAAAGGCGGATACGCAATTCCCGCATTCAACTTCAACAACATGGAACAGCTGCAGGCTATCATCAAAGCCGCCGCTGAAGAAAAATCGCCCGTTATTCTGCAGGTGTCGAAAGG
>CAYQYL010000052.1:0-14961 GCA_964421745.1 uncultured Muribaculum sp. | reverse complement strand
AGGAATCACCTCCAAAGCCTTTGAACTAAGCATATTGATTCCTACAAGCATATAATGCTGGTAGATTCCGATCTGCACTGTCGCACCGTTAAATTCGATTTTTCTTGCCAATTCCACACCCGGATGCAACATCGTGCCTTCTTGAATCATTGAAAGAAGCATCTGAGGGAGCACCGGTGCTGGCGCTTCTGCCTGTGAACCGGGAATCAGACATACAAGTCTGCACACACCGAGCTCTCCCTGTGGAAGAATATGCAATGTCGCCCCCGATTGGAGCTGTGCTACTTCCGGTTTAGGCATTGAAAGGTTGTCAAATCCGGAAATTTTTGGAGCGATATCCCAAATTGACTTATTGTCGTTTGCCATTTACAGATTATTGCTTTTGCAGAATTCTATCGCGGCGCGTAAATCGTCGGGTGTATCTATGCCTATAGTCGGAGCATCAGTCACAGCTGTTTTTATGCGGCAACCATTCTGGAGCCAGCGTAGCTGTTCGAGCGATTCGGCCAACTCAAGCGACGACTGCGGCATCTTCACAATTCGTTCAAGCACACTCGAACGATAGGCATACATGCCGACATGAGTGTAATATGTCGTTGCCGACGGCCATTGATCCTGTTCTTTGCCACGCACATAAGGAATGACAGAGCGACTGAAGTAGAGAGCATTCATCGAATTGTCGATAACAACCTTCGGTGTATTCGGATTGGCCAATGCTTCATATCCGGCCGCCGGATCGAAGCGGCGCACAAGGGTTGCAATGTCGGTTGACTCGTCGCTGAAGCACGACATCAACTGCCTGATCTGCTCGGGAGCAACAAACGGTTCATCGCCCTGAATGTTGATCACGACATCGGCATTGATTCCCGACAAACAAAGAGCTTCATAACAACGGTCTGTTCCGCTACGATGAAGTTCGGATGTCATCAGCGGTTTGCCGCCGAATTTTTCAACAGCACATGCGATGCGCACATCGTCGGTGGCGACAAACACATCGTCGATCACTTCCGATGCCCGACGGTAGACGCGCTCAATCATCGGACTGCCGCATATGTCGGCCAATGGCTTACCGGGGAATCGTGTAGAGGCATAACGCGCCGGAATAATACCTATAAAATTCATTATATTGATTTAATGTAGAGGTTCATTACAATTTCAGGACATGTGATTCCAACCTTGCGCACGGAGCTGCATCTCCTGTCCGTCGCGGGTGACAAGTACGCATCCGAGCTCGGGTTTTGTTATATGACCGATAACACGTACTCCTTTGAGTTTTGACACCTTTTCATGGTCGGTCAACGGCACAGTGAAGAGTAATTCGTAGTCTTCACCTCCGTTAAGAGCGGCAGTGACGAGATTCATGTTCAGCTCTTCGGCCATTACTGCAGTCTGGTAGTCAATCGGAATACGGTCTTCATAAACCCGGCAACCCGTATCGCTTGCCTTGCAAATATGCAACAGCTCCGACGAAAGTCCGTCGGACACGTCCATCATGGCCGTCGGCTTGATACCTGCCTTAGCAAGTTCCTCGACAATGTCTTTTCTTGCCTCCGGCTTAAGTTGTCGTTCAATAAGATACTCTTTCCCTTGGAATTGAGGCACGAAGTCTGATTGCCCGGCCGACGCAGCCTTTTCCCGTTCGAGCAACTGAAGACCCATGTAGGCAGCCCCCAGATCGCCGCTGACACAGATGAGATCTGTATCATGCGCACCATCGCGGCGCACTATCATGTCGCGGGGTGCGTCGCCTATGGCCGTGACAGAAATCACCAGTCCTTGACGCGATGCTGTTGTGTCGCCCCCCACGAGATCCACGCCATAGACACTGCATGCAAGTTTTATACCCTCATAAAGTTGTTCGATATGCTCTACAGTGAAACGCCGTGAAATACCAAGCGAAACCGTTATTTGCCGTGGAGTGGCGTTCATTGCGCATATATCGGAAATATTCACTACCGCACTCTTGTAGCCAAGATGTTTAAGAGGCACATAGGTTAGATCGAAGTGCACTCCTTCGAGCAACAAATCGGTTGACACAACAACGTCTGTGTCGGGAAACGACAGAATAGCCGCGTCGTCGCCTACACCTTTTAGAGTGCTCTCGTTCGAGATCTGTATATCATCGGTCAGCCGATGAATGAGTCCGAATTCGCCCAACTGCGAAATTTCAGTTTCTTTCCGTGGCTGCTGTTCGTTCTGCTCCATATCCTAAGACAGTTTTGGACATTATTAATTAGGCCGCCGATCAAGCGTCGTAGCGCATGACAAGCTCTGACATAATCTCCATCATTTTAGGTTGTGCGGCATTGGCAGCTTTCTGCACCTCTTCGTGAGAAACGCTTTCAACCACACCTTCCACACCCAGGTCGGTAATGACAGAAACGCCGAACACCTCTATTCCGGCATGACGGGCCACAATCACTTCGGGCACGGTTGACATGCCTACAGCATCGCCACCGATGATATGAAAATACTTATATTCGGCCGGAGTTTCGAATGTCGGTCCTTGAGTGCCGACATAAACTCCATGCATCAGACGGATGCCCTTCTCATCGGCAATCTGCATTGCGCTCTTAATGAGTCGGCGCGAATAAGCCTCACTCATATCCGGGAAACGTGTACCCAGTTCGTTATAGTTTTTCCCTCGCAACGGGTGTTCGGGGAACAGATTGATATGATCTGTGATAACCATCAGATCCCCTACTCTGAATTCAGGATTCATTCCACCGGCCGCATTGCTGACAAACAGAGTTTTTATGCCGAGTTCCTTCATCACACGGACGGGGAATGTGACAGTTTTCATGTCATAGCCTTCGTAGAAGTGAAATCGGCCTTGCATTGCCATTACAGGTCGTGAGCCGAGCTTCCCGAAAATAAGATTTCCTGAATGTCCTTCGACAGTCGAAACCGGGAAATTGGGTATCGAACTATATGGAATGAACTGCTTGTCTGTTATGTGATCGACCAGCGCACCCAAACCGGTGCCAAGAATTATAGCTGTAGTTGGCATAGGGCCATTGACAACTGAACGGATATAGTTGCCGGTTTCCTTAATTTTCTCAATCATGGGGAGTATTCGTATTAATTATTGTAATTCGGGATGATAGGGTCAACTGAAATCACCTATAAACAGCAAACGCTTTAATAGCGAAAAAGTTTCAAATAAACGCCCTTGAAATCCTTACAGAGGCTGTTCATTAATCAAACGGCGCAACTCGTCGGCAAAAGGCAACGACCCCGGAGGCATTGCCGGTGGCAGGAATTCAACCGATATAGGCATATAGAATATGTTCTGTTTCAACTGCTGAGGGAAGTAAGGATTGTTTGCCATGCGAACAGCATCCTTTTCTGTTGTTATGATAAATTTGTTCTTCCCGGGGAGCTTACTGTAGGCTTTTTGAATAATATCAAAATCACGACGGCTGAAATCGTGGTGATCGGGGAATTTTTCGAGTTTCACTTTAATCTTGAATCCTCGTAGATGGCGCAACAAGGGTTTTGGATTGGCGATTCCGGCAACGAGAAGCACTGAGTCGTTGTGCCCAAGCCAGTTCAGATCGGGCATATAACGCACTTCATCGGGGAAAACGCTAACAAGATTTCCATATCGGTAACGGGAGAAATACAGTTTCTGATAAGGGAATAGATTCAGGTGTTCATAAAACAAGCGCACATCCATTGGACGTATCTGGCGGGGGCACTTTGTTATGACCACCATGCTGGCTCTCGTCAGACCGCTGAGAGGCTCACGCAGGCGTCCGAGGGGCAGGAGTTTGTCGTCGTAAACAGGTCGGTTCCACTCTGTGAGCACTATCGAAGCTTTGGGCTTAACATAGCGGTGCTGAAAAGCATCATCGAGTACGATAAGGTTTATGGAGGGGTCGGCTTCCAATAATTTCTTTATTCCTTTCACACGGCTCTCGCACACGGCCACACGGATCTCAGATCCAAATTTCTGATAAATCTGGTAGGGTTCATCGCCAATATCGTTAGGCTTTGAGTTTCGGTCGGCAATAATGAAACCTTTTGTGTGCCGTTTATAGCCACGTGAAAGCACCCCGATACGGTACTCCCGCTTCAGAAGCGACACGACATACTCGGTGTGCGGGGTTTTACCTGTACCGCCTATCGCAAGATTTCCAATAACCACAACGGGCACCCTGAAAGTTTGTTCCTTCAGCAGTTTCCACTCAAACATGCGGTTGCGCATGCCCACCCCCATGCCGTAGAGCATCGACATGGGTCGTAGTAGCAGAGTGTCAATAATCACGTTGCGGCGCATATCAACCTATTTGATTATCAATTCAGGCGCAAGACACTGAATGGGATTCAATTCTTTTACACGTTTCACTGTCATGTAGAGCGGATATGCATCGCCAAGTTCGCTCCGGAGAAGGGCGGTTTTCATCTGAGTGCTTTCGACAATCATTTTTTCCCACCACGAAAGATTTGCATCAGGGTAAACTTCAATCTGATAGTTGGTCCAGCCGTTATCGACAGCAATTGCCTCGATACACTGATCGAGATTACCAAGATTGTCGACAAGTCCGATTTTCAGAGCCGTAGCACCATCCCAGACGCGACCCTGGCCAATAGCATCTATCGAATCGGTTGACAGACGACGCCCTTTGGCACAACGGTCAACAAAGGTTTTGTAGCCACGTTCAATCATTTTCTGCATATGCTTTTTCTGCAAGGGAGTCATCGGATTTGTAATGTTGAGCTGCGAGTTCGGATTGGTGGCAACTGAAGCAGTTGTTATGCCAAGTTTGTCGTTAAGCAACCCCTTGATATTAGGAATGAGCCCGATGATGCCGATCGATCCTGTAATGGTTGTCGGTTGACAGAAAATTTTGTCGGCACCGCACGAAATGTAATATCCTCCTGAAGCAGCCACATCTCCCATTGAAACATAAAATGGCTTATCTTTAGCTTTAAACTGCTGCAGAGCCTCCCAAATCTGTTCCGAAGCAAAGGCACTTCCACCGGGCGAATTCACACGAAGCACAAGAGCATCAATATTGTCGTCTTCGGCAAGTTCCAAAATCAGCGGTGCCATTTCTTCACCCACAATTCCTTCTTTACCAGTGTCGACAATGCTACCCTCGGCATACAGAAGAGCGATTTTCTTACCCGTATTGTTCTGTTTTATCGTGCGGGCATATTGGACAGGAGAAATAAAGCGCAAGTCATCGTCACTGTCGATACCTGACATTAATTTGAGGCGATTTTCAGCTTCATGGCGATAGACCAGATCGCTGACGATATGTCGGCTTGCAAAGGTTTCCGGATCTTGAGTAATCAACATCGAATCGGCCCACATGTTTACCTCCTCGACCGAAACATCGCGCGACTCGGCAATCGACTGAGAGATAACTTGCCAAAGCGGAGTGATATATTCACGTGTCTGTTTTAGACTTGCCTCGCTTGGAGCTGTCAAAACAAAAGGCTCAGCAGCACTCTTATAGGTTCCGACCTTCAACACTTGCATTTCCACACCGAGTTTATCGAGCAGTCCCTTGAAAAACATCATTTCACCGCCGAGCCCTGTCACCTCCACTTCGCCCATTGGATTGAGCCACAACGAATCGGCAAGAGAAGCTATATAATAGTTTCCCTGAGTGTAGGCGTCGCCATAGGCAGCGATCCATTTTCCGCTTTTCTTGAAATCGGCCAGAGCTTCACGGATATATTGGAACGAAGCGATTCCACCACTCATTCCGCTGCAATCGAGATAGATTCCTTCAATTTTATTATCTGTAGCCGCACATCGGATCGAGGTGATAATGTCGTCGAGTCCTTTCGATTGATCTTTCTCACCCTGCATCTGCTGCACGAAAGTCATTCCTTGATGCCTGTCGCTCAATACACCCGACAAATCAATTTTCAAGATTGAATGATGCTCAATTTTAGGCACGGACGAAGATGCACCGGCCATGGCCATTATCATGATGAACATGATCAGCGAAAGCCCTGAAGTGATAATAGTAGTTATCAGAACACCCACCACTGTCGCGGCAACATAGGTAAAAAATTGTTTCATATCTCTAAGAAAGTTTATTCAATGATTGATTTTTCTGACACTTCAAACACATCCATTCACGAACTGAAGAAATGTATGGTTATGGATTTTACAAAGTTAACATTTATCAACACAACGTGCAAATCTATTTTCAAATTAGCGTCATTTGTATGTTATTAACATTTGTAAACCGAAGTTAAATGAGCGCTTGCGGTCCTAAATTCAGATGTAAATATTGGTTTTATGTGATTTTTTTAAGTAATTTTGTGCGGAACATTAATTATTATTCACATTTATAGTATTAACAAAAGGAAAAAGTAATGAAATTATCAAGTCTGACAAAAATCGCAGGGATGGCATTTGCAATGAGCGCACTTTGCCTGGGCATGACATCATGCGGCGACAGTGACAACAACGACGACAATAACAAAGTTGTCGGTGCTGACATGTGGGGCGAGGTTCTACGCGGCGACAACATGACACTTCAGTTCTATCCTGACCACTTTGCATATTATTGGGAATACACTTTCGACGCGGCAGCCAACCCCGGAACCGGTCTTATTATTGAAGGCGAATTCCCCGAAGCCCGCTTCCTGAGCTACAACGTTTATGACGACGACGAACAGACAAGCTATGTTGACCAGCAGGGCTACAAATTTAGCCTTATGGATACCGAGATCAAAGCGGATGCCGGCTACAAAAACCCGTTTGTTGATGTAGCAGCAGGCAAAAAACAGAAATACACAATCTATGTTCTGCCTACCAACGCACCGGCTTCGCTTGCCAACAACTGCGACAATGTTATCTGGTTTGACGCCGCTGCAAAAAAAGTGTGCACAATCCTGCGCTACTACATTCCTGAAGGCGACATCAAAGGCAGCGTCGGCATGCCGCTTGTGAAAGGTCTTAACCTGACAACAGGCAAGGCCGTGGCTGCACCCAAACGCGAGCTCAGCGGCCTGCGCGGCGATATGGAACTGCCCGGAGCAGCATTCACAGCATCGGACAACTTGCTTTTCTTCCGCGCTCCGTTCTCGTTTGCCTACCCCAACGGACCGGCCGAATATTGCTACTCACGCAACCTGCTTGAGAAAAACGAAGTGATGATGTTCAACTTCAAGGCTCCTTCCTACCCCAAGAGCGCCGCTGAATATGGCAAAACCGACATGCGCTACTGGTCGGTTTGCGTAGGTAACGACCAGACCTACACACCCCTTGCAATCAGCGACTATCAGACAAAAATCGACGAAAACGGTTTTGCCAACTATATCCTTGTCGACAAAGGCTCTGACAAATATGCTCAGATCAAGCAAATTGCAGACAACAACAACATCAATGTTCTTGAATGGGACGGCGACTCATGGAACAAAGGTGTGATGATCCTGTACCGTAACATGGTGTTTGATACAGACTACGCACACTCGCTCCGTAAGCTCGACCCTGTAGGCCCCGGTGTGGATGTAACGGCAGCACCTCAGAAGTACATCTGCGTGCTCGCACTCGGACAATGGGGCGCAACAGGCCGCAAATTTACAGCTGATGCATTTATTGCCGCTAACGGCAAAATCAACTTGCGCCAGCAGGCTCAGTAAACCACATAGCCTATGATAAGGATTTCGAAAATCCACACTCTATTGCTTCTCGCCCTTGCAGGACTCACCTCCTGTATCAAGGGCGAGTTGCCTAATATAGATGTGGATATTCTCGCTGTCACATCGCCCGAAGGCAATGTGACCAACGTGGTGATACACCCAGGCGGAGAAATAGAGGCATACGCCCTGCCGGGAACCAATCTATCGAATCTGACACTCGAAATCGAGATATCGAAAGGAGCAAGCATTGTTCCCGATCCGGCAACCGTCACCGATTACACTTCGCCACAGAATTTCCGCGTGACAAGCGAGGATGGGAAATGGGCACTCGACTACAGACTGTCGGTGCGTATTAATTCGATACCGACAAAATTCGGATTCGAGAACTGGATTCAGCCCGACAGGATGCGTTATATGATTCCGTACGAACTTACAAGTTCATCGCGTACAATGATTTGGTCGTGCGGTAATCAGGCATATAACTTCCTGACAGGAAAATTTGACGACTACACAGCATTCCCCACACAGCCGACAGAAGAGGCCTGTTCGGGCCGATATGCAGCAAAACTCGTCACCAGGCTGACCGGACAGATCGACAAACCCATAGCTGCCGGCAACCTGTTTATCGGGCAGTTCGACGGGTCGAAGTATGAACCGAAAGAGTCAACAATGTTCGGACTGCCGTTCACAGGCAAACCACTTCGACTGAAAGGCATGTACAAATACCG
Source organism: uncultured Muribaculum sp. (assembly GCA_964421745.1). Lineage (GTDB taxonomy): Bacteria > Bacteroidota > Bacteroidia > Bacteroidales > Muribaculaceae > Muribaculum. Next base: position 6,619 of record CAYQYL010000052.1, on the reverse strand, counting down.
TTCCGGCGGATTGACAAACAAGAGCGGAGAGCCTGACTGCTGCCGACTTCAGGGAATACTGTATCGTACAGATCAGGGCGAATCTCACCTGAACGGTTTCACATCCAAAACAAGCCAAAGCATTGTTGCCCGTGCCGAACTCACCGAAGAAATCAGCGCAACGCCGGGCGAAGGATATGTAGCGTTCGATCTGGAGTTTGTCTACAAAAAACCGTTCGACACCGACCTGATGAACCGCGGACTGTACAATCTGGCATTGATATTCTCATCGAGCCGAAACGGCGATGATTATGACGGAGCGCCGGGCAGTACATTACTTATCGATGACGTTGAAATAATTTGCCAGTAATGAAACATATCTTTTTAGCATTAGCCGGCGTTACATTGCTGGCCTCGGCCAATTGTCATGCACAGGACAGCTATGTATTCCCAAGCCATCACGGAATTGAGTATCGCATAGTGGCCGGATTTAACATCGGAGCATCAGCGCCAATGGGCATTCCTGCCGAAATTCGAAAAATCACCGATTATCAGCCTACGCTGAATCTGTCACTGGGTGCAAACGCTACGAAAATGCTCAGCGACAAATGGGGAGTTTCGGCCGGGGTGACGATTGAGAATAAAGGTATGCAAACCGGCATCGAAGCAAAGAACTACCATTTGACAATGAACATAGTTTCGGGCGACAATACCGGCACCAAAACCGGCTACTTCACCGGACGAATCAAAAACAAAACCAAGGTTTCATATGTCACAATTCCCGTGACCGCCGTGTTCAGGCCGACTTGCAACTGGCAATTCGAAGGTGGAGCATATTTTTCGTATGGTTTCAACCGCTCGTTCAACGGACAGGTTTCAAACGGCAAACTGCGTGAGGATCCACTCCATCCGATCATAGCCGTCAGCAAAGCTGAATACAATTATTCGTCGGATATACGTCGCTTCGACACCGGTCTTATCATTGGAGCACAACGCCGCATCTATCGGTCGTTGGCAGTGAGGGCTAATTTGCAGTGGGGTCTTCTGAGCACATTGTCACCTTCGACCCGCAAGATTGATATGAACACCTATAACATCTACCTGAATTTAGCTCTCGTCTACGCGATTTAAGCTCATCTTTCTTCCCGATAAACAACAGCGGCACCGCATCAAAAACCGATACAGTGCCGCTGTTATTTTATCCGATAGAGTTAGTTGGCAGATTTAATTTCGTAGATTCGTTTGCGAATATTGTCGAGCTGGTCAACAACAAGGTAGTACTCATACTCCATCACGGAATTTTTCATGAGTGCTTCGCGACGTACGGGTGAGATGTAAGAGGTTGATCCCGAAGTGGCATTGCCGTTGGTATTGGAATCGGAACGCCCTGCAAGGAATTTGGTCGCTGTCGGGCTGTAGACACCGATACCCCAGTTTTGGTCGTTGACGAACGCCATCCATTTTTCCGAAATGTCATCGTAACGCCCCCAGGTTCCGCCGCCTCCACCTTGGTTCATTGTCAATTCAACAACCGGCAATTGCGACAGCGCGTCGCCCGTAAAAGGAGCTTCGCCATTATAGGTGTAAAGATTCTTTAGTTTTGAAATAGGATACACGGCAGGTATCTCTTGATCGCATTCAACACCTTCGCCATAAATATCGTCGGTGCGCTGGCAGGTGATTTTGTTGCGTACATGAATTGTGTTACCGTCGAGTGTAGTCCATTGCTCCATGATTGCTTCAGCAGGATGATTGTTCATATCCCACTGCATGGGTATGCATTTCACGTATGTGGTATTGCCCTGGATTGTAGCTTTAAGAATCTGCGCTCGGTTACGACGGTAATCACCGACCTGAATTGGATTCCAGTTCCAGGGCGACCAAACATAACCTTGACCGTCGCCGCGACGGTCAACCCGATTGCCGGCATAATAGGATTGCTGAATGTAGCGGCCTTCGTCGGCAATGTTAACTATGTTTTCGCCTCCGGCGTTGTTGGCAATGTAGCAGATTGCTCCGCCGCGAGTCAGATCTTGCTTCAAAGTTAACACGTTACCGTTAATAGCTACTTCCGTTTTGGTTGTCACATCGACTTCTTCAGACAGCTTAGGACCGTCGTCAGACGATGATGAGCACGCTACCGACATAAGCATCGGCATAGAAAAGAGGAGAAATACAATTTTTTTCATCAAAATGTGTTTTTTGGGGTAATTAATACTTCCTGTATACCTTTGTTGCAAACATTATAGCATACATGTTATTGCAAATATACGAAATTTTCGAGAATTTATTATGCCATTCAAGCAGGATCGTGCCAGAGGCCAGACGCTTTAATCAAGGAGATGAGATGTGGAATGGCATCCTCCTGGGGTATGTTCTTTTCGACACACTCTTTCCCTTTGTACAAGCTGATGCGCCCTACCCCCGCACCTACGTATCCAAAGTCGGCATCGGCCATCTCACCGGGGCCATTCACTACGCATCCCATTACGCCAATCTTAAGATCTTTCAGGTGACCTGTAGCGGCTTTTACAGCAGCGAGTGTCTGTTCGAGATTGAACATCGTGCGGCCACATCCCGGGCATGCTATGAATTCGGTGCGGGTGAAACGGATGCGCGTAGCCTGCAAAATGGTTAGAGAAAGATTCATGACCCATTGCGACGACATATCAGGCGCATCAATCCAGATTCCGTCGCGCAGTCCGGACAAGAGTAAGGCTCCGAAATCGGCAGCAGCATGCAAGGCTATGGTGTCCGAGTCGGTTCCGGTGTACACAATATGCGGAATAATGGGATTAAGGATTCCTTCGGAACGCAACCGTGTAGCCATTGCTTTGATTGCACCGGGGATGTTAAGCCATTTTCCGGGGCTTAGCACTATCACCTTTCCGGGATTCGAGCGCAACTCGTCCAAAAAGTTGGTGTCGAGAAGTTGTTCGGGCGATTCAACAGCGATGTAGTCCGACAAAACAACCTCGTTCTCGTTCACTACAACTGTCGGATTTGTTCCGCCTATTTTGCCTGCCGCTTCCGATTGGAACGAAGTTTCTGAAAGATCGCCAAAAAGCGAGTCAAGACCCGACTCTTTTGCACGGGCTGTCACATAGCGAACAAGTTCGGCGGCCACAGGAACCTCGTTGGCAGGATTTTCGCTAAGCGACACACGGATTGTATCGCCGATGCCTTCACTCAGAAGACAGCCGATTCCGGCAGCGCTTTTCACACGTCCGTCTTCGCCGTCGCCAGCTTCAGTCACACCAAGATGTAAAGGGAAAGCCATACCCTCGGCTCTCATTGCTTTGTCGAGCAATCTGACTGTTTCCACCATGACGACCACATTGCTTGCCTTTATTGAAATAACAATGTTTTCGAAACCTCGGCTGCATGCTACGCGAAGAAACTCCATGGCGCTCTCGACCATTCCGGCCGGGGTGTCGCCGTAACGGCTCATGATGCGGTCGGAAAGAGAACCATGATTCACACCTATACGCACAGCTGTCGCATGCTTCGAACACACATCAAGGAAGCTGCCAAAAACATCGTCGATACGTTTCAACTCCTCAGCATACTCTTCGTCGGTGTATGTCAATTTCTTAAAAGTGCGTCCGGGATCTACGAAATTGCCCGGGTTAATGCGGACTTTATCGGTAACCTCGGCCGCCGCAAAAGCAGCGCGCGGATTAAAATGGATATCCGCAACCAGAGGCACATCAACCGACAATTCACGAAGACGACTGCGAATCACACCTATGTTTTCTGCTTCACGTACACCCTGCGCTGTCAGACGAACGAGTGAAGCCCCGGCATCAGCAATTTCACGACATTGCGCTACAGAGGCATCGGTGTCGGTTGTGGAAGTGTTTGTCATTGACTGCACAGCAATCGGATTGCCGGCACCTATGTATATGCGGCCAATGCCGACCTTCGTTGTAGGCCGGCGATGATAGTCGAATCGCGTCATGAGGTCAGTTTGTTTTGAATTTGAATTTCACTTGAGCCAGATCCGCATTAGCTTTAACAATTTTACCGGAAAGAGCATTTTTGAATTCGGCAAAACGTGCGGCAAGTTCTGCATCATTAAGTGCTAACATCTGAACTGCAAGCAGAGCGGCGTTGTAGCCGGCATTGATTCCAACAGTTGCAACAGGAATGCCGGGAGGCATCTGCACAATTGAAAGCAATGCATCGATTCCGTCGAGAGTGGAAGCAATCGGCACTCCGATAACAGGCAAAACTGTGTTTGCGGCAATAACACCGGGTAGGGCTGCAGCCATTCCGGCAGCAGCAATAATTACTTTCACGCCTCGGCCGGCAGCCTCCCGCGCAAACTCTTCTACCTGAGCGGGTGTGCGGTGTGCCGACAATGCATTCATTTCAAAAGGTACTTCCATGTCGTCAAGCAGCTGAGCAGCTTTCGACAAAATGGGCAAGTCGGAAGTGCTGCCCATGATTATACTAACAGATGGGGTCATATCAAGAAATGATTATTCACCACAAAGATAGTGATAGCAATCCAAAAAAACAGCAGTTTATTGCTATAATGTTAGCAACCATACCCACAGAAAACCGTTTGCAGCTCCGGCAAGCACCTGTGCGAGTGTATGACAGCCAAGATAGATGCGGCTCGTGCCAAGCAGCCCGGCCAAAAGAATAACGACTGTCGCAACAGGCCACATATCGACTACGGCAAGATTGTCGGCCACAAAGCGAAACGTCAGAGCAACTAGACCACCCATAGCGGCCATGTGTGCGCTGATTTTCCAACGGAAGTTGACGATAAACGACACAATGGCTGCTCCGGCTCCAGCAATCATGAAAAGCCACATCCACTGCGGGGCATGAATTGTGTGAAGATAGAATGCTGTCAGAAGATAGCACACGACTGTGAGCACATAGGGCAACGGTCGGTCGTTTCGGTTATTTAGTCCGAGATCGGACACCTTGCGCATTGCCCAGAGCAATAAGATCGCCATCATAGGGAGCAGACATGTGATAGCGAACACCATTGAAACGACACGCCACCGCAACGACAATGGCAGTGCGTTCAGACCCGTTAGCCACAAGGACATAAACGCGCCATAGGTGGGAATCAGCAACGGACTTAAAATCCGGGAAGTGTATTTTGCAATCAGTTTCATTGTATTATTACAACGACAAAGATCGGCACAAAGTTCGTCAGAGCTCACGACGAAGGCGTCCAACGGGAATCCCCATCCGCTCGCGATATTTTGCAACCGTGCGCCGTGCAATGTCATAGCCTCTTTTCTGAAGTTCTGTTGTTATGGCATCGTCAGAAAGTGGGTGATTCTTGTCTTCCTGCTCTACAACATTACGCAGCACATTCATTATTTCGTGAGCCGTGGTGTCGGTCGACTCGTGGGTGCGCTCGTTAAAGAACATTTTCAACGGATAAACTCCTGCTTGTGTAGCAACATATTTTCCGGCCGTGGCGCGTGAAATCACCGATAAATCATAGCCTGTCAAAGCTGAAACGTCCTTAAGTATCATTGGTTTGATCAGCGACGTATCGGCACACGCTCCCGTTACAAAGAATTCGCGCTGTAGCTTTACTATTGCTTCCATCACACGGAGCAATGTATTCTGTCGCATACGCAACAAACGCATGAACTCAAGAGCTTCGTCGCGTTTCTGCCTGACAAATAGTGCAGCCTGACGGTCGGTGGCAGCAGAGCCTTTTGGCTCTGCCTCAACAGTAAAAGTCGACTCTATTGCCAGCTCCGGAACTTTATTGAGCAACGACACTGTTGCTGTGTCGCCATCCACCTCGACAGAGAAGTCAGGAATAATGTGATGCGTCCTTTCGTCGTTAGTGTCTACTTGAATCAGACTGCCCGGTTTCGGATTAAGCTGACGGATAAGATCAAGAGCTTGCTTTAGCTCATTTTCATCAAGACCGAGCGACGTGGCAAGGCGATGATAGTGCTTGAGCGAGAAAAGGTCAAAGTAGTGTGTAATAATTTCAATGGCATTGTCGCGTGCGGCCGAACTCTTCAACCTACGCAGCTGCAGCAGCAGACAATCACGCAGGTCAACGGCTCCAACACCGGCAGGTTCAAGCGAGCGGACAACATCGAGCATTTTTTGAACACGTGCCGCCGGCACATATTGTCCGGTGTGTACTTCGATGTCTGTCGCCATTGAGGGAACATCGCGTGTCAGATAGCCATTATCATCAAGATTTCCGGCAACATAGCGTCCAATCAGCTGGTCGGTGGCCGACAAAGGCATTTCAGCCAATTGCTGCGACAGGCTGTCGAGTAACGTAACCGACGTGTCGGCTGCAAATGGCTCCACCGTTTCCGCTGCCGAATATCCTCCGGATGAATAATGAGAAGGGAGTTCATCATCGTTGGCATAGTCGGCCATCTGCACCTGTTCCGGCGTTTCGTCGAAAGAATCGGATTCGCCCGATATAATGTCGGAATCAGCCGCTACCAAAGCCGGATTCTCATCGAGAGCATAGCGCACCTCATCTTCCAGTTCGGGAGCGGTCATTTCAAGCATCCGTCCAAAACGCACCTGCATCGGTGACAACTTCTGTTGCAGACGTTGCTGTTGCGATAAGTTAAGCGATTCTTCCATCTCAGCCACAAAGATACATAAAAAAAAGCAAATTCCG
>CAYQYL010000051.1:0-15439 GCA_964421745.1 uncultured Muribaculum sp. | reverse complement strand
GAAACTTTCATTTTATTCTCCAAATATTTTGTCAGAAATTTTTGGAGAAATTTCAAATTAACATTACAACAACTTATCAGCCAACAAATTAACGTAATTACAAAATTTAATACACCCACACAAAACAAAACACGCAAACCAACACAACTCCTTGGTTAAATATACGCACGCGCGAAAATTTGCTGGTGACAAAAAAAATTCTTACCTTTGTTTACCCAACAAGGCGCGCCGAGCATCGTCCAATGCGATGTGAGCGCGTTAATTTTGCAAGTAAGCACATAAAGAATTATCACATTCATTCAGAAGAAAAACTATATGTCTGAAAAAACAGAAGAATACAGCGCCAGTAATATTCAGGTGCTGGAAGGTCTTGAGGCAGTACGCAAACGCCCGGCCATGTATATCGGTGATATAAGCATAAAAGGCTTGCACCATCTGGTTTATGAAGTTGTTGACAACTCAATCGACGAAGCTTTAGCCGGATATGCATCGCACATAGAAGTGACAATCAACGAAGACAATTCAATCACTGTAGTCGACGACGGCCGCGGAATTCCGGTCGACATGCACGAAAAAGAGCACAAAAGCGCTCTTGAAGTGGTGCTGACTGTGCTTCACGCCGGCGGCAAATTCGACAAAGGTTCATATAAGGTATCAGGTGGTTTGCACGGTGTGGGCGTAAGTTGCGTGAACGCACTTTCAACATATCTGCGCGCCGAGGTGCGCCGTCAAGGAAAAATCTACATGCAGGAATACTCATGCGGAAAGCCAACCTCAGAACTGCAGGTTATCGGCGAAAGCGACACAACCGGCACAACAATCACATTCCGCCCCGACGACAGCATATTCACAGTTACTGTTTACGACTACACTACCCTTGCCAATCGTCTGCGCGACCTGGCATTCCTCAACGCAGGCATACGTCTGTCGCTGACCGACCGCCGCGTTGTAAATGAAAACGGAGAATTCAAAACCGAAATCTTTTTCTCCGAAACCGGTCTGGAAGACTTTGTCCGCTATATCGATTCAAGCAAGGAAACCCTCATCGACGATGTGATCCATCTCAACACAGAGCGTCAAGGAATACCTGTTGAAGTAGCTCTCACTTACAACAACACTTACAATGAAAACGTTTACTCGTTTGTAAACAATATCAACACCATCGAAGGCGGAACGCACCTTACCGGCTTCCGCCGTGGCCTGACTTCAACGCTGAAAAAATATGCCGAAGACTCAAAGATGCTCGAAAAGCTCAAAATCGACATTTCGTCGGACGACTTCCGCGAGGGTCTGACAGCCGTTGTTTCTGTAAAAGTCATGGAACCTCAAGTTGAAGGCCAGACAAAGACAAAGCTGGGCAACAACGAAGTTATCGGTGCCGTACAGACTGCCGTTTCAGAAGCATTACGCGACTATCTGGAAGAGCACCCACGCCAGGCAAAATTGATTGTCGACAAAGTGATACTGGCAGCAACAGCCCGCCATGCAGCTTACAACGCCCGCAAAAACGTGCAGCGCAAATCGCCACTATGTGGAGGCGGACTCCCAGGAAAGCTGGCCGACTGCTCAAGCCGTACCGCTGAAGATTGCGAACTCTTCATTGTCGAGGGTGACTCGGCAGGCGGAACAGCAAAACAGGGCCGCGACCGCACATATCAAGCCATTCTGCCGCTGCGCGGAAAAATTCTGAACGTCGAAAAAGCTATGGATCACAAGATTTTCGACAATCAGGAAATCACCAACCTGTTCCGCGCCATGCGCGTCACAATCGGAACCGAAGAAGATTCGAAAGCCGTGAACCTCGACAAGCTCGCCTATCACAAGATAATCATCATGACCGATGCCGATGTCGACGGCAGCCACATTGCAACATTGCTCATGACATTCTTCTTCCGCCGTATGCGTCCGATTATCGAAAACGGATTCCTTTATCTGGCTACACCACCGCTGTATAAGTGCACAATGGGCAAAAACGAGGAATATTGCTGGACCGATCAGCAGGTGCAGTCGTTCATTGCCCGTTTCGGCGACAAAACCAAGGTGATGCGCTACAAAGGTTTGGGAGAAATGAGCGCGCAAGAACTCCGCGATACAACAATGTCGCGCGAACATCGCCTGCTCAAACAGGTCAACATCAACGACGCCGCCGAAGCCGACCGCATATTCTCAATGCTCATGGGTGAGGATGTAGCTCCACGACGCGATTTCATCGAAGAAAACGCCAACTACGCCAACATCGACGCCTAAAAATGTGTTATATAACTGCACGGCTGTGCAAAATCACATTATAAAACAACCACCAAGAGCAATATATTATGGCCAAAAGCAAGACTACATCAAAGACATCGACTCGCCAATTCTTTGCGCTAATCGACGATTACATAAATGCACAAGGGAACAAAACCTTCAACTACAAACAAGTGTCGCATGCAATAGGCGCTACGACACCGCAAGCGCTGAAGGCTGTTGCCATGCGATTGGCCGAACTGGAATATGACGGTAACATTATTGAAGTTTCACCCGGCAAATACAAAGCGCCAAGCAGGGGCACTGTTGCAACAGGCACATTCATCCGCCGGTCGAATGGTAAAAACGGAGTTTTAATCGACGGCGACGAAGAAACAATTTTCGTAGCAGAACGCAACTCGATGCATGCTCTCAACGGCGACAAAGTGAAAGTACACGTGGCCGCCCACCGCAAAGGTGTAGAACCGGAGTGTAAAGTTGTCGAAATTCTTGAACCCAACGAACAAACTTTCATCGGGACACTCAAAGTGGAACGCCAGTACGCAATGCTGTCGACCGACTCGAAATTTCTGGCAACCGACATTTTCATCCCAACAAAAAAACTCCACGGTGGAAAAACCGGCGATAAGGCAGTGGTCCGCATCACCGACTGGCCCGACGACGCCAAAAATCCGCGCGGCGAAGTGCTCGACATTCTTGGCAAGAAGGGCGAGAACAACACCGAAATGCATGCCATTCTGGCCGAGTTTGGTTTGCCCTACGCTTACCCGCGTGCCGTTGAAGACGCTGCCCACAAAATCGACGCCGGCATTACACCCGAAGAGATAGCACGCCGACGCGACATGCGTCAGGCCACCACATTCACCATCGACCCGCGCGATGCCAAAGACTTCGACGATGCACTGTCGATTTCCGTGCTTCCTAACGGCAACTATGAAATTGTCGTGCATATAGCCGACGTAACCCACTACGTGCGCCCCGACACAATTATCGAAAAGGAAGCTCAAAAACGCGCCACATCGGTCTATCTGGTCGACCGCACCATTCCGATGCTCCCCGAACATCTTTCAAACGGAATCTGCTCGCTGCGTCCAAACGAAGAAAAACTTACCTTCTCGTGCGTGTTCGAAATGGACGCCAACGCCAATGTGATCAACCACCAGATTTGCCGTACCGTCACCCTGTCAGACCGACGGTTCACCTACGAAGAAGCTCAGGAAGTGATCGAAACCGGCAAGGGCGACTTCAGCGAGGAAATTCTCGCGCTCGACAAACTTGCCAAGATTCTCCGCAAACGCCGCTATGAAAACGGCTCTGTCGACTTCGACCGCGAGGAAGTCCGCTTTGAAATCGACAAAACCGGACACCCTGTCAGCGTATATTTCAAAGAATCGAAAGATGCCAACAAACTCATCGAGGAATTTATGCTTCTGGCCAACCGAACCGTTGCGGCAGAAATCGGAGCACCAAAACCACGCAAGAAACCGAAAGCATTTGTCTACCGCATACACGACGCACCGGATGTGACACGCCTCAACGACCTGGCAACAATAGCCCGAACATTCGGCTACAAACTCAAAACAACAGGCACACCGCGCGAAATCAACCGCTCTATCAACAAAATGCTGCGCGATGTCAAAGGTAAGGGCGAGGAAAACCTCTTGTCAGTATTAGCCATCCGCTCAATGGCCAAAGCTATCTATTCGGTCGACAACATCGGCCACTATGGCTTAGGCTTCGAATACTACACCCACTTCACATCGCCCATTCGTCGCTACCCCGACATGATGGTTCATCGTTTGCTCGAACGCTATCTTGCCGGCGGACGCTCAGCCCTGCGCGATAAACTCGAAGAGCAATGCAAGCATTCATCGGCAATGGAACAACTTGCGGCCAACGCCGAACGCGCTTCAATAAAATACAAACAGGTCGAATACATGGCCGACCACCTCGGCGAAGTTTACGACGGCGTGATTTCAGGCGTAACCGAGTGGGGACTTTACGTTGAACTCAACGACAACAAATGCGAAGGACTGGTGCCTATACGCGACCTTGCCGACGACTATTACGACTTCGACGAACGCAACTATTGCCTCGTCGGACGCCACACAAAGACTCGCTACCGCCTCGGCGATCAAGTGCGCGTGCAGGTCGCACGAGCCAACATTGAGAAAAAAATGCTTGATTTCGCACTGCTCGACGACAAAGGCCGCACGATGTCACAAAACGAGAAAGAACCTACTGTCAAGGAAATTCTCCATAGTCCTAATCCGAGAAACAACAAGCGCCAACGTTACAAAAACCGGAAAAGATAAACTGACATGGCAAGCATACACACCACTGAAGTAATTGCCCGCATACGCCACATCATGCAGACAAGCCAGCTCTCGCAGGCAGGGTTTGCCCGGCGCATCGGACTGGATCCATCAAACGTGTCGAAGTATCTTACCGGACGACTACCCATTAACGACACACTCATCAACCGCATAATTGTGAACATGGGCATTTCGCCCGACTGGCTCAAACGTGGCGTAGGGCTCCCCTACGAAAAACGTCCCGCACAGCAGCCATTGCCCGACACCGCGCCGGATTTCGATATAGACAGCAACACTATACCGCTCTACGACATCGATGTGGCAGCCGGAACTACACGAGCCGACCGCATGTTCACTCAAGAAAACATGCGAAGCCGCATATATCTGCCCGAGTTCAATCCAAACTGGGTGGCCGTACGCGCTAAAGGAAACTCAATGCAGCCCGTAATCAACAATGGAGCCTACATATGCCTGTTGCCGCAGAACGAAAAAGACAATATCGTGTGGGGCGACATATATGTTGTTGTCACCGACAATCGCCGCGTTGTGAAATATGTCAGCCGCAACCACAACAAAGATTCGGTCACACTAAAAAGTGCCAATCCCGACTATGAGCCTATTGAACTGCCTCTAAGCGACATCATAGCTTTATACCCTGTGAAAGCAATTGTTAATCTTAACATCTGTTTATGAGAATAATCAGTTTGATAGTCTGCACATTGCTTGTATTTGTCGCACCACGGCAGGCTATTGCTGTAAACATAACTCTCAACACAGAAATCTCCGACGAATCTGTTCTGCAAGGACTTATCGACGACACAACAACAGAACTCATTCTTTCAGGACGTGTTTCAGCCAATCTGTTGAAACAGATTCCACTTCTGGCTCCTAATTTGGAGAGAATCGACCTCAGCGCCCTTGACCTAAGTCCATCACTGATTCCCGACTACGCCTTCGCCGCAAGTTCAATAAAGAGCATAACGTTGCCCGACAATCTATCTTCCATTGGCGAAGCAGCCTTTGCCGGATCCAGACTCGAAAAAATAGCGATAAACGCCCCGATCGATTCTATTTCACCCTACACTTTCTCGGAATGCTCAATGCTATCCGAAGTGTCGCTTCCGGAATCAGTAAAAAAAATAGGAAGACGCGCTTTTGCAGGATGTCAAAAAATTTACAACCTAAAATTTCCTTCACAACTACAATCCATAGCTGACGAAGCGTTCACGGCTTCCGGCATTAAAACAGCCGACCTGAAGCTATGCGACCAACTGACACGCATAGGCGGCTACGCCTTTGCTTCGTGCCCCGACATAGAACGTGTCGATCTGCCTATACATATAATATATATAGGCGAAGGAGCGTTTCTCAACTGCAAATCATTAAAAGCACTGACCGGAGGCATATCCGTTCCGGCTGTCGCTCCCTTAATGCTTGCCGCCACACCTGAGTTGGAATCGGCAGCAATTCTGAACGAAGGCAGCAATGTTAACGAAATAGGCGACTACGCACTGTCGGGAGCAACATCGATAAAAGGGATATATATCCCCTCAACTTTGCAATTTATTGGCGAACACGCCATGGAACGAATGAACGGACTTGAGCATATCGATGCTACAGCCGTTACCGAAATTCCTTCGCTTGGCGACAACGTCTGGCATCAGACCCCGCAGTCCGACATAAACCTTACAGCATCCGACGATATGGCTGATCGGTTTCGCACAACTCCTCAATGGAACCAGTTCATCATTATCGGCGATAATATCTCTTCGATTCAGGACATAGACGGCAACAGCAACGAAATTAACATGCGCTTCGAGGGGGACAACATGGTCGTTTCATCGACAGCTGCAATCAACCAAATCACAGTATACGACCTCGGCGGACGCGTTCGGCTAAACTCTACCGGTATAAATTCAAACGAAGCCGTCGTGCCGGCTTCAGAATGGAATTCACCTGGAGCTTATATAATAAACATCCACACCGACGGCAGAAAAGCTGTCCGGCAAATCATTCGCCAATAGAATTGGCAAACAGCAATGGGAAAAAACAAACTAAAAAAATTCAACGATATAGCGCAGATGCAGTGTGTAGTCGAATGCCCCTTTGCCCGATTAGGCGACGAGGAATTTCCACTGCGCGGCAACTGGAACAGCCAATTTTTCAAGAACAAAGGCAAAATTGTGCTTGAACTCGGCTGCGGGAAAGGAGAATACACTGTCGGGCTTGCCCGGCGTCACCCCGAATGCAACTTCATCGGTATCGATATCAAAGGCGCGCGACTCTGGACCGGAGCAAAAGATGTAACCGAAAATGGAATTGAAAACGCCGCATTCCTGCGCACCACAATCGATCTGCTTCCGAAGTTTTTCGCGCCCGGCGAAGTCAGCGAAATCTGGATCACATTTCCCGATCCGCAAATGAAAAAAGAGAACAAGCGCCTCACCGGTGCTCGCTTCATGCAAATGTACCGACAGGTTCTCGCTCCTGGGGCAAAAATCAAGCTGAAAACCGACAGTCCGTTCCTGTACGCCTACACCAAGGCTATGGCAGAGCACAACGGAATAACCGTCTGCGAGGCCTGCGACGATCTTCATCACGACGATCATACTCCCGACGAACTCCGCCAGATACGCACTTTCTACGAACAACAATGGCTCGACCGCGGGCTGACTATAAAATACATATCCATGCTTGTGCCCGAATTGTCAGCACCGGTTCTCTCCGAACCGGATGTTGATATTCCCTTCGACACCTACCGCAGCTACTCGCGCGGTGAGATTCCCGGTCAGGAGCCAAAATAGCAATATTATGCAGACACTATATCCCAATCTTATCATCGACGCACTGAAAAATGTGCGCTATCCGGGCAATGGCAAGAACATTGTCGAGCTCGGTATGGTTGAAGACGACATCCGTATCGACGGAAATCAGGTAAGTTTCTCGCTGATTTTCGAAAAAGACACAGACCCGTTCATAAAGTCGCTCGTCAAAGCTGCTGAAACAGCTCTTACAACCTACATATCGCCGGAAATAGACATCAAAGGCCGAATTGCCACAAAGTTTCGCCGTCAGGCTCCGGTCAAATCCGACAATCCACTGCCCGGAGTGAAAAACATAATAGGTGTTTCATCCGGCAAAGGCGGTGTAGGAAAATCAACCGTAGCATCAAACCTTGCCGTAGCTCTTGCTCGTCAGGGCTACAAAGTCGGACTTCTCGACGCAGATATTTTCGGGCCCTCTGTGCCAAAGATGTTTGGTGTTGAAGACGAACCAATCTACATGGAAACAGTCGACGGCCATGACCTGATAGTGCCAATCGAGCGACACGGTGTAAAACTGCTGTCAATCGGATTTCTTGTCGATCGCAATAGCCCAGTGCTTTGGCGTGGAGCAATGGCTTCGCGCGCGCTCAATCAGCTCATCACACAAGTGAACTGGGGCGAACTCGACTACTTTCTTATCGATATGCCGCCGGGGACATCCGATATTCACCTGACACTTGTGCAGACTCTCGCCATTACTGGCGCTGTAATTGTCAGCACACCACAGCAGGTTGCACTTGCCGATGCCCGCAAGGGAATCGCCATGTTCACCGATTCGAAAGTGAATGTACCCGTGCTCGGAATAGTCGAAAACATGGCCTGGTTCACACCGGCTCCGCACCCCGGCGAACGCTACTACATTTTCGGACGTGACGGAGCAAAAGAGCTTGCGGCCGAACTTGGAGTCCGTCTGCTTGCTCAGATTCCACTTGTGGGGTCGATTTGCGAAGGAGGCGATCAAGGCCAACCGATAGCTCTTGCCGACAGCATCACCGGCGAGGCTTTCCGCCATTTGGCCGACGCAGTTGTCGAAGCAGTCGAAAGCCGAAACGCCACTCTTCCACCATCAGCCAAAGTTGAAACTCACAAATAACCAGTCATCATTTTGTAAACACTGCATTTCCTGCATCATAAAAATGAAACGCTACAGTCTACTTAACAACGCTCTCGGTTGGCTCATGTTTGCCATTGCAGCAGTCACATATCTGCTGACACTTGAGCCGACAGCAAGTTTCTGGGATTGCCCGGAATTTATCTCACAAGGTTATAAACTTGAAATCGGACACCCACCGGGCAACCCGATTTTCATGCTTGCCGCACGCTTTTTCGTAAATTTCGCGCCTGGCCCCGAATACGTAGCCATAGCTGTAAACTCGATGTCGGCTCTGCTTAGCGCGGCCACCATTTTACTCCTTTTCTGGACAATTACGCACCTTGTCAGGCGACTCATCGTGGCCGACAACGCCACAGAGGTCACTCCGTTGCAAATGCTTATAATATTTGCGAGCGGTGCATGCGGTTCGCTGATGTACACCTGGAGCGATACATTCTGGTTCTCTGCAGTCGAAGGCGAAGTCTACGCTTTTTCATCGTTCTGCACAGCACTCGTATTCTGGCTCATACTCAAGTGGGAGGATCGCGCCGACCAGCCTCACTCCGACCGCTATCTGGTGCTGATCGCCTACGTGATCGGAATCTCCATAGCCGTACACCTGCTTAACCTGCTGTGCATCCCGGCAATCGTGCTCGTGTTCTACTACCGTAAATTCAAAAACACCAACGCAAAAGGCTCATTGCTTGCGCTGTTGGTTTCATTCGTGATTGTCGGACTGATTCTCTATGGACTCGTACCCGGATTCATCGAAATGGCTCAGTACTGCGAACTTTTCTGCGTCAATGTGCTCCACATGGGCTACAACAGCGGCGCGCTCATCTACGCCTTAATCACATTAGGTGTAATGATCTGGGCAGTCGCCGAACTCTACCGCCAGAATAATTCCCGGATGATCCGGCTGTCATTCTTCCTGACCGTCTTTCTCTCGGGCATACCATTTATCGGCGATAGTCTTCTGATGCCGCTCGTTCTGTCGTGCGCATTGCTCTACTACCTTTTCGTATGGCTCAAGAAAGTTCCTGTGCGCGTTTTCAACGTGATCATTCTCTCCATTCTGAGTATCTTCATCGGATACTCCTCGTACGCGTTGCTGCTCATCCGCTCTACAGCCAACACCCCGATGAACCAAAACGCGCCAAACAATGTTTTCGCCCTCAGTTCCTACCTCAACCGCGAACAATATGGCGAACGCCCCTTGTTCTACGGCAACACTTTCAATTCATCGATTGTCTACGAAGTTGACGATTCAGGTGTGCCCCACGCAATTCGCCACGATGGCAAAAACATCTATGGAAAAGCTGTAAAAGAAAACCCTGACGACCCCGACAAATACATCGTCACAGGGAAAAAATACAGCTACGAAATGACTCCCGAGCTGAACATGCTTTTTCCGCGAATGTATGAGGGACGCTATGCCAACGACTATCGCGACTGGACCGGAATGACCGGCGAACCTGTACAGGTGACAACCTATGTCGACTCCGACGGTAATCCACTCTCGGCCGGAGGTCAGACAAAAATCAAGCCGACAATGCTTGAAAACCTGCGTTTCTTCTTCAACTATCAGTTGAACCACATGTACTGGCGCTACTTCCTCTGGAACTTTGCCGGTCGCCAGAACGACCTTGCAGGCAACGGCGAAATCACTCATGGCAACTGGATTTCAGGACTGCCGTTCATCGACAACCCCCGTCTTGGCCCGCAGGAATTGTTGCCCGACGACCTTGGCAAGGGCAATAAAGGACACAACGTGTTCTTCATGTTACCGCTCATAATGGGTATACTCGGCATCGGGTGGCAGGCTTTCACTTCTAAACGCGGTATTGAGCAATTCTGGGTTATCGCCTTCCTTTTCTTCATGACAGGTATAGCTATTGTAATCTACCTGAATCAGACCCCCAACCAGCCGCGCGAACGCGACTACGCATTTGCCGGGTCGTTCTACGCCTATGCAATATGGGTAGGTATGGGCGTAGCGGCAATCTGGCGTGCACTCCTGGCTGTGACAGCCGGCAAGAAAGCCGACGACAAATCAGAGGCAGGAAAGTCGATGGCCTACGCAGTTGTCGCAGCTATTATCGGACTCATCGTACCGCTACAGGTGGTTTCGCAGACATGGGACGATCACGACCGCTCAGGACGCTATGCCGCACGCGACTTCGGCATGAACTACCTGTCGAGCCTCGATGAAAACGCTATCGTATTTACCAATGGCGACAACGACACCTTCCCGCTGTGGTATGCCCAGGAAGTTGAAGGCTACCGCAAGGACGTCAGGGTTGTCAATCTGAGCTACCTCACAACCGACTGGTATGCCGACCAGATGCGCGTACCATCCTACGACGCTCCCGCGATCGACATGATGGCAACTCCTAAGGACTACGCCAACGACGCCCTGCAGTTTGCCTACATAATAAATCCCGACACGACTAAGGTCAACGCACTTAGTGCGCTGAAAGCGCTCTACAGCCCCGATTCTAAAAACACCACATTCAATCTGCGCGAAGTGCGCTACCCCAACATGTACATTCCTCTCAATTCCGACGATATGGTTGAGCAAGGTCGCATCACAGCGCAGCAGGTTCCGGAGTTGTCACCGGTGCTGTCGTTCAACATGGCTGCCGACCCTGAAGGTGGAATGCGACTCAGCAAAACAATGGCTATCGACATGATGGCCACCAATGCGGCAAACGGTTGGAAGCGTCCGTTCTACTTCGCCATGACCGTGCCCGAAGAGTATTACCTCGGCTTGTCGCCAAATATGCAGCTCACCGGCATGACCTACGAAGTGACCGGACTGAAGAATGAGGGCAACAACCTTGGCGTTAACACCGACAAAGCTTACGAAAACATCAAGAAGTTCCGCTGGGGAGGTATCGACCAAAACGCCGACAATATCTACCTCGACGAAACAGTGCGCCGTATGGTGACATCGACTCGCTCTGCAATGCTTGATGTTGCAACCGAACTCTACAACGAAGGAATAACGGCCCATGTATATTTTGTTCAGGACTCCGCACAACTCACACCAGAACAATATCAACAGGCTCAGGAACTAATCAACACCAAATATGCCCGTGCTGAAGAGATTCTCGACCTGATGACTGAGAAACTGCCCGCCAAAGCCGCTCCATTCGGCGTTGCGATAGGATTGCCGATGATCGACCTGTACAGCCGTCTGGCAGAAGTAACCGGGTCGAAAGAAGCCGACGAAAAAGCACTGAAACTGCTGACCGACGAAATCAATCTCTACAAAGGCTATATGCTCTACATACAGTCGCTCACGCCCCAGCAGTTCAATATGCTCACCCGAACCGACCGCTACATCTATGACACCTTCTTCATGCAGCTGCTCCAGATGTATGCCTCGCTGACCGACACCGAACAGTTCAACAAACTCGTTGCCGAACTTCAGGCCGAAGGCGTCAGCTTCGCACGCTACACACGCCAGGCTGCCGATCAGGAAACTCAGCAAAACATCAACCAGCAGTAAATTATGTTCATCGAGCAACCACCGCTTCTCTACCGCATTCTGTTTCCGGAAGCTATTTGGCGAATAAAACGCCGGAAAAGGAAAGTTGTCTTTCTGACATTCGATGACGGCCCTATTCCGGAAGTTACGCCATGGGTACTCGATCTGCTCGACTTTTACGGCGTTAAGGCCACGTTTTTCCTCGTAGGGGATAACGTGGCCCGTTCGCCCCACCTGCTTGAAGAAATCAAACGCCGAGGCCATTCATGGGGCAACCACACGATGAACCACATGCAGGGTTTCAAAGTTGCTTCGCGACGCTACATGCGCAACATCCAGCAAGCTCACGAGCTGATCGACAGCACCCTTTTCCGGCCTCCACACGGAATTATGCGCTGGAGCCAGGCTGCCGTGATAAAAGATCACTACAACATTATCATGTACGACCTGGTCACACGCGACTACTCAAAAAAAATGACTGGCGAAAAAGTGCTTAAAAACGTTAAGCGATACACCCGCAATGGCTCAATTATCGTGTTTCACGACTCGCTTAAAGCCGAAGCCAACCTCCGGTACGCTCTTCCGAGGGCTATCGAGTGGCTGAAAGAACAAGGCTATGAATTCCTGCCTATCGAACAATAGCCCGACAGAAACAATTCGCCAAGAAGCTCTCGCCCGAGGTGCATCATGTGTCGGATTCTCACAACTTCACCCCATTCCCCAGGCAGTTGCCGACTCTTTTGCCGACTGGCTCCGGAGCGGATGCAACGCCACAATGACCTACCTGGAACGCTACCCCGACCTGCGCCGTGATCCGCGGTTGCTGCTCGACGGTGCCAACTCAATTGTGGTTTGTGCATTCAACTATTATCCGGCAACAAAACGGAATCCGGAATTGCCTCACATCGCCTACTACGCTTATGGGCAAGACTACCACACTGTGCTTCGCCGGCGTCTGCAACCAGTGGCCGAAACTATAAAAACGCTGTTCCCCGAAGCTGAATGCCGCATATGCATCGACACCGCCCCACTATTGGAACGGTATTGGGCCGTAGAGGCGGGAATAGGATTTGTCGGCCGCAACTCCCAGCTGATCGTGCCTGGCACAGGATCGTACGTCCTGATTGGTTCAATTATCACAACAGCACCTCTCATAGCCGACCAACCATGCCAGCTCACCTGCCCGCCCGAATGCAACCGATGCGTCAGAGCATGCCCCGGACAAGCGATAATGGCCAACGGCCACATTGACTCGCGCCGCTGCCTGTCGTATCTGACAATTGAGCACCGTGGCGATTTCCCTCCAGGAACCGACACTCACAACTGCCTATACGGTTGTGACATGTGTCAGAAAGTGTGTCCGTTTAATTCAGAAAACACACCAACGACGATTGCAGAATTCGACCCCGATGTGCGGCTACTCACTCTATCAGCCCAACAGGCGGCCGAGCTGACACAGCAGCAATTCAGCTCGCTATTCTCCCGTTCGGCAATAAAGCGAGCCAAATCCGAGGGTCTTCACCGCAACGCCCTAAATCTCATTCAACAAAGCAAGTGAATCTTTGCAAATCCGTGCATTATTTTTCTTTTGCTCCGTACAAAAAAAGCGGTGTTACTGATCTCGCAGTAACACCGCCCGTAAAGTTATGAAACAGTCTAATTTAATTTTATTTTGAAGCGTTTTCAGCTTGATATTTTGCGCGAGCAACATACTTGTCAACTTCGAAACGATAGTTGTTGCAATAGTCGGGATAATTTTCGCGAATGTTTTCAAGCACTTTCAGCTCCTCGGCATACTTTCCCTGTTCACGAAGCACTGTCGCTTTCTTGATCATGAACAGCGGAGTGTAGTATGAGTTGTTATCGCTGATTTTTATTGCGCTGTCGTAACATTTCACGGCAGCATCGTAGTTTTTAAGATTTACGTAGCAATCACCCTCAAGCGATTTTGCTGCAGCACCTACTATGGCTTCTTTCGGGCTGTAGTTTTTAAGCTGATCGATAGCCTGCTGATATTCGCCTTTTTTGTATAGAAGCGATGCGGCCATCAGCGATGCATTGTTTCCTGCGTCGTAGCCATATTCTTTTGCTACCTGCTGATACTGTACAAGAGCGAGCGAGTCATTACCCTGAACCATTGTCATGTCGGCCTGAGCAACGGCTTCACTTGCCGATTTCACTGCCGGGTTACGGATTGCAAATATGTAGATAACCACGAGAATGGCTATAACTGAAATTGCAATCATGCCCCACATCACATATTTTTGGCCGCGGGTCACGTCGTTATTAATCTCTTTGTTTTCGGCAACAATAGCATCTGCTACTTCGGTAGTCGCCATCTTTGGAGTTTTCTGGTCGTTTTCTGCCATTTTATTTATGTATTTATTATTATCAGGTGTAAAAGCTTCCCACACGGAAAGCCACAATACGAATTATGGCACAAAATTAAGTGAAAATCCCCACATTTCCAAAGTTTTTTAGCTGCTACAACACATCTTTAAACGCGACAGCGCAATTCTTTTTTTAATTCCAGTGTTTTTCCTTAAATTTGCGTGATATATAATAATAAACAACATGAATCTTTTCGACACAATCAGCACACAGATAAAAGACGCTATGCTGGCAAAAGACAAAGTCCGCCTCGAAGCATTGCGTGGAATTAAGAAAGAGTTTCTCGAAGCTAAATCACAACCGGGTGCCGGTGGTGAGCTAACCGATGAAAACGCTATAAAAATTCTGACTAAAATGGCTAAACAGCGTCGCGAAAGCGCTGAAATCTACAGCCAGAACGGACGGCCGGAAATGGCGGCCGACGAACTGGCACAGATGGCCGTCATCGAAGAATTCCTGCCGAAACAACTCTCCGAAGAAGAGCTTACAGCCGAACTGAAAAAGATTATTGAACAAACCGGCGCTACATCAGCCAAAGAGATGGGCAAAGTTATGGGTGTGGCAACAAAAGCTTTGGCCGGACGCGCCGATGGTCGGCTCATTTCGGCTAAAGTAAAAGAATTACTCGCTTAATAAATATCCTCGACATATGCTTACTATACAACAGATTAAGGAAAATCCGCAGCATATTGTGGAACGTCTGGCCGTGAAAGGATTCGACGGAAAAGAAGCCATCGAAACCATTCTCACTCTCGACGACCGTCGCCGCAAAGCGCAATTAACCAACGACACAAAGGCTGCCGAACTCAATAAACTTGCAGCCAACATCGGCGCCCTGATGAAACAAGGCAACAAAGAAGAAGCCGAAAAAGTAAAACAAGCCGTTGCTGTCCTGAAAGACGAACAGAAAGCGATCGCCGACGAACTTGCTCGCACTGAAACAGAAATGCGTCAGCTCCTGCTGACAATTCCAAACGTGCCGTGTGCTATGGTTCCCGAAGGCAAGACTGCAGCCGACAACGTTGTTGAAAAAACCGGTGGTCCGATGCCCGACCTGCCTGCCGACGCCCTGCCC
>CAYQYL010000050.1:0-15625 GCA_964421745.1 uncultured Muribaculum sp. | reverse complement strand
AATCCACAACACACTACATATCAGTATAATCCTCCCCGTTATTCCTCATTATTCCCTGTCCTTCCTCACCCTCTAAATACAATAGTAGAGTACACCCCTTCCAAGCGAAGTTACTGAGTTTGGAATATCAATTGAGATCAGGTTGTTACACATTGCGAATGCCTGGTGACCGATTGAAGTTACTGTGTTTGGAATCTCAACAGAACTCAGACTGCGGCAAACTGCGAATGCACTATTGTCTATTGAAATGAGCGAATTTGGGAGTGTAATCGAAGTTAGAGCCACACAATAGTAGAACGCACTTTGGCCGATTGAAGTCAAGGAATTTGGAAACGTAACCGAAGTTAATCCGCTACAATTACGGAATGCATTTTGGCCGATTGAAGAAACTGAGTTAGGTATGACCACAGAATTTAGGTCTTTCCATCCATAAAAGGCATATTGGCCGATAGCTTTAATGGAATTTGGAATTACTAGATCCGTAATTTCTTCTCCATTAAGATATAAATTCCCAGCGCAAATTAAGGGATTAGAAGTATGTTCCTCAAATTCTATTTTACAAAAAGCCTCAAGACTTGAAATCTCAACTTTATTCAAATTGTAACAAAAATCAAACGCAAATCTTCCCGAATAAGTCAACGACTTAGGTAAAGTAACTGAAGTAAGACTCTTACATTCATAGAAAGCTTTTTCACCAATAGCTGTGACTGTATAATCGTATACCTGATCTGGGATTACTAGGTCGCCCACAGGGATATCGCTATTGTATCCGACCACAGTACAAGTCTTGGCTACTTCATCAAAAGCGTATTTGATTTTCGGATCAAGATCGTCTCCTATTGATTTTATATTTTCAAACAATCCCCATGGCATAGTATAGTATGCCTCTTCCATCACATTTCGATATAAGGTAAGAGTTGCAGCGGTATACGCTTTCTCGTCGAAAATATCTCTCGAAGAAGCAATAAGATGCTGCGTTTTGTAAACTATCTGCTTTAAATCTGTATTTATAAATGCTTTTTTATTAATTGTTGTTACTCCGCCGCCAATTATCAACGATGAAAGTTTCGTACAACCACTTAATGCCGATTCTCCTATTGAAGTAACCGAATTTGGAATCTCGATCGCAGTCAAGCCACTGCAATTATAGAAAGCACCGTTGCCGATTGTTTTCAACATGTTAGAGAGTGTAACTGAGGCAAGACCAATACAGCCGTTGAAAGCACCATCGCCGATTGATGTAACTGAATTTGGAATTTCGACAGCACTCAGTCCGCTACAACCGGAAAAACTATAATTACCGATTGAAGTAAGCTGGTAAGGAAGTGTTATAGAAGTAAGATTGATACAGCCATTGAAAGCACTTTCACCGATTGTTGTAACTGTATTGGGGATCTCTACAGCCATCAGAGCGTTGCATTCTAAGAAACAATTATTACTGATTGAAGTCAGCCGGTTAGGTAGTGTTATTGAATTCAAACTACTACACCCGATGAAAGCACCCTCACCAATTGATGTAACTGAATTTGGAATTTCGACAGCTCTCAGAGCGCTGCATCGTGAGAAACAATTAATACTGATTGAAGTCAGCTTGTAAGGTAGTACTATTGAGGTCAAACTGATGCAGTTATTGAAAGCACTGTCACCGATTGATATAACTGCATTTGGAATTTTGACAGCCGTCAGGTTACTACAATCGGAGAAACAATTCTTACCGATTGTAGTCAATTTGTCAGGAAGTATTATTGTAGTCAGACTAATACACCTGTCGAAAGCACCGTCGCCGATTGATGTAACTGAATTTGGAATTTCGACACCTCTCAGTCCGCTGCACCCAGAGAAACAATTCTTACCGATTGTAGTCAATTTATTAGGAAGTGTTATTGTAGTCAGACTAATACACCTGTCGAAAGCACCGTCGCCGATTGATGTAACTGAATTTGGAATTTCGACAGCTCTCAGTCCGCTACACCCGGAGAATAAGCTACCTTCGATTGATTTCACCGAATTTGGAATCGCAACCGATGTAAGGCTGCTACAGCCTTTAAAAGCGCTAGCGCCAAGCGAGGTAACTGAGTTAGGAACCGTAATTGAGGTCAGACTGCTACAACCGTGGAAAGCTTGTCTACCAATTGAAGTAACTGAGTTAGGTATCATAACAGAGGTTAATCTGCTGCAGTCGTAAAAGGTCATTAACCCAATAGAAGTCAGCGAGTTGGAAAGCACTACTGAGGTCAGACTGCTACAACCGAAGAAAGCTCCCCAATACCATTCCTTCTCTTCTATAGTTGTAACAGAATTAGGAATTATAACTGAAGTAAGTTCTTTGTTCTCTCTGAAAGCATTCCAGGAGATAGTAGTAACTGCATAAATATTTGTTTCAGTAATTATTCTCGAAGGAATTTCCAGATCTCCTGACACAGATGACTCAACTACCTTGCAAGTTTTATCATCAATACTTTCGTAATAAAGGGTTTGACCCTTATAGGTATATGCAAACGTTCCGGCCAAAGCGGATGCAGCACACACTAACGAGAGAAAAAATGTTAATAATAGTCGGTTCATAAAAATAGATGGTTTTATAAAGCTATATTCAATTAAAATAATAAATTTTGAAATCATGAAGGATCAAGAAAATTATTTTTGGTTCAAGTTGGTTCACAAAAATCAAAAATTATACAAAGAGGGCAAGTAACAAAGGTACTAATGTATAAAGTATTAATAAACAGTCATTTAATACATACCCACTATTTGCTATGTGGCACCGCCACGCGGCGCGTTGCCTACGGGACGAATACAGTCGGCCAACGGTGAGTTGCTAAACATGGGGCAGGTAACATCAATGTTGCTCCTGCAATGTAGGGACGCCTCGCAACGAATCAGAAATTTACATATTAACTGACGTGAGTTCGATATAAGAATTCGCGTAAGCGGTTTAGATGTATGGTGTAGTCTAATTGACGTCCGGAGGACGTTATTATTAGTAACACGGTACGTGGTGCCTTAGCGACACGTGCCGTGTAGGAGGAATAAGACTATGGCGTCTGAAAGACGCCGATTTACCTGATCACACAGTATACAACACTGATATTGTGCGTATTAGCATTCACGTAAATCGGCGTCTTCCAGACGCCAACGAGGTTATCGGGGGAACCGGGCACGTGTCGCTAAGGCTCCACGTACCGCGGTTACGGGTTAATCGTCGTCCGGCCGGACGAGGCCTTACGTCAGCAATATTAGGCATTCCACCTTCAGAGTTTAACGTAAGTACCGCAAATTCGGTTTGTACTCAAAATTCTATACTTTGTTATTGCTAAATTTATAGTGTGACGTCTTATATCGAACTCACGTTAACTGGCACAACATCATATACAGCTGTTAATCAAGAGGATGCTCCATGGAGCATCCCTACAAGTTGGGTAAATCTTCGTTGTGACTCAGAGGCCTACATTGTTGGTGTATTATTGATTTTGACACACAGCAACTGAGGCGGTGGCGGGAGATAATTTTGGGTTGTGAGAAGGGAAATTATTTGCGGTTTGTTTTAGAATTGGAGATAAATGCGTAAATTTGCAGCGATATGACTGAAATGACTTCACACCGACACCATTATCATCACCGCCATCATCGCCTGGTGGCGACCGGCTCGATGTGTGTTCAGTGACAGGACATATCGTTACAGACAAAACGAAATTTCGCGGCCGGAACCCGATTGATTGCCATGACATTGGCTGACGAGGGTTTCGGTTTTTTTATTTAGACAAACAATTTAATTTCAACTATGGATACAAGACTTAGAATTGCCGTGCAGTCGAAAGGCCGGTTGTACGACGAAACAATGGAACTTCTGGGCGAGTCGGGAATCAAACTCGTGCCGGTGAAACGCACACTGCTGGTGCCATCGCGCAACTTTCCGGTGGAACTGCTTTTTTTGCGCGACGACGACATTCCGGAATCGGTTGCGTCGGGTACTGCCGACATAGGCATCGTGGGCCTGAACGAAGTGCTCGAAAAGCAAATGAATGTTGACGTTGTGAAGGAGCTTGGCTTCAGCAAATGCCGTCTGGCACTGGCCGTTCCGCAAAAAGCGGGCTATGAGGGACTGGAATGGTTCGACGGTAAACGTATCGCTACATCCTACCCCGTGATACTGCAGAAATTCCTGAAAGAAAAAGGATTGAAGGCCGATGTGCATGTAATCACAGGCTCGGTGGAAATCGCTCCGGGCATCGGTCTGGCCGACGCTATTTTCGACATTGTTTCGTCGGGTTCGACCCTGGTGAGCAACAATCTTGTGGAGGTTGAATCGGTGATCGATTCGCAGGCCGTGCTGATTAAATCGGGCAAAACCACACTGTCGGCCGAAAAGCAGGCTATTCTGAGCGAGCTGCTGTTCCGCATCGAAACCGTCATGGCCGCCGACGGCAAAAAATATGTGCTTATGAATGTGCCCAAAGGTAGCCTCGACGCTGTGCTTGCGCTGCTGCCTGGCATGAAGAGCCCGACAATTCTGCCGCTGGCCAACTCCGACTGGTGTTCGGTTCACACGGTGATCGACGAAAAAAGCCTGTGGGGCATCGTACGCCAGCTGAAAGCCGCCGGAGCCGAGGGCATTCTGGCGCTGGACATTGAAAAATTGATTCTCTAACGGGGCGAAAATGGAGATAATAGAAAATCCGCCGCGCGACAGCTGGGAAGCGCTTACTGCCCGTGCTCTGGCCGACCGGAGCGCAGAAGTGGAGCGTGCTGTGTCGGAAATCATTGGCCGTGTCCGGGCCGAAGGCGACGAAGCGCTGCGCGAATATGAGAAAAAATTTACTGGCGCGTCGCTCACATCGCTGCGTGTGCCTGAGGCTGAGCTTATTAGTGCGTCCGAACTGATTAGCGCCGTGCTGAAGGATGCAATCGATGCGGCGGCCGATAATATCGAACGTTTCCATTCGGCCCAGTTGCCGCGTCAGGAGCTTGTTGTGGAAACGGCACCGGGTGTTGTGTGCCGACAGAAAGCGGTGCCTGTGCAGCGCGTAGGGTTATATGTGCCGGGCGGAAATTCTCCGCTGTTCTCAACGGTGCTGATGCTTGCAATTCCGGCGCGGATAGCCGGGTGTCCGTTTGTAGAGCTATGCACACCTCCGTCGGCCGACGGCAGCATACATCCGGCCATTCTTTATGCAGCGTGGCGCTCTGGTGTGCACAATGTTTATCGCACCGGTGGCGCTCAGGCAATAGCTGCCATGGCGCTCGGAACAGAATCGGTTGGCCGTGTCGACAAGATATTCGGGCCGGGAAACCGCTATGTGACCGAAGCCAAGCAGCAGGTTGGCCGTATGGGCACAGCAATCGACATGCCAGCCGGGCCGTCGGAAGTGATGGTGATCGCCGACAGCGCGGCCGATCCTCGCTTCGTAGCGGCCGATTTTCTGTCGCAGGCCGAACACGGGCCTGACAGCCAGTCGATTCTGCTGACACAGGACAAGGACTTCCTGATGCGGTTGCCTGATGTAATCGAATCGCTATTACAAACAATGCCACGGCGCGAGATGATGGAAAAATCGCTGTCGCACAGCCGCATGATACTGTTGGACAACGAACGTGAGATTATGGAATTCTGTAATCTATACGCTCCGGAACATCTGATAATCAACCACTCTGACACCGACCGTCTGGCCGACGCCGTTGTCAACGCCGGAAGCGTGTTCATCGGACCATGGTCGCCCGAAAGCGCCGGCGACTATGCCTCGGGAACAAACCACACACTACCTACGTCAGGGCACGCACGCGCTTGTTCGGGGGTTAACATCGATGCATTCATGAAAAAAATCACATTCCAGAAATTGTCGCCGCAAGGAATTGACTCGATTGGCCGCACTGTGGAGATTATGGCCGAAAACGAAGACCTCGCAGCCCACCGTCTGGCGATGACACTGCGTCTGGAACAACTCAAATCGAAATGACACTTAAAGAACTTACACGTCCTAATATCTGGAATCTGAAGCCGTACACCTGCGCCCGCGATGAATTCAAAGGCGAGGCTGCCGCATGGCTCGATGCAAACGAGAATTCGATGATCGATGGCCTGAACCGCTACCCGGACCCGCTGCAGTGGGAAGTGAAACAAAAGCTGTCGGAAGTTACTGGCGTAGCAGCAGAAAACATCTTTTTAGGGGTTGGCAGCGATGAATGCATCGACATGTGCTACCGCGTATTCTGCCGTCCGGGGAAAGACAATGTAGTTGCAATCGAACCGACCTACGGCATGTATGGCGTGTGTGCCGACATAAATGATGTTGAATACCGCAGCGTGCCGTTGCGCGACGATTTCTCGCTCGACGCAGAAGCGCTGCTTGCCGCGACCGATGCCAACACGAAAGTGATCTGGATCTGTTCGCCCAACAACCCTACGGGAAATGCTTTTCCAATCGAACAACTGCGACAGGTGGCAGGTGAATTCGGGGGGATAACTGTTGTCGACGAAGCATACGTTGACTTTTCAGAAGCGGGCTCGATGGCTGATTTTTTGAGCGAATTTCCACGACTGATTGTAATGCGGACGTTCTCGAAGGCATGGGCTGCGGCGGCAATGCGTCTTGGAATAGCATTTGCAAGCACTGAAATCATTGGGTTGTTTAATAAAGTGAAGTATCCCTACAACATAAATATCCTGACACAACGCGAGGCGCTTCGCATTCTGGCCGACCACGACAATATTGCCCACGTGGCAACAGAAATCGTAGCGGCCCGTAAAGAGCTCGCCGCAGATCTGTCGGCCATACCGACTGTCGACACAGTGTATCCGTCGGATGCCAACTTCCTGCTGGTGAAATTTGCAGGCGTCGATGCTACAAAGGTCTATGACTATCTGTGCGGAAAGGGTGTTGTTGTGCGCAACCGCAGCCGCGTGAGCCTGTGTAACAACTGTCTGCGCATCACCGTAGGGACTGCCGAAGAAAACCGTCTGTTACTGAAATATCTTTCTGAATACAATGGCTGAAAACATGAAAAAACGCATACTGTTCATCGACCGCGACGGTACGCTGATCGTGGAACCACCGGTCGACTATCAGGTTGACTCGCTTGAGAAACTCGAACTTATGCCTGGAGCATTGCGCAACATGCACTTCATAGCCTCACGGTTGCCATTTGAACTGGTCATGGTCACTAATCAAGACGGATTGGGAACCGACTCTTTTCCCGAGCCGACGTTCTGGCCGGCTCACAACAAAATGTTGCGCGCTTTCGAAAATGAAGGCGTCAGGTTCGACGATATCGTGATCGACCGTACGTTTGAACACGAACACGCTCCGACGCGTAAGCCCGGAACAGCACTGCTGACAGGATACATGACCGACGAATACGACCTTGCCGGTTCGTACGTTATAGGCGACCGGTTGACAGACGCTCAACTTGCTAAAAATTTAGGGACAAAAGCCATTGTCATCGCACAACCGACCGAGCAACTTCTGGCCGAAATCGAAGCTCGCGGACTGAAAGAAACCGTGGCACTTGTCACACCCGACTGGGACGAGATTCCGGCTCTGTTAATGGGCGGCGAGCGCAAAACACGTATCGAGCGTAATACTTCGGAAACGCGCATCACTGTCGAAGTCGATCTCGACGGCAGCGGACGTTGCGACATACAAACCGGATTGGGATTTTTCGACCACATGCTTAGCCAGATTGGTCGACATGCCGGCATAAATCTGACAATCAAGGCCGAAGGTGACCTGTATGTTGATGAACACCACACAATCGAGGATGTTGCGATAGTTTTGGGGCAAGCGCTGCGCACAGCTCTTGGCGACAAAATGGGAATATCGCGCTACGGCTTCGTGCTCCCGATGGACGACTGCCTGTGCACGGTAGCTCTCGATTTCGGAGGAAGGCCATGGCTTGTGTGGGAGGCCGAATTCCACCGTGAGAAAATCGGCGAAATGCCGACAGAGATGTTCTTGCACTTTTTCAAATCGCTGAGCGACAATGCAATGATAAATTTATTTGTCCGCGCAGAAGGCAGCAACGAACACCACAAGATTGAAGGTATATTCAAGGCGTTTGCCCGTGCATTGCGCCAGGCCATAGCCCGCGACACCACCCATTTCACATTACCCACATCCAAAGGTATGTTATAATTTGCAATTTCATGAAGTTACCGGAGGGTTTTACAACAGATTTCGAAGGACTTGCTGACGCATTGGCCTGTGATGAGGCAACGGTGAGTGTGCGGTTTAACCCGCGGCGCTGCAATGCTTTGCCTGAGGGACTATGTCGCGTACCGTGGTGCGCCATGGGCGCAGAACTTAAATCGCGGCCGCAGTTCACGTTCGATCCGGCTATGCATCAGGGCGTTTACTATGTTCAGGATGCGTCGTCGATGATTCATAGTTACCTCGTGGCGCAACTTACCGCCGGAATGAAACCGTTGCTATGTCTGGATGCGTGTGCAGCGCCCGGTGGAAAAACGACTGCGGCACTCGATTCACTGCCCGAGGGGAGCTTTATGCTTGCCAACGAATATGTGGCTGCGCGTTCCGAAGCTCTGGCTCAGAATCTTACAAGGTGGGGGAGCCCGATGACGGCTGTCAGCCAGGGCGACACCGACAAGCTTGGGCGACTCCACGAGATGTTTTCACTGATAATAGCTGATGTTCCATGTTCGGGTGAAGGTATGTTCCGTAAGGATCCGGAGGCTGTCAGACAATGGAGCCCGCGTCTTGTCGACGACTGCGTAAAGCTGCAGAAGGAAATCACTTCGAACCTTTGGAAAGCCCTCAAACCGGGAGGATTCATGATTTACTCGACATGCACGTTCAACCGCAAGGAGAATCAGGAGATGGTTGAATTTATGGTTGACGAATTCGGCGATGCTGAAGCGGTCGAGATTGAATTGCCAGACGAGTGGAATGTGGTTCACCGGGGTTCTTGTCTGCATTTTTTGCCGGGCCGTGTACATGGCGAGGGGCTTACTGTTGCAGTGGTTCGAAAAAAAGGTGAACTTAAAGCTGGAAGCAAACCCAATGGAAAAAACCGGGAGAAAGCCATTACGGGTGCGGTTGCCGATGCTGCGACCCGATGGATCGGCAACAATAGCGATTATGCGATTCGCCAGTACGGCGACACGTTCTATGCCCAACCACGCCAATGGGAGAATGAAATAAAGACATTCAACGCCAAACTGAAAATGGTTAGTCCGGGCGGGATAGAGTTTGCCCAAGTGAAAGGACGTGATGTTGTGCCGCAACAAGGGCTTGCTTTGTCGACTGCAATTGCAGAGAATGCATTTACGCGGTTCGACGTGGACTACGCCACTGCAATTGCCTATCTGCAGCGTCAGGCACTGCAATTGCCCGACAGCGCACCGCGCGGATTATTACTGCTCACCTACGGTGGAATTCCCTTAGGTTTTGTGAAAAATCTGGGGAATCGGGCAAACAATCTGTACCCGGCGCAGTGGCGCATATTGTCGACACATGTTCCGGATATTCCTCCGACGCTATATGCCGACAGTCAGTGTGGTGACGAAACGTCCGGGGAGCGACATTGAAGCGCCGTTGCCATACTGCAGGGTGATGTAGCCGCGATCGGGAGCAAACCATGTGGCCTGCATGTTAAGAGGTGCGCTTACAACATTGACCGGAAATCCGTAGCGCGAGGTAAAAGCACGGTACAGATTCAAATAACGGCTGTTGTCGTTATAGGTTGACGTATAGAAGAATTCCGATCTGTCTAGGCCGCCGGCATTGTAATAGAACGTTGCATCGGGCCAGAAATAGCCTGTCTGATTGACATCGGTCAGATAGACGGTATTAGAATTATAACCGCCCACATTATAACCATTGTTAATCAGCTGATTTATTGTAAGGTTAATTGCAGTGCCGAAAGCGACGCCAAGCATTGTGCTCAATGAAGGAGCATGCGGAGCGGGACGCCAGTGGGCAGGACGAACGGGTCGGCGCCAAGGCGCTGGCACCGGTCTGTAGGGCCGATGAGGAGGCTGCACAGCCATGTGAGGTCTGTGTGGTTTAGGAGCAGGTGCGACAGCATGGGCCGGTTGTTTGAAGCCGTGATTATTGTTTGGACGGTGGTTAGAAGTCGGACGCCCAAAATTTTGTCCGTTGCCAAAGTTGTTATGGCCGGGATTGTGGTTGGGCCGATGATTGAAGTGCTTGTCGTTGTTGTGTTTATTGCCTGATGGATGCACATTGGCCGGTTTACCGGCCGGTTTTTTATCGGACGAAGGACGATGGACATTTGCGGGCTGCTCGCGACGGTGACCATTGCGATTGCCCGAAGTACGCTGATTATCGGCATAAGCCATAGGAGCTGCCACAATTGCAGCCAACAGAAGAGATGTCAGTGTGCGTGCCAAAGTTTTCATAACCGTAATTATTTTTGTATCTAATATTATGACAGCACAACGTGCAAAAGGTTTACTCCAATGAAGAAAATACCGGTTGAATAGGAATTTTTTTTTGCAAAAGTGGTTGAAAACAGGAATCGATGGGGAATAATGGGCAGTAACTTTGTAGCGTTGACGGTGGATATTATTTTGACGATTATTCATTACTAATTTTAAACTACTATGAATCAGACACTACAGATGGCCGTTTCGGTAATTTCAGCCATGGGCGGAGCGGAACTGGTGAGATTTCTGCTGTTGCGGCGCAGCAACTCGCGGAAAGCATCGGCCGAGGCAGCTACATCGGAATTTCATGTGCTTCAGGAAACAAATCAGTTTTTGCAACAGCAGCTGAAGGAGAAGGAGGAACGCTTTGCCGAGCAGACCGGGATTGTCAGACAACTGAATGCCGACATCATTGAACTGCTTAAACGAAACGGAGCGCTCGAATGCGAACTTGCCACAACCCGGTGTCTGGTTCGTCATTGCGGGAACAGACAACCTCAGAACGGATACTGATGAAGATTATTATCGACAATGGCCACGGAGCGGAAACGGCAGGCAAGCGGTCGCCCGACGGGACGATTCTTGAGTATGCCTATACGCGCCGTATGGCTAATGCATTGGCAAGCAGACTGTCAAATGCAGGTGTTGACGTTCATGTGCTTGTTCCTGAACAGTGGGATGTCCCACTGTCAGAACGTATCAGACGGGCAAACAGCGTTGCAGGCAGAGCAGCTTTGATTTCGCTTCACCTGAATGCCGCGGGAGCCGACGGGCAGTGGCACCAGGCAAGCGGATTCTCATGCTACATCGCACCGAACTCGTCGCAACAGTCACTGCAGTTGGGAAGGATGTTCACTGAAGAGGCCGTTCGACTTGGGCTGACAGGTAACCGATGCATACCGAAAGAGAAAGTGTGGGTGGAGAATCTGGCTATATGCCGGCAGACCCGCTGTCCGGCGGTGTTAACAGAATCGCTTTTCCAAGACAACAGAGATGACGTTGCCAAGCTTCTTTCGGCCGAGGGATTCGATCGGCTGATTAATCTGCACGAAACTGTAATTAAAAATTATATTGAGTTACAATGTTGAAATCGAGAATCGTACTGTTTTTGTGCGCGACCACAGTTTTATATGGTTGCTCAAGCTCGCGTCGAACCGGATTTGAATCAGATTTACGGATTAATACAACCACGAAGACTATCACCCATCCGGAAACAATCGGAATCAGACTGCCGGTTTACAGTCTTCGGCAAACTGTTGTTGATTCGACATCAACGCTCCAAACTCCAGTGGCAAAGTCGGAGGCAAGAATAAATCCTGACGGATCGCTGTCGCATTCACTGACAACAACAGACACCGTATTGAATGTGCCGGTGACTGGAACAACCGTTTCAACGGAAAGAATAAGTTATGGGAAAAGAGAGTCGGTTTGCGACAATAGTCGAAAGCTTTCTCTTTGGGAGTTGCTGCAGTTGATAATAGTTGGGGCTGTTGTGGTTGCATTAATAAAAAAATGTAGGTAAACTAACCCAGGAAATGTGTGTGAATAGCTGAAAAATGCGTATGTTTGTAGAAACTATTCTGCAAATGATACTCACAATTTCTATAGCTTTAATTGCACTGGTGGCAGGGTTTGCAATTGCAAGAACGATAGACGCCGGAAAAACCAAACAATTATCCATACAACTCAAGGATGAACATCTGCGTGCCGATCGGGCTGAGCATTCTCTTGAAATGGCGGCCACAACCCACGAAGCTGAAAAAAAGCTTTGGCAGCAAACTTTGTCCGCTAAAGAGGAAACGTTTAAATCGCAGATTGAATCGCTGCGTGACCAAATAACTTCGGAACGCTCTCACGCAGAGCGTTTACGAGCGGAAGCGTCGGCTCAATGGGCAGAAAAGTTCGAAACGCTGAAACAGGAAATAAAGGCCTCGGCCGGTTCTCTGCTTGCCGACAAACAGGAAGCATTGCAGTCGGCCAATAAATCGCAGCTTGAACAGTTGCTGCAACCAGTAAAAGAACAGTTTGCCGCTTTCAAAAAATCGGTCGATGATCAACGAACCCAAAATGAGGTGAACAAAAAGGAACTTCAAAACAGCTTTGAAGCAGCCCTGAAACTGCTTTGGCAGCAACAGGAAACTGTGGTTAAAAACCTTGGGGAACAATCGCAACGCATTGGTCAGGACGCCGCCAATCTGTCGAAAGCTCTTCGTGGCGACTCGAAGATTCAGGGCGACTGGGGAGAAATGTTGCTCGAATCTATGCTCGAAGGGAGCGGACTACGGCGCGACCATGAATATTTCATACAAGGAAACATAAAAGACGAGTCAGGGAAGAATCTGCGTCCTGATGTTGTTGTTCGTTTTCCAGAAGGACGCTCGGTTATTATCGACTCGAAAGTGTCGCTGACAGCCTACACAGCTGCCGTGAACGCAGAAGACGAAGACACTCGCACCCAGATGCTTCGCGAACATGTGCGCAGCGTGCGCCGACACATCGATGAACTCGCGGCAAAGAGTTACGACAGTGTTGTCAGCGATGCGATAGGCTATGTGCTGATGTTTATGCCAGTCGAGAACAGCTACATCGCTGCCATGAAACAGCAACCCGACCTGGGGCAGTACGCCTACTCGAAACACATCATTTTGATTTCGCCCAGCAACTTGATGATGGCTCTTCAGCTGGCATTCAACTTGTGGCAATACGACCGTCAGGGAAAGAATGTAGAGAATATAATCAAGACCGCAGCCGACCTCTACGACAAAGTCGTACTTTTTGAGGAAACATTCGACGAAATCGGCCAGCAGATCAACGATGCATCGAAAGCGTTCGACCTTGCCCGCAAACGGCTTTATGAGGGCAACGGCAATGTGATGCGACGCGTTGAATCGCTCCGAAAACTCGGCGTTAATCCTAAAAAACAGATTAAAGGCGTGGCTTCGTCCGAAGAAGATTACTAACATACAAATCATAACTTACCCTAAAGATGAAACAGATAATGTACGGAGCGCTGATGTTGATGGCTCTTGCCGGATGCAGCGGCGCAAAAAACACAGATTGCAATGATAGTGAAGCTACCGCTGCAACTACGGAGAGTGTGATCAGACTCAATGTCTTTTATACCGCCAACGACAGTGCCGATATAGAAAAGATAAACGAAATAGGCAGTAAGCTCGTAGAAGCATCGCGCAACGATGCGGGGTGTATCAGTTACGATATGTACAAGAGCGTGACAATGCCCGGTGAATACATAATTGTAGAAACATGGGAAAATGATTCATTGCTCGACATTCACAGCAACGCGCCCCACTTCACCGAGTATGTGCCTCAGCTCCAAAGCATGGGCACGATGCGCAACCAACGTTGTCAGATAGAGAAATAAATCCACTCTATGAAATAGAAATCACCGGAACCGCTCAATGGCTCCGGTGATTTTCGGTAACTAAAAATTACTTGTTAAGGCATCTATTTATTTTTTGCTATCGCTTTTGCGCATCAAATATTCGATTACGAATGCGATGAGCAAGCCGGCACCACCACATGTGAGCACACATCCGCTCTGGAAAGCAGTGCGATCCGACCAAGAGTCAAAACCGCTGCCGTTGACAGCGCTGATGATGCAACCCACACCAATCCCGACTGCAAACGCTCCCCACTTCAAAGCCGTAAACCGTGAGTCAGATCCCAGACCTGAAGTAAGCAAATTGGTTATTCCCTGCAGTCCCGGCAGTTTGTCGGCCAGTACGGCAGGTGGCAATTCTGTGAGTTTGTCGATCAATTTTAGACGCTCGTTGCGACGCACGAATAGTTCCATAACCTTGTAGATTGTCCCGAAAACAATGGCGGTGACGAAGATGGTAGCAAGTTCCATAGCGGTGTTTGTTTATATGTTTGTTTTTGGTTTTCTTTGTACTCGTTTTGACGACAGGTAAAAGAAAAGGTTACACACTGTAACCAAAAAAATTTTACTGCGTCTAAACGGACATAATGGACCAACTCGAAAAGCAAATTATAAGTGAAATCCTGGCCGGACGCACAGAGCGATTCGAATATATCGCCCGCACTTACGGGCGGCGAGTGTTTGCGCTGATAGTCAGAATTGTTCCCTGCCATGAAGATGCTGAAGAACTGGTCCAGGACACTATGGTCAAGATATATTCCAATCTCAGCCGGTTCCGGGCCGACAGCTCGTTGTCGACGTGGATATATCGCATAGCGTATACGACAGCAATGTCCTACGCCCGACGCCATCGAGTCACCGAGATAACGATCGATGAAAATATCTTGCACTCGGTAGCCGACAATGCGGTAGACTCACTGCTGGACTCTCCTCCTGATGAGGAATTAGAGGCAGCACTCACCCGCGCGATAGAACGCCTCAGTCCTGAAGAAAGAGCGCTAATAACTCTCCACTATTTCGAGAACCTGCCGCTGGCCGAAGTATCCAAGGTTCTTGACTTGACACTAAGCAACGTGAAAGTGAAATTAATGCGCACACGGCGCAAATTATACCTGATGATAAAAGATGAGCAACGATAATTTACGTAACGCACTCACCCGTGTTGGAGCCTCCTACGAACCGGGAGCAGACTTGACCGTCAACATCATGAAACGCGTTAAACTACGCGCACGCCGACAACGCATCATTTTCATCACCATGATTGCGTTCTGCACGCTCACAATTGCTGGCTTATTCTATTTTATCGCCCCGGTTTTCGCACCTGTATTCACGATATCTAACGAAATATCTTTCACACGGCTGCTACCCCTATGCGGCGTATGCACCCTCCTATGCCTTTTGCTCGTCGCCGACATATTACTACGCAAAAAATTCATGCCGACAGGACAGGCAATCGAAAAGGCGAAGCAGTCATAACCACCATGAGTCCGATGTTATAAATCGAATTATTCAAAATAAAAAGCAGGGGTGAGTCTGATTTCAGGCTCACCCCTGCAGGGTATTTGGAGGTTATAGCTTCGTTTTTTGAAGGGCTTATTCGACCTCAATGGCTTCGACTTCTTCGGCAGCCGAGAATACGGTGTCGATGTCGTCTTTGCCGGCAACAACGAGGTTGTTGTATTCGCGCAGACCTGTACCGGCGGGAATGAGGTGACCGCAGATTACGTTCTCCTTCATACCTTCGAGTGTATCGGTCTTTCCGTTGATAGCAGCTTCGTTGAGCACCTTGGTGGTTTCCTGGAACGATGCGGCCGACATGAAGC
>CAYQYL010000049.1:0-15794 GCA_964421745.1 uncultured Muribaculum sp. | reverse complement strand
CCATCACAACCGAGATCACAGGCTTCGAGAAGATAGACGATGATTTCAACGGCTACACAGCAGGTGGCATCCTCAACAACAGCGGAAATGTTAAATCAAACCAGTGGCTCCTTCCCGTGTCTGCAGGTCTTCAGCTCCGCTTCCGTCTTTGCGAACATGTTGACTTCATTGCAGAAGGTCGCGCTCAGTTCTACGGCGACAACTTCTCTAACTTCGAAGGCAAAGATCCTATCGAATGCAATATCGAAGCAACAGCCGGTCTTTCGTTCGCTCTCGGTGGCCGCAACTACAAGAGCTACAACCCCTGTAACTATCTTGGCTACATCAACCAGCTCAATGGCCAGATCAACGACCTCCGCGGTGCGCTCGCTACATGTGGTGCAGCTCTCGCAGCTTGCGAAGCTCAGCTCCCCTGCCCCGAAGTTGTAGCTGTTGAATGCCCCGAAACACAGGCTCCTCTCATGGCAACTGTTCGTTTCTCGATCAACTCTGCTAAGGTTACTTCGAAAGAAATGGTAAATGTTTACAACATTGCTCAGTGGATGAAAGCTAATCCCGATGCTAAAGTTGTTATCAAAGGTTATGCTGACAAGAAAACCGGTACATCGGCTTACAATATGAAGCTTTCTGAACGTCGCGCTCAGTCAGTTTACAACATCCTTACAAAAGAATATGGTGTAGCTGCCGACCGTCTTACAATGAAGGCTGAAGGTTCTGATACTCAGCTCTACCTCGACAAAGGTCAGAACGACTGGAACCGTATCGTAATCTTCTCGCAGGACTAATTCTCCCGAAGAAATAGATTTTAAATTAATAATTATTATTTGACACTCTCCCGTTGCCATAGGCGGCGGGAGAGTTTTTTTATGACCTTGGTGCAGGAATAATGGATTCAGCAGCTCCCACATCGGAGTGTGCAGCCCGAATTTAACGTGAGTTCGATATGAAAAGTTTTATTCGTTTAGTAATAGCAACAAACTCATCCGCTTCAGGCAACGAAGCCAGCAGTAGGCGCCGTAGGAATAGTGAGAGTGTGTCGAAAGGAAAATTTACAGAGCAAACCGTGTTTCCTGTGCATGAAAAAGTGATATACATCCCCATTTAGGCGACACCTGCGGTGCGTTGCCTATGGGGATGTATATCAGTATTTTCAGGTACCGTCTTTTCGGCTTTTGTCGTTTTTTTCAGGATGCAGAGATGCTCTTGTGGATCATTCTTTCTACCAGCTCTTTAGAGCTATTGTGATGCGTCTTAAATTGTAGAGGATTATGTGGCCGATTACCAGCCTCCGGAGGCGCCGCCACCGCCTGTCATACCGCCTCCGAATGAGCCTCCTCCGAATCCACCGCCAAATCCGCCACGCCCACCGCCGGGAGGCAATATGACAACAGGGGGTTGTGGCAATCGCGGGATTGAGAATGGGATGTCGAACGATTTACCGCAGTTGCGGCAAACATATTGTTTCACACCTTGCCCTTCGCGCGACACAGTGGGTTTTCGGATAATTCGCTCACCTGTGAATGCCAGTGTTCGCGCCTTGCAGTTGGGACATACGGTGTACGAACTGTTTTTGACAATATAGGGCAATATGTCGGTCTCGCCACATTGCGGACAAAGCCAAACATCGTAGTCAACCGAATTGAGCTGCTCTTCACGATCTTGAGCCGGTGTAAGATAGGCATTGTCCGATTTCTCGTCTAGCCGATGCATGCGGGCGTTGCAGTTAGGGCATTTACGCGGTTTGGTGCGCAGACGCCGTTGCATCAGTAGTTGAATGAGGAAAACCGGAAGAGAGAAACCAAGTCCGAGCAGCGACACTATGGCACCCGGTATTTTCAATGAATCAAGTGCCTGATAGCGTCTGTATAGGGTAAGGCGCCGGTTTTTGCGTGTAATGACTATCAGCACGCAGACATAGCCAACGGCAAGAAATATTCCGAGCTTTACCCATATGTTGAGTATTTCGCGAAAATCAGGGACTTTGAATGAACCGGCATTGCTGTCGTTGGCAAATTTCGACATCAGCTCGTCGGTAGCCTCGGGTGTGGTTATGATGTTGGACAGTTGCCCAACAGCTTCGATAGTGCCTGTGTCGAAGTCGCCATATTTGTAATAAGGGTTTGAAATGTTACGGATTATCCGGCCTGCAATCACATCAGGGATAACCCCTTCCATGCCGTAGCCTGTGCGGATCACAGTTTTTCGGTCGCCACGTGAAACCAGAAAAAGCAAACCGTTGCTATTATCTTTTTTCCCTACACCCCATTTTTGGAATAGTTCGGTAGCAAAGGTGTCAGCGTCGCCTCCATCGATTTCGTCGACGGCTACGACAACAACTTCAGCCGAAGTCTTATTCCACAGATCGGCTAACATTTCGTTCAAACGCGCTTCTGCTTCGGGCGACAATATATTGTCGGGATTGCTCACGTATCGTGTGCGATCTGCAACATGAACGTTGGGAACATTCTCGATTGTGCGGGGCAGACATAGGCCGCTGAATGTTGCGGTCAGAAAAGTTGCCAATAATAAAATATGTTTCCTATTCATTGTCAAGCGAGGTTATACGGCCGGAAGGCTCATTCCGTAGAGCTTCCGATAGAGGTTTAGTGCATAAACGTCGGTCATGCCGGAAATATGGTCGAGCACGGCCTGAATTTTTTCGAACAAGGTTGGGGCATCGGTGTCGTATTGCTGCGGAATCTGGCTGAGCAACAACCGCGAATAGTTGAGATTTGGAAAGCGGACAGCATGGATAAGCTTTTCGAGCAAGAATGTCATTATCCGGTTACCCGCTAACTCAACGTTTACTACCTCTTCGGCTCGGTAGATCTTGGCCCAGGCCAGATCGGAGCAAGTGCGGTAGGCATTGCGTTCCAACATAGGGATGTTTTCAATTAAAGAGCCTTTAAATGTGCCGTCGAGCAGCTGCTGTTCGTTGTCTGCGAAAGTTTGGGCGCATTGCTGCACAAGGGTTCCGATTACGCATGAGCGCATGTAGGCAATGCGCTCGTTAGGGTCATCGATGTGAGTCATAACATGGTGCATCCGTTCTTTGCGGTCGTCAGGAAAGAAGTTCATGAACACAGTCATCACTTCGTCGGTGGAAAGTATTTTGAGCTTATGGGCATCTTCGATGTCCATGACCTGATAGCAGATGTCATCGGCCGCTTCCACTATATAAACCAGTGGGTGACGCGAGTAACTGACGCGACCTTCGTTGTCGTCATGTCG
Organism: uncultured Muribaculum sp.; assembly: GCA_964421745.1. GTDB lineage: Bacteria > Bacteroidota > Bacteroidia > Bacteroidales > Muribaculaceae > Muribaculum. The sequence goes on along the minus strand of CAYQYL010000049.1, from coordinate 12,563 downwards.
GTGCAGACCGAGTTCGGCGGCAATGCGGTTGAATGTTTCCAGTTCGGTTGTGAAGAATCCGAATTTGCCTTTCTCGCCTGCAAGCGACGATTCGTATGGGTACTTCACAATGGAAGCAAGCATTGAATAGGTCATAGCAAAGCCTCCCTTGCGTCGGCCACGGAACTGATGTGTGAGCAGACGCAATGAATTGGCATTTCCTTCGAAATGGGTGAGGTCGGCCCACTGGGCGGCCGAAAGTTCGCTCTTCAGCACCCGCCCTTCACCTTCCGAGAAGAACGCAGAGATGGCTTTCTCGCCCGAGTGGCCGAACGGTGGGTTGCCAAGGTCGTGGGCAAGACATGCCGCACCGACAATTTCACCGATCGACTCAAGTTTCTGACACACCTCCGGGTCGGTGTTGCGTCGGCGCAGAATCAATGAAATTTCATTGGCCATTGAGCGCCCCACCGACGACACCTCCATCGAGTGGGTCAGTCGGTTGTGAACGAATATGCTCCCAGGCAGGGGAAACACCTGAGTCTTATTCTGAAGCCTACGGAACGGCGATGAAAAAACCAACCGATCGAAGTCGCGCTGGAAATCGCTGCGCACTCCTGCATGTGGGTCGTGATAGTCCTCCAGTCCGAAACGCTTGTCGCTAATCAATTGAATCCAGTTCATGCTTGAATTTGTCTAATTCATCAACAAACAAATTTACTGAAAAAACTCCACATTTAGCCACAGCATAACATTTATTACGGAATTCATTTTTCTAAAGCTACACAAAGCCTATTGCGCGGCTGAAAGTTTGGGTTGGTAATGTGACGATATGTGAATTCTTTTTATTATCTTTGTACGATTTTTGTATTAAGAAAACGATTCAAACAAGAGTAACACAATTTTATGGTACAACCAATTAAAAAAACCATCGAGCTCGGTGACGGACGCACCATCACCCTTGAGACAGGCAAACTGGCCAAGCAAGCCGATGGAGCGGTAGAGCTGCGCATGGGCAACACCATGCTTTTAGCCACAGTGGTCTCGGCAAAAGAGGCCGGCGAGGGTGTAGATTTTATGCCCCTACAGGTGGAATACAAGGAAAAATTCTCGTCTAACGGCCGTTTCCCCGGAGGATTCCTGAAGCGCGAAGGACGTGCATCTGATTACGAAATACTGACAGCCCGCCTGGTTGACCGTGTTCTCCGTCCGTTGTTCCCCGACAACTATCATGCTGACACATTCGTGAACATCATCATGTTCTCGGCCGACGGTAATGATGCTCCCGATGCACTGGCCGGACTCGCTGCTTCTGCTGCACTTGCTGTCAGCGATATCCCATTCAATGGCCCTATTTCGGAAGTTCGTGTCGCTCGTGTCGACGGTGAGTTTGTTATCAACCCTACATTCGAACAGATTGAGCGTGCCGACATGGAACTTATGGTCGGAGCTACTTATGACAATATCATGATGGTTGAGGGTGAGATGAAAGAAGTGTCTGAAGCCGATCTTCTTGCCGCCCTTAAAGCCGCTCACGAAGCTATCAAGGTTCAGTGTAAGGCTCAGATGGAGCTGGCTGAAGCCGTGGCTGCTGTTAAACGCGAATATTGCCACGAAGTTAACGATGAAGAACTGCGTGCCGATGTCCGTGAAAAATGCTATGACAAAGCTTACGCCGTTGCAAAGGCCGGATGCGCCGATAAACTCTGGCGTCAGAATTCGTTCGACGCTATCTGCAACGAATACATCGAAAGCCTTCCAGAAGAAGAGCGTGAAGCTAAAACCCCGCTCGTTAAACGCTACTATCACGATGTTGAGCGCGAAGCTGTACGTCGTTGCATTCTCGACGAAGGCGTGCGTCTTGACGGACGTAAGACAACTGAAATCCGTCCGATCTGGATTGAAACCGACTATGTTCCCGGCCCTCACGGATCAGCCGTATTTACACGTGGCGAAACGCAGTCGCTCGCAACTGTTACACTCGGTACAAAACTCGATGAAAAGATTGTCGATGATGTTCTCAATCAGGGTCACGAACGTTTCCTGCTTCACTACAACTTCCCTCCCTTCTCTACTGGCGAGGCTAAGGCACAGCGTGGTGTTGGCCGTCGTGAAGTAGGCCATGGTAATCTGGCTCATCGTGCGCTCAAGAGCATGTTGCCCGACAATTTCCCATACGTTTGCCGTATTGTCAGCGACATTCTTGAATCTAATGGATCGTCGTCGATGGCTACGGTTTGTGCCGGCACACTCGCACTGCTCGACGCCGGTGTGAACATGAAGAAACCTGTCAGCGGTATCGCTATGGGTCTGATCACCGACAGTGATGGTTCAAAATATGCCGTTTTGTCTGATATTCTTGGTGATGAAGATCACCTTGGCGACATGGACTTCAAGGTGACAGGTACACGCGATGGTATAACAGCAACACAGATGGATATCAAAGTTGACGGACTGTCGTATGAAGTTCTTGAGAAGGCTCTCCTTCAGGCTCGCGATGGACGCATGCATATCCTCGATAAGATTCAGGAAGCTATTCCACAAGCTCGTGCCGATTATAAACCCCATGTTCCACGTATCGTTACAATGACTATACCGAAAGATCTCATCGGTGCAGTGATTGGCCCGGGTGGAAAGATTATCCAGGGTATTCAGGAAGTTTCAGGCGCTACAGTAAGTATCGATGAAATCGACAACGAAGGTCACATCGAAGTTGCCGCTACAAACAAAGAGTCGATGGACAAGGCGCTGGAAATGATCAATGCAATAGTTGAGCTTCCCGAAGAAGGAAAGGTTTACACCGGTACAGTACGTTCAATTCTCGACTTTGGCGCGTTTGTTGAATTTATGCCCAACCGCGACGGTTTGCTCCACATATCTGAAATTTCATGGGATCGTTTGCCCGACATGGAGGCTTCAGGCATTAAGGAAGGCGACACACTCACAGTGAAGCTGATTGAAGTTGACAAGAAGTCGGGTAAGTTCCGTCTGTCGATGCGTGCATTGCAGCCCAAGCCCGAAGGCTATGTTGAACCCCAGCGTGCTCCGCGCGGACCTCGTCGTGAAGGCGGCGACCGTCCCCAGCGAAACGACCGTGGTCCGCGTCGCGACGGTGGAAATCGTGGCCCTCGCGCTCCACGCAACGAAGAATAATTGTTCACTTAATTAGATAGACCGAGGCGGCCGCAGCGATGCGGTCGCCTCGATTGTTTTTAGTGAATAACTGTAGAATATCCAAGTATGTCTTGTTAATTAGAAAGGCAACCTCCCATTATAGTCTGGGAAGCTGCCTTTCAGTGTTTTTCTAATAAATGTGTTTTATTTTAATTTCTTTTAGTGAATAGCATTTTTGCTACGTAGAGTTTTTATGTCTTTAGCCAATAGCGCGAAAAGTGTGAAAACACCCATACCAACTACTGTGCAAACCAGCCCCCAGGCCGAGCCGACAACAAATGTGTTCCAACTGAACGCACCGTCAGTCTGTGAATATTGATCGGCAAACGTTTTTGCAGCTCCTACAGAGCACGCCAAACAAATTGTTGCGATTGTCAACCACAGTCGACGCTGCGCAGCTGTCGGCCGGTAGATGCTGAACAATTCTGTTCTGTTAGCTTTTTTCAGCGGTTTTAGTGCCGCTCCGGCTTTATTGAAAATATTCATGGTTGAAGTGTTAGGTTTGATGTTTACAAAGTTATTAATGATTCTTAAAAATAGAAAACAAATAACAATGTTTTTAAACATGTATTTCGTTGAGATTTTTATAAGCGCACAAAGGATTGTAAAAGTGTTGTAAAGACACTTATATACTGCAAGTTATTGCACGAATGGAGATTGTGTTTTTAGATTGGTTACAGTCTTGTTTCTAACGTGTGACACGCCTAAAAGACGCATTTTGTAGATTTATTATATTAACAAATATTAACTATCGAATCGTCTATAGTGATATTCAGTTTGGGTGATATAGTGGTATAAGGATGCCCCTCAACCTCGGAAATCAAATTGCGAAAATGATTGTAGCAAAAGCCTTAGGTTGGCAACTGCAATGTAAGGTATCGGTTCTAAACTAATAAAGAATCCTGGCAAGCTGGAATGGTTGTGTGCGAAGCATTGACTGGTATTGACATGAACATGGATGCCAGGTCGCTGAATGTGTCTGGATTCTCCGTGGTCAGGTAGCGGGTGGTTGCGCCGCGGCTCAGGCGTGATTCCATTTCGGGATGCCTGTGCAAATAGTCAGCCAGGGAATTCGCTGTCAGGTCACCCTGGCAGATAACTTTTATGTTGCGGCCACGTGTGAGAGGATGCTTGTCTATTGCTTGCCTGATTTTTGGTTCAAGAAGAGGGTAGTGTGTGCAGCCTAATATGACAGTGTCAATTTCCGGATCGGATTCGAGGAGTTCTCCAACATATTTCTCAACAAAATAGTTAGCCCCTGCCGATTCGTGTTCGCGGTTTTCGACAAGCGGTACAAACATGGGGCATTCGCGTTGTGTGACATAGTACGAAGGATAGAGCTTTCCAATCTCCATTAGATAGCTTTCGGAACGAACTGTTCCAGGAGTGGCAAGCAATCCGATGTGTCCGTTGCCGGTTACTTCTCCAATTGCTTCAGCCGTAGGACGGATAATGCCGAGCACTCGTCGCGAGGGGTCGATGTAGGGTAGATCGTTTTGTTGAATCGAGCGCAAAGCTTTTGCCGATGCTGTGTTGCAAGCGAGAATCACGAGCGGACATCCCATGTCGAACAGGTGACGTACGGCTTCAAGAGTGAAGCGATAAACTATGTCGAAAGAGCGGGTGCCATATGGCGCACGTGCGTTATCGCCCAAATATATGTAGTCGTAATGGGGCAACTGCTGTTGAATATGGCGCAGTATCGTGAGCCCACCGTAGCCGGAATCGAAAATCCCGATAGGTCTGTATGGATGCGTATCGGCCTGTTTCATACAACAAATTTACAATTTTAAAATGTAATAGTTGCGTCTGTTGGTAAAATAATGTAACTTTGAAAAATAAGTCAATTATCAAGTTTGAAACTCAAAAACTAATACGGCGGCCTCAGAGTTGTGTCGGCTGTCACTAAACAAGTTGTAAAATGAAAGGATTATTTTTAACAGTGATTATGTTGGCGGGCGCATTATACTGTGTGGCTCAGCCTAAAGTGATTGCTCACCGTGGACATTGGACCGCGGCAGATTCGGCTCAGAATAGTATCGGCGCTCTGGCTGAAGCCGCCGAAATCAAATGCTATGGAGCTGAACTTGATGTTCATTCGACTGTCGACAATGTGCTTGTTGTTTTCCACGACAATACGATTGGCGATGTGCGTATTCAGGACACAACTTATGGCAACATCCAGCACACCCGTCTTTGCAACGGGGAGTATCTTCCGACGTTAATACAATATCTGCAGGAAGCTCAGAAGTACCCCGATCTGCAATTGATTCTTGAAATTAAGCCTCACCGCACTCCGGAGCGTGACCGTCGTGTTTGTGCTGACATCGTGAAGCTGGTCAACAGCATGAATCTGACCGATAGGGTAGAGTACATATCGTTCAGCTTGGACGCGTGCAAGGCTATCCACGAATTTGCGCCAAAGGCGAAAATAGCATATCTTGGTGGTGGTCTGACTCCGGCAGAAGCTAAAGATGCCGGTTTGACCGGAATTGATTATCACTATTCATTTTATGACAAAAATCCGGATTGGATTCCACAGGCCAATAAGCTGGGTGTTGAGGTGAACGTCTGGACTGTTGATGGCGATGAACAGCTAAAGAAGTGGAGTACGACGCCGGGCGTTGATTTGATTACAACTAACCAGCCCGACCGACTTCAAAGTATTTTGAACAAGCGATAAAATATGGTTATGAAAAAGTTATTGTTGTCAGCATTGTTTTTAACAACGTGTGCGGTTGTTTTTGCCGCGAAACCCAAAGTGATAGCGCATATGGGCGCATGGGAATTAGCCGATTCCGCAATCAACTCGCAGCAGGCCATGCTGAAATCTGCCGAGCTTAAATGCTATGGATCGGAGTTTGATGTGCAACAGACCGTAGACGGGGTGCTTGTTGTGTATCACGATAATTTTATCGACGGTGTCAGGATTCAAGACACAACCTACGGCAACATTCAATATACGAGATTAAAAAATGGTGAATACATGCCGACATTGATTCAGTTTCTTCAAACAGCGAAGAGTGTGCCTGAGTTGAAGTTGATTCTCGAAATTAAACCGCATATTACCCCCGAACGCAACCGTATGGCAGCCGAGGCGGTGGTAAAACTTGTGAATGAGATGAATCTTGCCGATAGGATAGAATACATATCGTTCAATCCTGACGCATGCGATGAATTGCGCCGACAGGCTCCGGAGGCAAAGATCGCTTTTCTTGAAGGTGTGAATGATGTGACGCCACAACAACTCAAAGACTGGAATCTGACAGGTATGAACTATCATTACACGCATTACAACCGTCATCCGGAGTGGCTGAAGCAAGCTAAAGATCTTGGGCTCGGTGTATATGTGTGGACAGTCGACGGAGAGGATCTGCTGCGGCAATGGATTGCTGTTCCGGAGGTGGAGTACATAACAACTAATAACCCTTCACTTTTGAAAAAATTGTTGTCGGAATGATTCATTTCTGCTGACAATTGTAGTCTTTATTATAGCAAAATTATTTCCCCGTTGCGGCATGGGCGAGAGTCATGTTGCAACGGAGATTTTTTGTTTAATGCTGTAATGCGAGTAAAAAATAATAAAACGGAGCTTAATCACTAAGCTCCGTTTTATGGGTTTCCAATAGGTACAATTTCTAAGGTAAAAAAGATTGTTTTAGGTTTTACATTGCAAAGATTGTCATTTTTTATTAAGTGGCAAAACAGAAAAATATGTTATGCAACATGTTTTTCTGTTTTTTATCGTAAATGTTGATTTTTAATGGGTAAAGTGTTGATTTTTAACATTTAACAAATTCGATTAAAATTACTGAATTTTAGTGAATTTTAGAGTTTGTGCCAATGTGAAATGGCTTATGTGGTACAAAATTGACAAAGTTTCAATTCTGAGCCATCGAAACGTGCGTAAGAGAAATGATGAATCCAGTCGCCAAGAATCACAACGTTATGACCCGGTTTCAACGTGTAGTCGAGCAGGATGTGGCGATGACCGAATACGAAATAGTTTATGTCTGGATGAGTCAGAAGATACTCTTTTGCAAATTTAACCAGAGGCTCAGCCTCTGGATTGGAACATATGGGAACTTCATCTGTATAGTTGCGGCTCGAACTGGACCAGCGTAGTGCAAATGGAATAGTCCAACGTGGATGTATTGCGCTGTATAGTTTCTGGCAAAATCTGTTTCTAAACAGTGCGCGGAGTGTTCGAAATGCTCTGGGTAGCTGTCCGACGCCGTCGCCGTGAGAAAGAAAGAAGCGCCGACCGCCTATTGTCCGTTCCTGCCATCCGTCGATAACCTCAAGGCCGATTTCCGAAGAAAGATAGTCGAATAGCCAGATGTCGTGGTTGCCTATGAACCAATGGATCTTTATTCCGGCATCTGCCAGCCGGGCGAGAGCTCCAAAAAAGCGCACATAGCCGCGCGGTACCACTGTACGATATTCAAACCAGTAGTCGAGCACATCGCCCAACAGATAGAGTTCGGACGCGTCCGAAGCAATAGAGTCAAGAAATCTCACAACGCGGTTTTCATAGTCGCGTTGCGGGTTGAGGTATTTCGCTCCCAGATGTAAATCGGAAATAAAATAGACGTATTTCCCCTTGGGAAGGATAGAGTCGCGCTGCGTTGCCATTATAGGAAACCGAGTTCGAGTTTTGCTTCTTCCGACATCATGTCCTGGGTCCATTGCGGCTCGAAGACAATGTTGATGTTCACAGCCTCGACGCCATCGATGCTTTCGAGCTTGATTCTGGCGTCCTCCACAATAAAGTCGGCTGCCGGACAGTTTGGTGCTGTCAGCGTCATGTCGACGTTCAATTCTCCGTTGTCGTTTAGGTCGATTTTGTATATTAGTCCCAACGAATAAATGTCGACCGGAATTTCGGGATCAAACACTGTGCGGAGCATTTCGATTACTTTTTCTTCTATTGCGAGTTTCTGTTCAGGTGTCATAGTTCAGAATAATGTTTTTTGTTCGCCATCGACAGAAACCGACACACTGTTACTTGCGTCGGTGGCTTTTTGTATCATGTCGAGGAATTCGTTTTCTGTAAGCAGTTTCACACCGAGTGCGCGAGCTTTCTCAAGTTTAGCCGGCCCCATGTTGTCGCCTGCGAGAATATAGTTGGTTTTTTTCGATACTGAACCGGAATTTTTGCCGCCGAAACGTTCGATCATCTCTTTGTACTCGTCACGAGAGTGGTGTTCGAAAGTTCCGCTTATGACGATAGTCTTTCCTGCAAAAATATCAGATTTGTTATTATCCTCTTCGGGTGGAAGTTCCATTTGTACACCGGCGAGGCGCAACCGGTTAACAATGTCGCGGCAAACCGGATCGGAGAAGTAGTTCTGTATACTTTGTGCGATGCGTGGACCTACGTCATCGATTGCCGTCAGCTGCTCAATGTCGGCCGACGCGATTTTGTCGATCGAACGAAGGGCGCGCGCTATTTTCTTTGCCCCGGTTTCTCCGACATCTGGAATCGATAGCGCAAACAGCACACGGTCGAAGGACACTCGCTTTGACTGTTCAATGCCGTCGAGCATTCTTTGTACCGTACGTCGTCCAAGGCCGGGAAGCATTTCCATTTGGGCTTTATGTGTATGGAGCGTATAAAGGTCTGCCGGATCTTTTACCCAACCGTTCTTGTAGAGGGTGACAACCATTTCTTCACCAATTCCGTCTATGTTCATCATTCGTCGGCCGACGAAGTGTTCGATGCGTCCGCAGATCTGCGGTTCGCACCCGAGTTTGTTTGGGCATTCCCAGGCTACTTCTCCTTGTCGGCGTACAAGCTTGGAATGGCACACTGGGCACTCATCTACAAACTTTACAGGTGTGGCGCCTGGCTGACGGGCAGACACGTCTACGCCCGTAATCTTAGGTATGATCTCGCCTCCTTTTTCAACATAAAGCATGTCGCCGTTGTGTATGTCGAGAGTCCGGATGATGTCTTCGTTGTGAAGAGAAGCACGTTTCACTACTGTGCCGGATAGCAAAACCGGTTCCAGATTAGCGACTGGGGTTATTGTACCGCTGCGACCAACTTCGAACGACACTTCAAGCAGCTTTGTCAGCGCACGTTCTGCCTGGAATTTAAAAGCCACGGCCCAGCGGGGTGATTTTGCTGTGTAGCCAAGATTGAGTTGCTGTCGCAAAGAATTGACTTTAAACACGAGTCCGTCGGTGGCAACCGGAAGTTCCTTACGGGCCGTATCCCAATGGGCAATGAATTTATCGATTTCGTCTATAGTGTGGAGCTTTTCAATTACAGGCGCAGTCTTGAATCCCCACGAACGGGCGATTATCATATTGTCATAATGGTTGTCGAATGGCAGATTGTCGCCAATAAGATAATAGAAGACTGCGTCCAGACCACGTCGAGCAACCTCTGCCGGATTCTGCAATTTTAGTGTTCCTGAGGCGGCATTACGCGGATTTGCAAACAATGGCTCTTCGTTGAACTCGCGCTCGGCGTTTAGACGGTCGAAAGCTTTCCATGGCAGGAGTATTTCGCCTCGGATATCGAAGCTGTCGGGCCAGCCTTCGCCCATGAGTTGGAGTGGAATCGACGGAATTGTTTTTACGTTTTCAGTAACGACATCACCCTTTGTTCCGTCGCCGCGAGTGACGGCTCGTACAAGACGTCCGTGCTCGTAGGTGAGAGAAATTGAGGTGCCGTCGTATTTTAGTTCGCCAATAATTGTGAAAGGTTGTTCGCCGAGTCCTTGGCGAATTCGTTCAACAAAATCGTTAATCTCAGCTGTTGAATATGTGTTGCTCAGTGAGAGCATAGGACGCAGGTGGGCAAATTGAGCAAAACCTTTTGTCAGGTCAGAACCTACGCGGTGGGTTGGCGACAACGGATCGTCGTAGTCAGGGTATATTTTTTCGAGCTGTTCAAGCTCTTTCATCATCATGTCGAAGTCATAGTCGGAAATCTCCGGAGCGTTTTCGACGTAGTATTTATAGTTGTGCAGGTTAATCTGCCGGCGCAGTTGCTCGATTTGTTGTTTTGGCGTTTGCATGTTAGCGAAAGCGGAAATTTTCTGCAAAAATAAGCAAAAGTGTCGAATCTTGAATCAGAAACGGTAGAGTAGGGAGATTGAGCAGTTGAGGCGTGAGAGTGTCGACGTGGTGAGGTAACTTGAAAGTGGTGTCACTTTCTGTCCTTCAGCAACGGTGTATCTCACAGGTGCATTTTCAGCATTGAAATCGCTGTTTTTTGATGCAGTCCATTTATACATATTGCTAACAACTTCCTCATATTTGATAGTAAGATCGGCGGAGATCGGTCCCCATATGCGAACCTCGGCACCCACTCCGGCCATTAGGGAAGGAGATGCTAAATAAACTTTCGGTTTAAGAGTTTGGTCTGATTCAAGTCTTGATTCACCGAAGCAGTTCATATAGGGAGCATCAATCATTAGATTGTCATATTGTGGATAGACTCCATAACTGAATGCATTGCCTTCTGATTTGGCAATTTTCGAAGAAACATTAAAAGCGACTTTCAAACCGACCAATGCGTGAACGCTTAATATTTCATTAAAGTGATAGTGATAAGTTACATAAATTGGTACGGCCAATCGATCGGTTGTAATTGTTTGTTTAAGGCCGTCTAGTTCGTAATAACGTATGTAAGGTTCATTATCCATGTCAGCCGCCGCCGGCGCCGAGTAATGATAGTCTAACTCCGGGAGCTTTGCTTTTAAAGATGTGCGTCCGTAACCAAGTCCGATATTTGCCTCAAAAGAGCTGTTACATTGTTTCCAAAATGTCCAGCCGAAGTCTATTCCGAAATATGAGGATGATGATTTTGTACTCATGTTTGGCAATGCACAGTCAATTTTCATGTTATTGACAAGATCTATGTCTGCGCTTGCCTTAATTGAAAAATTATTGTTTTGCCAGTCCTGCGCCCCGGCTGAAAAAGCCGGGATCAGCGCAGCAACCACCAGGATGTATCGTGATTTGAAATTCATATTAGTTTAACGTTTGGGTTCTGAGTTATTGAATGAATATTTTCTTAGTTTTCACATCTCCGCCACGATTCAATGTTACGATATATTGGCCGGATGTAAATTGATCAAGACTGATCACGTCGGTCATCGGAGCATTTCGTGAGTATGATTTAGAATAAACCATAATACCGGAAATCGTGTAGACAGCGACGTTCGTGTCGACTGTATTGCTTATAGAAACTGTGATAGCTGTTGGTGAAAGGGAAATCCAATTGTCATCATTGTTATCGAATACGTTACGGTTTTCCGGATCGAAGCCATATTTTGATGGGTCAAAGCAAACTTCCTCTGTTCCGTCAAGATGTCGGAGATTACTGGTGACTATTTCACCGTTTTCATTTTCGACATAGGCAAATGCCCAGAAATCATACGATGAGTTGTTGTAAATCTCCGATGTCGTATGACAGTAGCGCAGAGGTGTGTCTGCAATAATCGCAGACTCTCCGGACGGGTCGGTATAACCGACAACATAGCGGTAACCAAGTTCTGCCAATTCAACGTCGGAGAGATCCATCAGAATCACAAACGTGCATGTCGTACCGTCACCTTTTCTTAAGAGCTGTCGGGGCGTCATTGCACGCTGTTTGACAGTCACAGCGCAGTATGCTGATTTTCCATTAGAGCTTTTAGCCATAATGGTAGCTATACCCGGAGTAAGTCCGGTTACAACGCCATCCTCGACCTTCGCAACAGAGGGGTTGTTGGATGTCCATGTCACGGTCTTGTCTGTAGCATTGTTCGGAAGAATTATGGCAGTCAGAGTGGCTGATTCTCCTTCCCATAACCAAAGGTCGTTTGCATCAAGGGTGATTGAGAAGACATCAATAACTAATGGCTCTACGGTCACATAGCAAATTGCTGTAATACCGTTCGACGAAGATGCGTATATTTCAGCCGTTCCGGTTCGTACGGCAGTGACTATACCGTCGGATGACACTGTAGCAACTTCTGCGTTAGATGATAGCCACGTAATTGTTTTATCGGTGGCGTTTTCTGGCATCACTGTGGCAATTAAAGTAAACGTATCACCTTCGATAAGTTTCAATGTAGTTTTGTTCAACGTAACATCCGTCACGGGTATAATATTTGGAATCACGGTCACTACACAAGAAGCAGACAGACCGTTTGCAGTAGTTGCGGTCACGGTAGCTACGCCCTGCTTGACAGCCGTCACGACACCCTTGTCATCGACAGTCACGATCGCCTCGTCATCCGACTTCCATGTCACGGACTGGTCAGTGGCGTCGGCGGGAGTGATGATAGCGAGCAGTTCGGCAGTGTCACCCTCCTTCATAGTGAGCTCGGTGTTCGAGAGCGCTATACCAGTAACATCGATCACACCCGGTGACACTGTCACTGCACATTCGGCAGTCAGACCGTTAG
>CAYQYL010000048.1:0-16130 GCA_964421745.1 uncultured Muribaculum sp. | reverse complement strand
AAAGAGTTTTTCCGCACCATTTCCTAATTTTGCACTTGCTTGTTGAGAGTAGGCCAGATTTTTTTTATGGCAGTTGGAAAGAAATTAGTAACTTTGGATGTTAATAACCAAAATTCAAAGTTATATTGCCATGTTTAATGACGAGAATTTTTTGCTGACCACACCGTCGGCTCAAAAACTGTATCACGACTATGCCGAAGGGCTACCGATAATTGACTATCACTGTCATTTGAATCCGGAGTATGTGGCTGCCGACCATAAGTTTGAAAATCTTAGCCGGATATGGCTTGAAGGTGATCACTATAAATGGCGTGCGATGCGTACCAATGGCGTTGACGAACGTTATATCACTGGAAAAGACACAACTGACTGGGAAAAATTCGAAAAGTGGGCTGAAACCGTGCCCTACACGATGCGTAATCCGCTTTATCATTGGACACATCTTGAGCTCAAAACCGGTTTTGGTGTGAACGAATTGCTTTCGCCTGCCACGGCTCGCGACATCTACGACCGTTGTACGGCAATGTTGCAGACACCTGAACGTACAGCTCGTGGATTGATGCAACACTATAATGTTGAGGTTGTGTGCACTACCGACGATCCGGCCGATTCTCTTGAATACCACAAGGCCGTAGCTGCCGACGATTCGTTTAAAGTGAAGATGCTTCCGACATGGCGTCCCGACAAGGCTATGGCTGTGGAGAATCCTGTTGCTTACAAGGAATACATTGACAAGCTGGCAGCGAGCGCAGGGATGAGCATAAATTCGTATGCCGATTTGTTGGCCGCATTGCAGAAGCGTCACGACTTTTTTGCATCGGTAGGTTGCCGTTTGAGTGACCACGGTATAGAAGAATTCTATGCTGAAGACGTAACTCCGGAGCAGGCTGCAGAATTGTTTGACAAGGTTTACAAGCAGGGGCAGCATCTTTCGCCCGAAGAAACAGCACTTTTCAAAACGGCCATGTTGCTTGCTTTTGCCGAAATGGATCATGATGCAGGATGGACACAGCAGTTCCACTACGGTGCAATACGCGACAATAATACCCGCATGTTCCGACAACTGGGCCCAGACACAGGATTCGACTCAATAGGCGACTTCACAGTGGCAAAGAAAATGAGTAAGTTCTTCGACACACTTGCCTCACGCGACAAACTTGCGAAAACAATTATATACAATCTAAATCCGCGCGATAACGAACTTGTTGCAACCATGCTTGGCAACTTCCAGGACGGACGCTACGGTGCCGGTAAGATACAGTTTGGCAGTGGCTGGTGGTTCCTTGACCAAAAAGACGGAATGGAACGCCAGATGAATGCGCTCAGTAATCTCGGTCTGTTGAGCCGGTTTGTGGGCATGTTGACCGATTCTCGCTCGTTCCTTAGCTATCCGCGTCACGAATATTTCCGACGTACGTTGTGCAACCTGATAGGATCGGATATTGACAACGGTCTGCTTCCGGCATCGGAGATTGATTTTATTGGCCGCGAAATAGTGGCTCCTGTATGTTATCGCAATGCAAAAGAATACTTTAAATTTTAATTCTCATGGATAAAACTCTGAATGCAAAGGCTGTGAAAATGACAAACTTCCGCTGGATAATCTGCGGACTGCTGTTTCTGGCCACTACGGTTAATTATATGGACCGCCAGGTGTTGTCATTGACCTGGAAAGATTTTATAGCCCCTGAATTCCACTGGACCGACACGAATTACGGATATATAACGGCTGTTTTCTCGCTCGTCTACGCTATTGCAAACCTGTTTGCCGGGCGGTTTGTTGACTGGATGGGCACCAAGAAAGGTTACCTTTGGGCGATTTTCGTGTGGTCGTGTGGCGCGTGTATGCATGCTTTGTGCGGTTACGCTACAGAGCGGACTCTCGGAATTCAAAATGCAGCCGAACTGATAAGTGCTACAGGCGCATTGGCCTCAACAATCGCCATTACGAGTGTTTACTATTTTATCGCAGCTCGTATTGTGCTGGGCGTAGGCGAGGCCGGAAACTTCCCGGCTGCTATTAAGGCTACTGCCGAGTATTTCCCGAAAAAAGACCGCGCGTATGCGACTTCGATCTTTAACGCCGGAGCTACTATCGGTGCGCTTGTCGCGCCACTATCAATTCCGCCGCTGGCACGTTTCTTCCAGAATGCCGGCGTAGGCAATGGCTGGGAAATGGCATTTATTGTGATCGGTGGCCTTGGCTTTGTCTGGATGGGTCTGTGGATGTTTTATTACAAGAAGCCGGCCGATAACCCGCATGTGAACGAAGCAGAACTCGCTTACATAGAACAGGACAGCCGTCTTGTCGATGAAACGCCTCGCGAACAGGCAGAAGAGGAGGATTCCAAAGAACCAACAATTCCGTTCCTGCATTGTTTCCGCTACCCGCAGACGTGGGCAATTGTGTTCGGCCGTTTACTGACCGACGGCGTGTGGTGGTTTTTCCTCTTCTGGATTCCGGCTTATATTTCAGATGTCTACGGTTATGCATCAGATACGTCGACTGCGCAGATGCTTATTTTCGTACTATATGCGTTGACACTTCTGTCGATCTATGGAGGCAAACTGCCTACGATTATAATGAATAAAACAGGTCTGAATCCGTATGCAGCCCGAATGAGAGCAATGTTTATTTTTGCATTGTTTCCGCTGCTGACTGTTTTTGCACAGCCTCTTGGCGCATATTCATATTGGTGGCCGGTTATATTGATCGGTATCGCCGGAGCTGCACATCAGTCATGGTCGGCCAACATCTACTCGGTTGTCGGCGACATGTTCCCCAAGAGTACAATTGCGACTATTGTCGGTATCGGAGGTATGGCCAGCGGTGTCGGAGCTTCGACGCTCAACCTGATGTCGGGTAAATTGTTTGACTATGCGGCTGACACCAATTTGCAGTTTATGGGGTTTGAAGGCAAACCGGCAGGTTATTTCATTGTGTTCTGTATTTGCGGCGTGAGCTATCTGCTCGGTTGGATAGTTATGAAGCTTCTTGTCCCCAAATACAAAAGCGTTGTTTACAATGGCTGAGATTCTTAATAGAAAAACAGTCGGAGCAGAATTTTCGAAACGCCCGGTAAAGGTGCTTCAGTTCGGTGAAGGTAATTTTTTGCGAGCCTTCTTCGACTGGATGCTGCAGATTGCCAACGAAGAGGGCGTGACCGATATGTCTGTAGCTGTTGTTTCGCCTCGGTTTTCGGAGAACCAGTCAATTAAATCGCTTCAGCAGCAAGAAGGCTTGTATCACATAGTGCTGGAGGGAATATGCGGCGGAGAGGCTGTGAGCACAGTGAAGCAGATCGATGTCATAGCTGATGCCTTTTCACCGGCTGCGGATATCGGGCACTATAAAGAAATAATAGAGTCACCGGAGTTGCGATTTGTTGTTTCAAATACGACAGAAGCCGGTATCAGGTATGAAAAAGATCCTCAGTGTTGCCTGACATCGGTGTCATTCCCGGCAAAAGTGGCAGCTATGCTTTATCATCGTTTCCGTCATTTCAACGGCGATAAGAGTAAAGGCCTCATTTTTCTTTGCTGTGAGCTTATCGAAGACAACGGATCAACGTTGCGTGAGTATGTGCTTCGACATGCTGTAGAAAACGGTTTCGGCGAGGATTTTTCCCGATGGGTCGATGAGAGTTGTGTGTTTGCCGACACACTGGTGGATCGTATCGTGCCCGGCTATCCGACCGACGAATCTGAAGTTGTTGTAGAGCGAATCGGCTATGATGACAAGCTGGTTGTAAAAGCGGAACTCTATCATATCTGGGCTATTGGAGGCCGAGGCTGGGAGCAGGTACAAGCAGAACTGCCACTGGATAAAGCCGGGCTGAATGTTCTTTTTATGCCTTCTGTCAAAGAATTCCGCGACAAGAAGGTTAGAGTACTTAACGGTTCGCACACAGCAATGGCAGTTGTGGCTCTGCAGCTTGGTTGTGACACTGTTAAATCGGCTTTCGATATGCCGCTGCTGAACAACTACATCAACACTATGGTTGAAACCGAAGTGCTACCTGTTATCGACGGTGAGCAGGAAGAATTACGTCAGTTTGCCGACAGTATTCTTGAGCGGTTTTATAATCCTTATATAAAACACTATCTTAAAAGCATTGCTCTTAATTCGTTGTCGAAATGGGAAGCCCGTAATTTCCCTACTGTTGTCGACTATGTGAGCCAAAACGGTAAACTTCCGAAGCGAGAAGTGTTCTCTTTTGCGGCATTGATGTCGCTCTATGCTCCGGATTCAGGATTTGAGCGTAACGACAATGACGCACATTTGCAGATTATCGATGATGCGTGGGCTGCCGGAGGAACAATGGAAGATGTGCTGAAAAGAATACTCTCAAGTGGTATCTTTATGGCCGATTTCGAGGCGACAACTCCGGGATTTACTGCATTGGTAGCAAAATATCTGGCTGATATCCGTAAAAATGGAATGGAACACGCTTTAAAGAATTTAGAATAATGGAACGCACGCTACAGATCCATCCCGATGATAATGTTGCAGTTGTTTTAGTCGACAACGATCCGGTTGCTCCACGCGGTCATAAGATTGCATTGCGCGATATAGCGCAGGGTGAAAATGTCATAAAATATGGTTATCCGATTGGTCATACAACTCAACCGGTGAAGGCGGGTGAATGGATCCATTCTCATAACATGAGCACTAATTTAGGTGATAATCTTGACTACACCTTTGTTAAAACCCCCGATTCAATTAGCGTTGGAACCAATTCTGATGCCGTTGAGTTTATGGGTTTTCCCAGAAAGAATGGCGACGTTGGCATTCGCAACGAATTATGGATAATTCCCACAGTAGGATGCGTGAATTCGCAAGCCAATCTGATTGCGGCACGCGTAAAGGCTGAATTGCCGCTTGAAGGTGTAGATGATGTTTGCGTTTTCGGGCACAACTATGGATGTTCGCAGCTGGGTGACGATCTTGCTAACACGCGAGCCGCACTCGCTGCGTTGGCAATGCATCCTAACGCCGGCGGTGTGCTTGTTCTTGGGCTTGGCTGTGAGAACAATCAGATTTCTGTGCTCAAAGAGCATATGCACGGATACGATGCCGAGCGGGTGCGTTTCCTGACAGCACAGGAAGTTTCCGATGAGATTGAATCCGGTTTTGAAATATGCCGTGAACTTGTGCAGCTGATGGGTAGCGACCGTCGTCAACCAACATCTGTCAGCAAACTACGTGTCGGATTAAAGTGCGGTGGTTCTGACGGATTTTCGGGTATTACAGCAAATCCGTTACTCGGACGTCTTTCCGACAGATTGGTTGCCTTGGGAGCTACAACTATATTGACGGAGGTTCCGGAAATGTTCGGCGCAGAAACGATATTGATGAATCGGGCTGCCGATAAGTCTGTTTTTGACAAAACCGTAAGTCTTATTAACGATTTCAAAGACTATTTTCGGAAAGCTGGCCAACCGGTTTATGAGAATCCCTCGCCGGGCAACAAAGCGGGCGGGATTACGACACTCGAAGAGAAATCGTTGGGTTGTGTGCAAAAGGGCGGCAAGGCAGAAGTGACGGATGTTCTTCCATATGGTGGACATAGCCGCGTGAGCGGACTAAATCTGCTAAATGCTCCGGGAAATGATCTCGTGGCAGCAACAGCCTTGGCACTTGCAGGTTGTCATATGGTGCTGTTTACAACCGGTCGTGGTACGCCGTTTGGCACAGCTGTCCCGACAGTAAAGGTATCAACCAATACGCAGCTTGCCACTATAAAACCTCATTGGATAGATTTCGATGCCGGTCGATTACTGTCCGGAGTGGACTGGGATATCTTAACAGATGAGCTGATGCAACTTGTTCTTGCTATAGCCGATGGTGCAAAAGTTCATAACGAAATAATCTCGGCAAAGGAGATTGCAATATTCAAAACCGGAGTTACACTTTAGCCGACCGGTTAACAATACCGCGTTTATGGTATTGCCACGAATTGCAACAGTCCTTAACTTTGCACAAAAACAATATAAAACTATTTAATTATGGCTCGTATTTACAATAGTCTGACAGAATTGATCGGCAATACACCATTGCTTGAAGTGCACAATATAGAAAAGGAACTTGGCTTGAAAGCCCGTCTTCTCGTTAAACTGGAATATTTTAATCCAGGCGGAAGTGTAAAGGATCGTGTGGCACTGTCGATGATTGAAGACGCAGAAAAACGCGGACTCCTTAATCCGGGAGCTACAATAATTGAACCGACAAGCGGAAACACAGGTATAGGTTTGGCCTGGGTGGCTTCGGTCAAGGGATATAAACTGGTTCTTACAATGCCGGAAACAATGAGTAAGGAACGTCAGAGCCTTCTCAAAGCTCTTGGTGCCAAGTTGGTTCTTACACCTGGAAGTGAAGGCATGAAAGGTGCGATCCGTGTTGCCGGCGAGCTGCATGAGCAGACACCGGGTTCAATTATTCTGCAGCAATTCGACAACGCAGCTAATCCGGCAGTTCATTCGCGTACGACTGCAGAAGAGATATGGCGCGATACCGATGGCACTGTCGATATATTTGTGGCCGGTGTAGGTACCGGCGGTACAATCAGCGGAACAGCATCAAGACTTAAAGAATACAATCCCGAAATCAAAGCTGTTGCTGCTGAACCGGCCAGTTCACCTGTGGTGTCAGGTGGTGCGCCAGGCCCGCACAAAATTCAAGGTATCGGAGCCGGATTCGTACCCAAAAACTACAATTCCGCAGTGGTCGACGAAGTTGTAACGGTGAGCGACAACGATGCAATTGCATCATCGCGTCTGTTGGCTCAAAAAGAAGGCTTGTTGGTGGGAATTTCATCTGGTGCGGCTCTGTATGCGGCAATTGAGCAGGCTAAGAAAGATGAGAATGCCGGAAAAACAATAGTCGCACTCTTGCCTGATACAGGCGAACGCTATTTGTCGACAGTGCTCTATGCCTTCGATGAATATCCGTTGTAAAGAGTTCGGGAAGAATATGTGTTTCCAAATAATTATATTTGACAATCAGGATATTACCCGCGCAGGACTGCGCGGGTATATCTTTGAATGGTTTGCTGGACCGACAGTCGAGTGCGTTGCCTCCAAAGAAGAACTTGTTGGCAAACTAACGGAGAGGCAAAATTCAGTGGTCATAATAGATTATGCTCTGTCTGATTTCCGAAGTGTCGACCAATTTCTTGTTTTTGCTACACGTTTTGGCAAAGCAAACTGGATAATTTTTACAAATAGCTTCACGGACGAACTTGTGCATAGGCTCGCATCTGAACCAAACATAGGGTTGTTGCTTAAAGATTGTTGTGAATCTGAATTGCGGGCTGCATTAGATGTGTCATGCAAGGGTGGAAAATATGTGTGCGATGCTATCCGTGAGTACGAAAAAACGGAAAGCTTAAAAATCAAGCAGGAACTGACACCAACAGAAGTAGAAATATTGAAGCTCATAGCCCTTGGCCGCTCGGCAAAAGAAATTGCAGCAGAGCGAGTATCAAGCATACACACAATCACGACTCATAAGAAAAATATATTTCGCAAACTGGATGTGAATAATGTGCATGAGGCAACAAAGTATGCCCTCCGTGCGGGACTTATCGAACTCGTCGACTACTATATCTAACAGCTGAATCACTTACAGATATCCGGCATCGGATATGTAAAAATTAATCATACTTATTTTCTGCTGTGGATGAATTTTTTTAAATTTGTAGTGTTACATATTACTATATCTTTATCAAACCATGAAATTACTCCGATTGAGTCTTGCTGTATTTGTAGTAGCGGTGTTTACATTATCTGTGTCGGCACGCGAAAAATACAATTTTAATAGTGATTGGAAGCTGCAGATTGGCGACGTGAAAGGTGCTGAAGCCAAGAATTTCAACGACAAGGAATGGAAACGAGTTACACTCCCACATGCCTTTAATGAGGATGAGGCCTTCAAAGTGCCGATTGCACAGCTGACCGACACAGTGACCTGGTATCGCAAACATTTCCGCTTGCCTGAAGAAGCCAAAGGGAAGAAAGTGTTTGCCGAGTTTGAAGGTGTTAGAATGGGAGCTGATTTCTATCTTAACGGACATCACCTGGGATTTCATGAAAACGGGGTGATGGCCGTCGGATTCGACCTGACACCTTATATCAATTATGGAGGTGACAATGTGATTGCTGTTCGCACCGATAACAGTTGGACCTATCGCGAACGTGCCACCAACCAACGCTATCAATGGAATGACAAAAATTTCAATGCCAACTACGGAGGAATTCCAAAAAATGTGTGGTTACACGTTACCGACGATGTTTACCAGACACTTCCGCTTTACAGCAACCTTGGTACAACGGGTGTGTACATATATGCGACCGACATAGAAGTTGGTAACCGTAAAGCTGTTATTAACGCCGAGTCTGAAGTGCGAAACGAAACAAAACGTCCGGTGAGTGTCGGATATAATGTTGAAGTAATAGATCCTGAAGGAAAAACTGTCGGCTCTTTCAATAGTGCTTCTATTGAAATTAAACCTGGTGCTACGGCAATGGTTGCGGCTTCCGATACGATTGGTAATCTCCATTTCTGGAGCTGGGGCTACGGTTATCTATACGATGTCAAGACATCGCTTGTTGTCGACGGCAAGAAGGCCGATGAAGTAGTTACACGCACCGGTTTTCGTAAAACGCGATTTGGCGACGGCAAGATATGGCTTAACGACCGTGTGTTGCAAATGAAAGGCTATGCGCAGCGCACAAGTAACGAATGGCCGGGTGTTGGAATGTCGGTTCCAGCGTGGATGAGCGACTATTCGAACGGTATGCTGATTGACCATAACGCTAATTTCTTCCGCTGGATGCATGTGACAGCCTGGAAACAGGATGCCGAGTCGTGTGACCGTGTTGGGGTGATGCAGATGCTTCCCGCCGGCGATTCAGAGCGTGATGTCAACGACCGCCGCTGGGGGCAGCGCACCGAACTGATGCGCGATATGATTATTTACTTCCGTAATCATCCGAGTGTGATTTTTTACGAGTCAGGCAACGAGTCGATAAGCCGCGATCACATGCTGGAGATGCGCGCAATCCGCGACAAATACGATCCGTACGGAGGTCGCGCTATCGGATCGCGAGAAATGCTCGACATACGCGAGGCAGAGTATGGTGGAGAGATGCTGTATGTGAATAAGAGTGAACATCATCCGATGGTTCAGACTGAATATTGCCGCGATGAGGGTCTGCGTAAGTATTGGGACGACTGGAGTTTTCCTTATCATAAGCAAGGCGAAGGCCCGCTCTATCGCAACGCAGATGCAAGTGCTTATAATCAAAATCAAGATCAGCTTGCGGTTGAAATGGTGCGGAGGTGGTATGATTTCTACCGTGAGCGCCCCGGTACAGGACGCAGAGTCAACTCAGGCGGAGCAAAAATCATCTTTTCCGACACGCAAACTCATTGCCGTGGTGCCGAAAACTATCGGCGTAGCGGTGTAGTCGACCCAATGCGAATTCCTAAAGACGCATATTACGCTCACAAAGTGATGTGGAACGGCTGGGTTGATGTTGAAAATCATTCTTCATACATTATCGGTCACTGGAATTATGCTCCTGATGTTGTTAAGCCTGTTTATGTCGTGTCGACCGGCGATGAGGTCGAATTATTTGTCAATGGCAAATCGAAAGGTAAGGGAAAACGCGACTACGATTTCCTGTTTACATTCGACAATGTAGCATGGGAACCGGGTGTCATAGAAGCTGTCAGTTACAATAGTGACGGCGAAGAGTTGAGTCGGACTTCGAAGCATACCGTCGGTGATCCGGCTGCGCTTAAACTCACCTTGATGCAGGGACCTGAAGGGACATATGCCGACGGAGCAGATCTTGCAATGGTTCAGGTCGAGGTTGTGGATGCCCAAGGTGAGCGGTGCCCACTTGCCAACGATATGATCACTTTTGAACTTGACGGACCGGCTGAATGGCGTGGTGGTGTGGCTCAGGGCGACAACAACTTTGTTCTGGAGAAATCTCTGCCAGTGGAATGTGGGGTGACACGTGTACTTGTGCGTGGCGGTTTTGATCCAGGTAAAGTCACACTTACTGCATCTGCTAACGGGCTCGGCTCAGAATCTGTTTCGTTCACTACAGTCCCTGTTGAAGTGAAGAACGGACTGTCGAAACACTATCCAGCGGCTGCTCTGAAAGCACGACTCGACCGAGGAGAAACGCCTTTGACACCTTCTTATTACGACAAGAAGGTTGACGTGCGTGTTAAATCAGCCAAAGCCGGTTATGGTAATGAAATGGTTGCAAATTCATACGATGATAACGAATTGAGCGAATGGCGTAACGATGGACGCCCTGAAACAGCATGGATTACATATGAATTGGAACGTGCCGCTGAGATAGACGACATCTGTATTAAACTCACAGGCTGGCGTCAGCGTTCCTATCCACTCGAAATCTATGCCGATGATCAGTTAATCTGGAGTGGCGATACGGATCGTTCGCTTGGCTATGTTCACCTGAATGTGCGTCCGGTTCTTGCGCGGAACATAACTATCAAGTTAAAGGGTACGGCTGCCGACAGCGATGCATTCGGACAGATCGTCGAAGTTGTCGAACCTAAAGCCGGTGAACTCGATTTGTTCAAAGCCGACGGTGGTGACAAAACAAACCATGAGCTTCGTATTGTTGAAATCGAATTCCTCGAAACGCTTAGAAAATAATCACCGAATCTATTACTTGTCAAACCGCTCAATGACTTTTCAGGTATTGGGCGGTTTTTTCATTACAGTTGTCAGGAAATTTCATTAATGCATAGCGAAGAAACTGCAATTTATTTCATAACTTTATATCCGAACTGAAATTTAGTGTTAACATTCAGCATTTATGATTTTTCAATGGGTAAAACGGTAACCACATATCTGATAGATGTCTGATAGATGGCGATCCTAAAGGGACGCAATATGCATTCATAAATAATAATATTAATACTTTAGTTTTTAGTTGAATAAATATAAGCATAAATGATATGAAAAATTTTTCTACAGTTAGAATGATATTTGTTGCGGCTGTTGCTGCGTTGATGTTTGCCGCGACTCCCGCGAGTGCTGAACAGCATGTGCGTGCAGCTAAGCCTGTGGTGTCGATTTTGGGAGATTCTTATTCGACATTTTTAGGATACATTCCTGAGGATAACGCCTACTGGTACAGTGCCAGTCCCGATCGTTCTCGCACGGATGTCGACGATGTGACTCAGACATGGTGGTGGCAACTGATTTCTGAAGGAGGCTATATTTTGGGTAAAAACGATTCTTACAGCGGAGCTACTATTTGCTATACGGGCTACCGTGGGGAAGACTATGCCGACAGGTCGTTTATCACCCGCTTGCCAAGGTTAGGATCGCCCGACATAATACTGATTTTCGGTGGAACAAACGACAGTTGGGCACGTGTGCCTATGGGAGAGTTTGTTTACCGTAATCTGACGCGCGGTCATTATTATGAGTTTCGTCCGGCATTAGGCAAGTTGCTCGATGAAGCAAAAAAACGTTATCCGGGGACAGACGTATATTTTATTTTGAACACTGAACTGAGCGATGAAGTGAACGATGCAGTGCGCAAAGAATGCAAGCTATTCAAAGTGCCTTTGATCGAACTTGAGAATATCGACAAGAAAGCCGGCCATCCTACAAAATTGGGCATGACACAGATTAAAGATCAGGTGCTGAAAGCTCTCCGCAAATAACATGATTCAGATATCCTATCTGTGAATTTAAACGCATTTGTCGGATAAGGAATAGCCATTGCAGACGGAAGAATAAATGAGTTATTATGATTTCACCAAAGGTTTTTTATGAAACAGATCGATTGATTCTTCGTTCTTGGAAACCTGAAGATTTGTCTTTGTTTTGCGCTATGAACAAGGATGAGCGTGTAATGCGCTTCTTTCCGGGAATATTAACTGAAGAGCAGACCGAATCATTCTATAATCGAATTTTGGCAGAGTTTGAGCGGAATGGTTGGGGATTGTATGCTGTGGAATTGAAATCAAAAGGTTTGTTTATAGGTTATGTTGGGCTACATGAGATTGGATTTGATGCGGACTTTGCTCCCGGTGTAGAAATCGGATGGCGATTGGCGGCTGATTATCACAATCAGGGTTTGGCAACTGAGGCGGCAAAAGCGGTATTAGAAATTGCAAAAAAGAATCGTTTAACTAAATTATGTTCTTTTACGGCTAAGCATAACGCACCCTCCGAAAGAGTTATGCAAAAGATTGGTATGACAAAAGTAGGAGAATTTGAGCACCCTAATCTGTCGACAGTTTCACCTTTGCGGACTCATGTGTTATATCAAATTGAGTTATGAACAGCAATGATGAGGGTTATTGTATTAGAATGTTCTAGGGATTGCGGGAGTAGATTTGTCCGAAAATTTGCAACGAAGGTTGCTTTCACACGTGACGTTGTTCCTGAAATTAACAATCGTTTGAAAAGCTTCGATAAGTGTGTAATTAGATTTTTTCAAGAGATGAGTCAGACCGGTTCCTGATGTCATTAAAATGACAAAAGAGGCAGTTCAAATCGAGTTGAATGAGCTGCCTCTTTTGTATTCAATAGTGCTTGTTAGAGCGAAAGGGGAGTATAGGGAAGATTGAATGCCTCGGCAACGGCTTTGTAGGTGATTTGGCCATCGACAATGTTGACTCCGAGAGCAAGTGCCGGATCGGATTTACATACATCTTTCCAACCATTGTCTGCAAGTTTAAGTGCGTAGGGTAATGTGGCATTTGTCAGAGCGAGAGTTGAGGTGAATGGTACGGCTCCGGGGATGTTGGCTACAGCGTAGTGGATTACGTTGTCGACAGTGTAGACCGGCTCAGCATGGGTGGTGGGGTGGGAGGTTTCGAAACATCCGCCCTGATCGATGGCTACGTCGACAACGACAGCACCCGGTTTCATTAGCGACAACATTGGTCGTGTGAGAAGGTGGGGCGCTTTGGCGCCGGGCACAAGAACAGAGCCGATAACAAGATCTGTGTTCGGGAGTTCTACTTCTATGTTGTGTGTTGAAGAAAAAAGCGTTTTTACATTTTTAGGCATCACTTCGGCGAGGTGACGCAATGTCGGGAGCGATATATCGGTAATGGTGACGTCGGCGCCAAGCCCAGCTGCCATGAGGGCGGCATTTTTCCCAACGACGCCTCCGCCGAGCACAAGCACACGAGCCGGTTTGACACCGGGCACTCCTCCAAGGAGTACGCCGCGTCCACCTTGTGGCTTTTCGAGGAATCGTGCGCCTTCCTGCACAGACATGCGACCGGCAACTTCGCTCATTGGAATAAGCAAGGGCAGAGATCGGTCGGGGAGTTGTACGGTTTCATAGGCGATACATGTTGCTCCGCTCTGCATCATGGCCTTGGTCAGCGGTAGGTCGGATGCAAAATGAAAGTATGTAAACAGCAGCTGTCCTTTGCGAACAAGTTTGTACTCAGGTTCAATAGGTTCTTTCACTTTTATAATCATGTCGGCAGTGGCGTAAACCGATTCGATATCGGGCAACATTTCGGCACCTGCGGCTGCATATTCGTCATCGCTGAATCCACTGCCTACACCGGCTGTGGACTGTACGTAAACTTTGTGTCCGTGCGCTACAAGTTCTTTAACTCCGGCCGGGGTGACGGCAACTCGGTTTTCATTGTTTTTGATTTCTTTAGGAACGCCAACTGTCATAGCTATGAAGTTTTAAATGGTTTGGGAAAAAAGTGAGTGTCTGCAGCATGAATGAAACTGCATGGTTCCCAAATATAGGGCGTTTGGGCGAAATAACAATAATTGAATGATATGTTTTTAAACACAATTTTCGCGTGCAGCAGTCAGCTCAAGTGCATACTCGTCGGATGTGTTTACCGGAAAATGTGCCGATGTCCGTAGTCCAGGAATCCAGATTATATTGCCTGCGCATTCAACAATCCACGCTTGTGATTTGCGGTAGATATCGACATGTGCGTTGGAAAAAATGTCGCTGACTAACTTGGTTCCTTTCATTCCGAAGGGTTGCATCCGGTCGGAATGGACCCAGTGGCGGAATATGAAACTGTTTCCGGTTGCAAGACGGGAGTCAAGATAGACGCGGTCGGCTCGTCGTGAAAACCGGATGTCTGCAGTTGGCACCAATCGTGCAGAAAAACCTTTGGGAAGTTCATCGGTCAGAACATTAGTGACTTCAACGAGGTGTGCGGCTTCTTTGGGTGGAAGGTAGACTATGAGGCGACCGGCAGCAACTGTTGCCATGCGTGTGGGAGAGTGGAAGCGATGACCGTTTACGGTACGTGAATTGAGGATGTCGGCGCATTGAGTGGGATTGAAACCGTAGGACTTAATCAGCTCATAGAGTAACGTCACAGGTGCAGACGATTCCGAGGCTATTCCTTGTAGATCTATGGCAACGCTATCTGCCGAATATGCATCTACATATCTTTTTTGTGCATACGCAATATAGTCGGACAATAGCTTTTCGGTTTCAGCCATGTTGCTGAGAGTGGACGCTATTCCCTGTTTTGCTGTTGGAAAATTGGCATATATGCTTGGGAGAATAATGTTGCGCAGTCGGTTGCGCAGTACATCGTTTTCGAGATTGCTGCTGTCGGTAATGAATCCGATTTGTCGTTCGGCCAGATAATCGATAATCTGCTGACGCGAAACACAAAGAAATGGGCGTATGATGCCGCGTTTGGTGAGTGGTAGCATACCACGGAGTCCGGCGACCCCGGTGCCTCGCAACAGATTCAACATCAAGGTTTCGGCGTTGTCATCGCTATGGTGGGCCACAGCTACCGGAGCCGGTGTGTCGTGGCCAAGTTCGGAGGCAAGCGTGGAGAACCATTCGTAGCGTAGGTCGCGGCAGGCCATTTCGACCGACAGGCCATTTTCGTGCCGGTATGAGTCGACGTCGAAATGAGTTTCGCGGTAGTTGGCACCGAGATCTTGTGCCGTTTGGCGGGCAAAGGCGCAATCGCGGTCTGATTCGGCACCGCGCAGATGGAAGTTGCAGTGCGCGGCCGTACATTTGTAGCCAAGCGAGGTGAGTACGGCAAGTAATGCTACAGAATCTGCCCCTCCGCTGAGGGCTACAATCACATTGCAGCCATTGCTCAGCAAACGGTTGTCGTTTATGAAAGTGGCTACACGCCTTTCAAATTCCAAAGCAGTCATTGTAGATATATTTTGTGCACACTTAGAGATGCAAAAGTAACGAAAGTTACGCGAAAAATTAGTAAATTCGCATGTTATTTGGCCGGCAGACTGGATTAGTAGATGTCGGTTGGATAATATATGTCAGAAAAACAGAAATATAGCAATAAATAAACGAAAACGTCATGCTGGACAAGATAAATGCGCTACGCGCCGAAATAGAAAACCTTACAGCTAAAGATGCTGCCGAAGTTGAAGCGCTCAGAATAAAATATCTGAGCAAAAAAGGACTCGTTTCGGCTCTGTTTAACGATTTCCGTACACTTTCTCCCGAACAGAAACGTGAACTCGGTTCGCCGCTAAACGAACTGAAAAATATGGCTACGGAACGCATAAACAGTCTGCGTGAAGCGCTTGAATCGGTTGAAACAGTTGATAATGCAATCGACTTTAGCCGTACGGCTGCAACGTTGCCGCTGGGCACACGTCATCCTCTTTCTCTTGTGAGAAACGAAATAGTCGACATTTTTGCCCGTCTTGGTTTTACAATTGCTGAAGGACCCGAAGTGGAAGACGACTGGCATGTGTTTTCGTCGCTTAACTTTGCCGCCGATCATCCAGCGCGCGACATGCAGGACACATTCTTCATAAACCGCAATCCTGACGTGTTGCTGCGCACTCACACATCGAGCGTACAATCGCGTGTAATGGAAAATAGTAAGCCTCCGATCCGCATCATCTGTCCCGGACGCGTCTATCGCAACGAGGCAATCTCGGCTCGTGCCCACTGTTTCTTCCACCAGGTTGAAGCTCTGTATGTCGACAAAAATGTTTCGTTTGCCGACCTTAAACAGACATTGCTCTATTTTGCACGCGAAATGTTCGGCCCGAAAACCGAAATACGTCTGCGACCGAGCTACTTCCCATTCACCGAGCCTTCGGCCGAAATGGATATAT
>CAYQYL010000047.1:0-16698 GCA_964421745.1 uncultured Muribaculum sp. | reverse complement strand
AATATTGATGCTATTCAGAACGGTATTTTTTTGCACTTCGGTTCTGAATCTATACCATACTTCGGTTCGGAATCTATTCAATAGCAAAAAGGTCGCGGCCCGAGGTGGGGCTGCGACCTTTGGTGTCTTTGGTGGGAAAAATGCTAAAATGCTATTTGAGCATTTTCAGCGCGGCTGCATAGTCGGGCTCGTTGGTAATTTCTTCGACGAGTTCGCGGTAGATTACATTGCGGTTTTCGTCAAGAACAATCACGGCGCGGGCAAGAAGGCCTTTCAGCGGGCCATCGACTATTTCAACGCCATAGTTCTTCACAAATTCAGGCGAACGGAATGCCGATGCAGGCACAACGTCTTTGATGCCTTCGGCCGAGCAGAAGCGTGCAGCTGCGAACGGAAGGTCCATCGATACGCACAGAACTACTGTGTTGGGCTCTTCAGCGGCTTTTTTGTTGAATTTTCTTACCGACATTGCGCAAACGGCTGTGTCGAGCGACGGAAATATATTCAGAACAATTTTCTTCCCCGGAAAGTCGTCGCGGGTAATCTCTTTCAATTCAGGGGTTACTAACTTGAATTCCGGTGCCTTATCGCCCGCTGCAGGCATTGTTCCGTAAACCTGGCAGGGCGTTCCTTGAAAATAAACTGTTTGCATTTTGGTTGTTTTTTGATGTTATTTAAGATGTATTGCTTTCTCTATAACATCTGAGCCGAGGGTTTTGTTGAACCCGACGGTTACATCGCGCACAATTCCGTCAGTGTCGGTGTAGATTACTACCGGAAGCACAGATACACCGCAGTCGCGGGCAAGAGCTCGGGCGCTTTGAAGCAGGTGTTCACCCGGTTCGGGACGAGCTATGATGCTCTCTATGTCGTCGGCATTATTGTCTGTGAAAGCCCAGATAATGTCAACATTGTCGGGCAGCGACGATACGGCACGGCGAACCTCGTCGACCGTCTGGCGTGCGAAGCCGGTCGTTGCCGACAGAAGCACAACCAGCGTCGGTCGCGCAAACCGGTCGCCGCGATGGCGTGTGTAGCGTTCTCCTGTGGTGGTCGGCAGTGTTATTGCCGGCAGCGGTTGCGACGGCAGTTTGCTTATCGTGAAAGTGCTTTCACGGTAAAGATCGAACGCGTTGGGAAACATCTCGGCCAACATCGGTTCGTCGATCGGTCGGCACCCGTCCTTGTCTGTTTTGGTAGTGTAGCGGCAGACTATTGTCTGTTCGGCCAGCGCACCCGGATTATTCTCGGTTTCTGAAAACAACGGCATTCCGTTTGTCTGGTCGAAACCATAGGTGAGTTCCTTGCACACAGTCCCGTCGATAATCATTTTAGCTTCAAACAGTTTACACCGTTCTCCGCTGACTGTGGTGTCAGGCGTAAGTTTCCAGCTGTAACGGCTGTCAGCCGTGGCTTGTTCTATCTCGTTGGCAATGAATTGTGGCAACAGGTTGGTGAACTGGCCGCGCATCTGAACCCCCGGAAGCGGACTCGCAGCTGAGCCTGAAGCCATGAACACTCGTGGGTTCTGTGCCACATGATGCTCCTGCAACCGCTGTCCGCGGAACTGATACATATCCCCTCCGGCGTAGGCGCAAAACCCCGTCACCGAGTCGGCTTCCTCGCCGATGCTCCAGCTGATCAGGTAAGAACATGGCGCAAGTGTGTCTGTCGGCGCGGCTTGCGATCGCAGAGAAACCGTGTATTGCACATCGTTCTGCAACGACATCAGCACCTGATAGTCAACCTTGGCCTGATAGCACGCCACATTGCGCAGCGCCGCAACAACCTCGGCCACTCCCTGGGCTGTCACACCCAGCGGAGCGGCACAAAGCATAGCCATAAACAGCTTTTTCAATATCATCACAAATAAATTTAGTTAAAACGTTCTATAGTTTAACACTTCAGCGGTGATTAAAGTTCTCACATCGGATCCACATCATAGTAAACCGTCAGTTGCCGCATCGCCGGATCTGCCATGAACTGCTCGTGCGTCTGCCGCAGTATTCGCTTCAGTTTCGTCATCGAAGCCGTCAGTTCAACCTTGAGCATTATTTTGCGGATGTAAAAATTCTGTATCCGCGACACAAAAGGTTCCTCCGGTCCGAAAACCCGGTTTCCGAATAGCTGGCGCAAACGAGTGCCATAGGCGTCGGCAAGATGTGTCAGTGCAGTCTTGTCGCGATGTTTCAGATAAATATCAATCACACGCGTAAACGGGGGATAGTTGTAGCGCAAACGTTCCTCAAGCTCGTGGTTGTAGAATCCCGCGTAATCGTGATTGAGCAGGTAGCCGATGACGGGGTGGTCAGGCTGTGATGTCTGCACAATCACACGTCCTTTTGTGGTTCCGCGCCTTCCCGCGCGTCCCGCAACCTGTTCGAGCATATTGAATGCCCGTTCCGACGACCGGAAGTCGGGCAGATTTATTGCCTGATCGGCGTTGAGAACCCCCACAACCGACACTCCGCCGAAATCCAGACCCTTGGTCACCATTTGTGTGCCGACAAGAATCTGAGCTTTTCCTTCTGAAAATTCTGTAATAATGTTTTCATAACCATCCTTATTGCGTGTGCTGTCAAGGTCCATACGCAAAATTTTTGCCTCCGGGAAAGCCGATGCCGCAACCTCCTCGACGCGTTCGGTGCCGTAGCCGTAAGTAGCTATAGCCGGTTCGTGGCAGTTCGGACAAACATTTGGCAGCGGCATCCGGGTGCCGCAGTAATGGCAAACCATGTCCGATGTCGAACGGTGATAGGTCATCGAAACATCGCAGTAGGGGCACTTCGGGACGTAGGCACATTGCCGGCAAACAACCACCGGCGCAAAACCTCTGCGATTGTGGAACAGAATAGCCTGATGTCCTTCCCCTAAGGCCTCGCGCGTCACCTGTGCCAGCCGTCCGCTGACTGTGCCCTGCATTGTTCCGCGCTCGCGTTCGCGCAGGGTGTCAACGATCTCGATGTCGGGCAGCTCCACGCCGGCAAATCGCTCTGTAAGCTCCACAAGTCCGTAGCGCCCGGTCTGAGCCTTGTAATATGTTTCCACTGCCGGCGTCGCGCTTCCAAGCACTGTTTTGGCTCCGTGCATTCCGGCCAACACGATGGCGCAGTCGCGTGCATTGTAGCGCGGAGCCGGGTCGAACTGTTTGTAGCTCTGTTCATGCTCCTCGTCAACAATAATCAGGCCAAGACTTGAAAAAGGCAGGAATATCGACGACCGCGCTCCAAGCACCACACATGGGCGCCCGTCGGAGCGCAGATGCCGCCATATGTCGACACGTTCGTTGTCAGAAAATTTCGAATGGTATATAATAACTTTGTCGCCGAACACACGCTGCAGCCTCCGTGTCAGCTGAGTTGTCAGCGCAATTTCCGGCACTAAGTAGAGCACCTGTCGCCCCTGTCGAAGCACATGGTCGATCAAATGCATGTAAATCTCCGTCTTGCCGCTCGATGTCACTCCGTGCAACAGCGTGACAGCCTTGTCGGCAAGCGTACGGTGCACTCCGTCGAGTGCCTTTTGCTGTGCCGCGCTCAATTTCGGCAGCGGTTTCCGTTCGCCTGCGGGCTGAGCAAAGCGGCTAACCTGACGTTGTTCCTCGGCCACAATACCTTTCTTCTTCAGGGCGTTCACAGCCGGCAATCCTACACCGGCCAGTTCTGCCAACCGTTTCTTCTCCACGGCAAATCCGGTCTGGGTGCCTGTCTGCTGCCTATGTTTGTTACATAGGTCAATCAAAACAGTAAGCACCTGTGTCTGGTCGGCGCTGCGCTTCACCGCAGCAAATGCCCCTGCAATGGCCTCGCTGTCACCGCGGTCGAATGTAGGCCACACTACAGCTACTTTTTTCGTCACATATTTGTTAACAACACTCTCTGCCACAGTCACCATACCGGCCTCTACCAGCTCATCGAGCGTTTCGGCCAGCCGTTGCAGTCCGGTGCTCTTCTCCAGTTCGGCCACAGGCATTTTCCCGTGATGATCCAATGCCTGAAGCACCAATGCCTGCCGTTCAGTCAGCGTGCGTCCGTCGACTGCTGTTGCATAGTCGGCCGCTAACTCAACCGAAGTGTCGCTCTCCAGTTTCAGACCCGCCGGAAGCGCCGCTTTCATCACATCGCCCTGCGGACATAGATAGTATTCCGAAATCCAGTCCCACAGTTTCAGCTGCGGATGGCGGAGCACAGGCTGGTCGGCCGGGTCGAGCACATCGGCTATCTCCTTGACTTCCACTCCCTGGGGCGGTTCCGCAACGAACGAATGCACAATAGCAGTATAATAGTGTCGGGCTCCGAATCTCACCAGCACACGGCTCCCCTGCCGCACACGCCCGATCATCACCGGCGGCACAGCGTAGGTAAACAAACCGTACAGCGGTTTCGGCACAATAACCTGCACATAAACCGTGGCCGCACCGTATGTCGAACTATTGCCATTCATATCTAACTACAAAGATAATAATTACCCTCTGCACCACCAACACCCTTCCTGCCCATAGTACATCATTTTTTCAATTGAAAAAAGCTGTTCCACGGAACAAAAATTTTCAATAGAATGATTCTCCAACACACCTCATATAATATATAATTGGACTGGCTCTTAATTTTCAACTGGCGGGAATGCGCGCCAGCGAAGGTAGCGTAGCGGCTCGGGCGATGGCGGAAACAGGTGGCTGCGGCGGTGGGCCACGTGGAGTGCTATTGCGCGCGTCATCACCAGATCGTCGTGGCATCCCTCCTTGGCACCCGTTGCTCCCGACGACTTATATTCATAGACACTTAGTTCCTTAATTGCCTCAGAATCGCGCTCGATGTAGCCACATTCGCGCACCTCGGCAATCAGACCGGTGATAATCATCGACTTTGTTGCGCGATTGGTGTGGAATCCTACACGCAACGACGGCATGTCGGACGAAAATTCGCGGTCGTAGCTTTCGCGGTGGTAAAGATTCGGGTAGCTTTCGGCCAGTTCGGCAAGAAGCGACATGCCGGTTTCGCCATCGCTGCCGGCGGTTTCCAGGGTGTTCGACTCTACAACCAACAGTGCTTCGCCATACCATAACGATAGCGCCGCAGCCCGTCGGGTGAGGATGTCATGGTCACAGTGGCCCCGCCATTGTGCCACAACCTCGTTCTTTTCCCCGGCTGTGTCGAGCACCAGTATCACTGAATAGTCGCTCTTGTCCGAGCGTCCGCCAACATCTACTGCCGTCACGTAACGTCCCGTGTATGCCGTAGGGTCGGGGAGAGTCCACACCGACAATCGCCCGCGCCGGTCGTCGGCAATTGGCTGCAGGGTGTTTTTCCACACATCGTGTTCCACCCGGCTGCTCAGTTCGGCAGTCGTCATTGGCCGTCGGCAGTTCTCACCAAGCCGCGTCACACATTCAATCGGGAACACACCGGAGCCTGTATTGGCAAACGCCTCGACAGCATCGGTAGGATATTCGGCCGCCATTTGCTCGTGCGACGAATACTCGCGGCGCTTTCCCCTATACCAGGCAATTTGTTCGAGCGTGCAACCGTGGTCGGTCCACAAGGCACGTTCGTAGGCGTCGAGGCTTTCCCAAAGCGCGCCGGCGTCGTCGACCGCGGCCGAATACATCTCAATCTCATACCATGGCACAAACACAGGCTGCTTGTCGCTCCCCTCGGGCGAACATGCTCGCTGCCACTCGGTGTGGAAAAAATTGCCCATGCCGTTGGCCGTGCTCTCCATTACGATCAGTGTCATGGGTTCGCGCATGATCGAACCGCAAATAGCTCTGACGAAGCCTTCGGGCGAGCGGCTGGCCGTGTCGCCCCAGAAAGCTACTTCGCTCAGATGTGCCATGGCGAAATCACCTCCGCGCACCGATTCCTGCTTCTCGGCCGAACCGAGTGTCACCCTGCAGTCGCGCCCCGGAATGTAGCGGATGTTGGTCGACCGCTCATATACGCGGAATTCAGGTCGGCACCCTTCATCCTCTTGCCACACGTCTTCGGGGTAGTTGGCAAGAATCTTGCTGTACATGCCCCGGATCGTAGCTGCGGTGTCCTTCACATGAGCGCATATAAGCGAGTTCCATGCCCGGCGATGCACGAGCTGAATCCAGGCCATGTAAATCTGAACTAATGTCGAGCCGCCCCATTGACGCGCTTTCAGCATGATGAGTCTGATCGGTTCTCCGGCACGGCGCTGCCTTTCCATGATTTCAAGCACCCGACGTTGCGGACGGTTCAGCCTGAAACGCACATCGGCTCCCGTCCGCTTGTCTTTTATTGTGCAACAGGTTACAGCCCAATACTCGAAGTCGTGCTCAATGCGCAGTTGTCGCCACGCCCGGGAGTTGTTCTTTACCGTGGCCAGCCGAGGATCATCTGCCATAGCGCGCGGAATCCATTCGCAGCGTTTCGATTCGGGCGATAGCTGTTCCACCCTCTCTCCGGTTGCTCCCATGCCGCTCAACGGGCAGTAGGGCGCGTTGAGCAAATCGTTGCGGCGTCGGTTTTCAGCCGTGATGTCATCGATGGTCTGCATTGGATTTGGTAAAAGTAAGTGAAACATTTCCGAGTCGGGTCTGAGCTGTCACGCTGCCAACAAACTCTGCCACAATGAACCGGTAAGGCGCCGCAGCTGCAACCGCAAGTCGCATGGGGGCATTCACAGCACCGGAAATCCTGAATCCGCCGAGCACACGTGCCCTTGCTGCATTGCCGTTATGACCGCTCACAACGAGCCGGCCTGTGGCCATTGGCGAAGTGAAATCGCAGTCGATGTGAATCAGTCGCAGTGCTGACGCCCGCTCTGTTGGTAGCTCAATCTGGCGGCGCCACCCCACAGTGGTGAATCCGCTCTGGTCGGCCGATGAAACAGGCGTCAGACCACCCGCGGTTCCTACCAGCCATAGCCGGCCGTCACGAGTCGACAACATCGTACTCACGTTCTGATCGGTAATCTCCACAACCTTGTTTCCCGCACACAGTAGCCTTACGCCGCCATCGGCTTGTGCACACCAAAGTTCGCCTCCATGCTCGGCGCTCCAACCCAATGCCGAATAATTGCCATAACGCATAATCTCGCGTGCGGTCGAACCGGATACCCTTATAAGTTGCCCGGCCGTAGTGACGGCGTAAACTCCGTTGCCGGCTGCCGCAACCTGCGCTGCCGATCCCACTCCGCAGGGATAAATTAGGTGAGCCGAGCATAGTGTGCGCGCCGAGTTCACAGCAAGCGAATAGATGCCCTGGCTTGTGAAAGCATACAGATGTCGACGGGCAAAGTCCCAGGCGCTTTGCGTACGCGCCGCCCCGGTGATAGCCTTCACACATCCGTCACCGAGGCTGATACTGCATTCGACTCCCAGCGGATTGCCACCCGGAGCAGCCATTACTGTAGACGGCTGCGTGGTCGGTGAACCTGTGTCGCCGGGCTGCAGGGCGGTTTCTCCAGCATCCCATTGAGCCGGATCGATAGGTGCAAGATCTTTGGCCAGATAAACGGCCCATCGGCCCGATGCCGTAGCGTGAAGAGTGAACCGGTTGCTGCGTCTTCCTCCGATTGATGAGTCTGACAGCTGCAAAGTCAGGGCTTTGCAAAGTCCGGCAGGGTAGGCTATGAGTGCCGACAGTTGAACCGGAGCATTGGTCTGTCCTGAAGTTGTGTCACACATTTTCTCGCCCGAAGTCAGTTCAGCGCTCACTCCTCCGGCCCAGGCCGACGCGGAACTTGTCATTGTCGACAATGCGTCGATTTGCGCTGGTCGACAACGCACCGGAGTCACATTGCCCCAAAGTGCCATGTCGCCAACAAGGGCGCCCGTTCCGGCTGTGAATGAGTTTGGAGCAACACACTGCCACACATCTGCTTCGGTCGCTGCCAACGGCCGGCTAAGAGCCGCAAGCAGTTTTTTCTGCCGGCTACGCGCACTCATTGTGTCGCTTCGGCCAACAATCATCGCTCCGTCGGTTGTCGACGATGCCGGTAAACGCATCACAACCTCCGACACTGCCTCCAGTCGGTCTAATGCCAGCTCGACCATCTGCAACGGGTTCATCACGCGGGCCATTTCAACCAACAGCGACGCTTCTGTCGCCGTAGCCCCATTGAACCTGTAGGCTGCCTCCACGCTACAGTCGTGGCACACAGTGTCGAGCGGTGGTGTCATCATCACCTCCACTGTCCATGGTTGTGTCGAAGCACGATCGATGCAAACCCCTGGCAAAAACGCATCGGCATACACGGCCGATGATTTTGCATTTTTAAACCACGTCCCTTGTAACCCCACTCTGATATCCGTGCTTCCCGAAGGCTGAACTCCCGACGCTGACATAAGCACAGGCACAGAGCTGTAGACACATCGGCCCGATTCGTCAATCAGTCGCCACCACATCAAAGTCGGTTGCACGGACAGCCCGGCCGCTTGTGCGTCAGCTTCCAAACGCGTGTAAGCGTCTGTAATTCGCCGGGTAATTGTTTTGCGGTCGTTGTCGGTCATCGGGCCTGTCCAATGCGCATATTCCCCTTCAAGGGTGAAATCACCGGTTGTTGCCGACAGCTGTCGCCGCTGAACGCATTCGAATCTCACCCGGGGCAACACTGCCGATACGGAAACATCGTCCCAGACAGTCAGTCCCATAATGGCTCGCGGACGCAATCGCAAAGGTTCCCTCCCCGGCACCATAAACACCACAGTGTCGCCAAACGCCACTGCAACCGTCGGGCACACCGATGATGCCTTTATCTGCGTTGTTGTCAGTCCGTCAGAAGCATATATCTGTCCGTTGCTCCAGCTGAGAATAAAAGTTTTACCATTCCAGTCCATTGCCGTCAGCGGCTTGCCCGTTACCGTCGTGACCGCAGAATAGCTGCCTACCGGCTCAAGACACCCTTTCAACGGGTTAGGACGCATGTTCATAACAGTTGTTTCATTGTCGCAGCCGGCATCGGGAGC
Organism: uncultured Muribaculum sp.; assembly: GCA_964421745.1. Classification (GTDB taxonomy): domain Bacteria; phylum Bacteroidota; class Bacteroidia; order Bacteroidales; family Muribaculaceae; genus Muribaculum. Next base: position 7,763 of record CAYQYL010000047.1, on the reverse strand, counting down.
AACGGCGCTTAGTGTGAATTTTGTGTTTTTCATAAATAGAATCGCTTAGAAAATCTACTGCAAAATTACAGCCCGATTTCCCCCGCGATTCCAGTTTTCGCTCGTTTTTCAAAAAAACACATCGCCTCTTCAGTCTAAAGCTTACTTTTGTCCTTTTGTTCTTCTGTCAAAACCTTACATTAGTACTTTTGTCCTTCTGTTCTTCTGTCTAAATTTACATCTGTTCATCTGTCTACAACCCGTATTATTCAACTCCGGATTGTTCATTATCTCACTCAAAATGTGTGAAACACAGCGGCAGCGTCGATGCAACCGACGGCAACAGGTAGCAGAACTCAGTCCCCACAAGAATTACTCGCACATTATGCCCTGCAAGTGTTTCATATTCGAGCAATGCCTGCCTGCAAGCTCCGCAAGGCGAAATAGGTTCCCTGAGTGGTTTCCCCTCTGTGTCGCGTGCTGCAATGGCGATTGCCACAAACCGTGCGTCCGGATAACGCGCATGGGCATAATATGCCGCTGTGCGTTCGGCGCAGAGGCTCGACGGGGTAGCGGCATTTTCCTGATTCGACCCCGTGACGATCTCTCCGTTGTCGAGCAATATAGCTGCCCCGACCGAAAAACGGCTGTAGGGAGAATACGATGTGTAGGTTGCCTCACTTGCAAGGCCTACAAGTTTCTGATCGATAGGCGACAACTCGCCGACCTGGGCCGATTTGACCTCGATATTTATGTTGATGTCCTTCATAATCCAAATAATTACAAATCGTTATGTTCGGCCAAAAGCTGCTCGGCCTGTTCCAGTTGACTGCGTAGCACAAAAAGCCGTGTCGGGAACGCAACGCCTCCGTAGATCGACGACATGATGCCGTCGTTAACGGCGCAAACGATACCGTTGGCTTCCAGCATCTCTTTAACCACGTATGCTTCCGACTGCGATGTATAGGTGGTCAGAAGCACAACTGCATTTGAATCTTTCGGCTTGTGCATCAGTGTATTCCTCGTTTGTTTAGGGCTGCCCGGTAGCGGGCGGCGTTGTTCATGTGTTGTTGAGCCGAGGCTGTGAAGTTGTGTAGCCCCGACATATCTTCTTTAGCGCACATGTACAGATAATTGTGCGGCTTTGAGTTAAGTATCGCATCGATTGTCTTCCCCTCGGGCATTCGTATCGGCCCGGGCGGAAGTCCGTCGGTACGGTAGGTGTTGTAGGGCGATTCTGTGGCAAGATGCTTGGCTGTGATTCGCCGTAGTGCAAAATTTCCTGTTGCGAATTTCACTGTCGGGTCGGCCTGAAGCCGCATACCGCGCTGGAAACGGTTTATGTAAAGTCGGCCGACAACGGCTCTTTCGGTTGCATTGTTGGTTTCCTCTTCTGCAATCGACGCTATTGTAGTTACTTGAGCCGGCGTCAGGCCCAGCGCCTTGGCCTTGGCCACACGCTCCGGTGTCCAGAACGCTTTCTGATAGGAGTGCAGCCGTGAAACAACTTTGGCCGGTGAGTCAGACCAGTAGAATTCGTAGGTGTCGGGCAGGAACGCTCCGATACGCTCCGGCTCCTTGATCCCTTCGGCTCCAAGCACCGAGTCTGCAGCCATTATGAACGCTGCCGAATCGGCTTCGAGTTGCGAGCTCACGCGCCCTGCCAGTTGCGGCAGTGTGCGCAAATTGTTAAACGTCAGCCTGACAGGGGTCTGACGTCCGCGTGAAACGGTGCGGTAGATATCCATGGACGTTGCTCCGTTTTCAAATTTATAAGCTCCATGGGCACGTCCGTAATCGGTGCGCGACAATCGCCATATCCTGACAGCAGCTTCCCCGGCTTTGCCCAGACACGCTGTCAGTGAGTCGGCAACCTGCTGTTCCGAACTTCCCTGCGGAATGTAGACCCACACCGGGCTCGTACCCTCGTAGGTCTTGCCCGTCAGCGATTTCCAGACAAAGGTTATGCCGGCAGCGGCCAGAATAACAACTGCCGCGCCTGCAATAATCCACTTTTTCAATTTCGTATTTTGCATCTGTTTCCGTGTTCTGAATCTTGTCCTACAAATATAACAAACATTTCGCTTAAATGGAGCGAAATATGTCGGCGTATGATTATTTTTGTGTACTTTTGCATAGAATCTACAACCGATTATGTCACCTATCGATACAACCAGACTGGAAAGCGACCGACGTGTGCTCGAACTGTTGTCGCAAAGTTTCCCTAACATAAGCTCAGCAAGTACGGAGATAATCAATCTTGAAGCTATTCTCAATCTTCCAAAAGGCACGGAACACTTCGTTGCCGACCTGCACGGCGAGAACGAGGCTTTCGACCACATTCTGCGCAATGCATCGGGCAATATAAAGCGTAAGGTCACGGAGCTATACGGTATTTCGCTGCGGGAGCAGGAATTGCGCGACCTGTGCACACTCATATACTACCCTGAACGCAAACTCGAACATATCAAAGCCGACGAACCGGATCTGGACGATTTCTATTCCGTAACGCTACATCGCCTCATCGGGGTGTGTCAGTCCGTATCGTCGAAGTACACGCGTTCGAAGGTGCGCAAGGCACTCCCCAAGGAGTTCTCTTACATCATCGAAGAGCTGCTCCACGAAGCTCCTTCCGACCCCGATAAAGAGGCCTATTTCAAGCGCATCATCGAAACAATCATATCGACCGGTCAGGCCGATGCCTTTGTTGTTGCCATATGTCATGTGATTCAGCGCCTTTGTATCGACCAGCTACATGTGCTCGGCGACATTTTCGACCGTGGCCCGGGTGCGCACCTGATAATGGACACACTCTGCGACTACGACCATTTTGATATCCAGTGGGGCAACCACGACGCTCTCTGGATGGGCGCTTCGGCCGGGAACGATGCATGTATAGCCAATGTGCTCCGACTGTCGCTCCGCTATTGCAACATGGCTACGCTTGAGGACGGATATGGCATCAACCTCGTGCCGCTGGCCACATTTGCCATGGAAACATATGGCGACGATCCATGTGAAAATTTCATTCCGAACGTGATCGACACCGAGCACGCCCCCGACGAAAAAAACCTTCGCCTGCTCGCCAGGATGCATAAGGCAATATCGATCATTCAGTTCAAACTCGAAGCTGCTTTGATCGACCGTCGTCCGGAGTGGGGAATGGCAGACCGCAAACTTCTCGGTGGAATCGACCCTGCAACCGGAACAATCACAATCGAAGGCAACACATATCCGTTGAAAGACAGTAACTTCCCGACACTTAACCCTGCCGACCCCTATGCCCTCACTCCTGAAGAGGCCGACCTGATGGACAAACTCCACCATTCGTTCTGTGTCAGCGACAAACTCAAAAAACACATCCAATGCCTCCTCTCACACGGCTGTATGTATGGGGTCTACAACTCCAACCTCCTTTTCCACGCTTCCATGCCGCTTAATGCCGACGGAACCTTAAAGGACGTAGCCGTGGGGAAAAAAACGTTCAAGGGGCGCGAGTTGATGCACAACATCGGCATGACTATGCGCGCAGCCTTCAATTCCGAAACCCCGCTCGACGAGCGCAGTTTCGCCATCGACTACTTCTGGTATCTCTGGTGTGGCCCGGATTCGCCGCTCTTCGACAAATCGAAAATGGCTACATTCGAGCGCTACTTTATTTCCGACCCGTCCACTCATCGCGAAGAGAAAGGCCACTACTACCTGTTGCGCGACAACCCCGATGTGATTGAACACATTCTCGATGCATTCAATGTCGAAGGTGAACATCGCCATATTATTAACGGCCATGTGCCCGTGCGCATCAACAAAGGCGAAAAACCAATCCGCGCCAATGGCAAACTGCTTGTTATCGACGGTGGTTTCGCTAAAGCCTACCACCGCAAAACAGGCATTGCCGGCTACACGCTAATCTACCACAGCCGCGGGTTTCAGCTCGTTCAGCACGAACCATTCACATCAACTGAAGAAGCGATTCACAACGGCACTGACATCGTAGGCGCAACTCAGGTTGTCGAACTCTCAGCCATGCGTATGCGCGTGCGCGACACCGACAAAGGCCGCGAACTCGCTGCCCAGATAGCCGAACTCACCGAATTGCTTCAGGCTTATCGCCTTGGACTTATCAAAGAACGCTCACCGAAATAACGTCACAATTCTGTTATCCGATCTCCCTTTCTGCTCTTATTTCCAAAATTCTTTAGCCTCTGAAAAGTTTTCAGTAACTTAGCAGTGCATTTTATTGTGTGAATTATGAACGATTATGTTGAAGTAAGGGTCACTCCGGTGCCCTGCAACGAAACTATTACTGATATTTTGGCCGCTATGCTGGCCGACGAAGGCAGCTACGAGAGTTTCGTACCCGATGCCGAGGGTATGACGGCATACGTCCGTAAGGAACTTTTTTCGTATGATGTACTCAACGATGTAATTGCTGATTTCCCGCTCGACGATGTTACATTTACCTACGAAGTTCGTACCGTTGAGGGGCAGGACTGGAACGCCGAATGGGAAAAGAACTATTTCAAACCGATTGTTGTAGGCGATCGCTGTGTGATTCACAGTACTTTCCACACCGATGTCCCGGAGGCCGACTATGATATTGTCATAGACCCGAAAATGGCTTTCGGAACGGGACACCATTTCACTACGTCGCTCATGCTGCGACGATTGCTCGAACTGCCGCTCGAAGGCAAGTCTGTGATCGACATGGGAACCGGCACGGGCATACTTGCTATACTGGCCGCTATGCGTGGAGCTACACAGATTAACGCTATCGAAATAGACGAGTTTGCACAGGTGAATGCCGTTGAAAACGTTGCGCTAAATAATCACTCAGAAATCAATGTGATTCTTGGCGATGCTTCGGCTCTGGCTGCCTTGCCCGAGGCCGACTATTTTCTGGCAAACATTAACCGAAACATTATTTTAGCCGATATGGAAGCCTACGTGCGAGTAATTAAGCCCGGAGGATTGCTGATTATGAGTGGTTTCTATAAGGCCGACGCTATAGATATTGTTGCTCGCGGCCGTGAGTTCGGAATGAGCTACGAAGACCATAGTGTCGACAACGACTGGACTCAGCTCGTATTAAGAAAAAACTGATTGTTTTATGAAGAATTTAATAGAAATAACCGACGTAGTTAAGCGCTACGACGGCCATACGGCGCTCGACGGCGTAAGCATTACGGTCGAGGAGGGTGCTGTTCATGGATTGCTCGGCCCAAACGGTGCAGGCAAGTCGACTCTGATACGTATTCTCAACCACATTATCGACAAAGACTCCGGACAGGTGTTGCTCGACGGCGAACCCGTCAACGCTGCTTCTGTGCGCCATATCGGCTACATGCCCGAAGAACGTGGCCTGTACAAAAAAATGAAAGTGCTCGACCATATTGTCTTCCTCGGTCGACTCAAAGGTATGTCGCGCCATGATGCCCGTCAGGCCGGCATTGACTGGCTTAACCGCATGGGACTCGACGAATGGAAGGACAAGAAAATCGAGGCTCTGTCGAAAGGTATGGCTCAGAAAGTGCAGTTTATAGGCACTGTTGTCCACCGCCCCAAACTGTTGGTTTTCGATGAACCATTTTCCGGATTCGATCCCGTTAATGCCGAGCAGATCAAACAGGAGATGCTCGAACTCAACCGTCAGGGCGCAACAATATTATTCTCAACACACAACATGGCCTCGGTTGAAGAAGTTTGTCGCGACATCACTCTGATCAATAAAGCAAACGTTGTGTTGCAGGGCGACGTGCACACCGTGCGCCAGAAGCATAAGAAGCACATATACAGTATATCCGTTGCCGACCCTGTTCTTGCTCCGGCTCCTGATCTTTACACCATCGATAGCATTGAAAGCGACCCTGTTCGCGGAAGTCATGCCCTTGTCCGCCTTGTGCCGGGTGCTGAGTTCCGCAACGTTGTCAGCTATCTCAACGACCACTATTCACTGACAGGATTTTCCGAAATTCTGCCCACTATGCATGAAATCTTTATAGAAACTGTAACAAGCCCTGCACAAAATGGATAAGAACAGGTTATTTCTCATCATACAGCGTGAATACGCATCGATTGTAGCAAAAAAATCGTTCATTGTCAGCACACTGCTTGTGCCTTTGCTGATGATTGGGCTGGCTGTAGTGCCAGCTTTGTTGGCCGAACTCAGTTCGACGGAAATGCGCACCGTAGCCATTGTCGACGAAACAGGCCGGTTTGGCAAAGACATCCTCGATAACGATGAGTACACTTTCAAACTGATGCCAGACGTAGCGCCAACCAACTCAGAGTTGCGCGACAAGTTCCGCTCCGACACCACCGGTCTGTATGCCATTGTGGTCATCCCTGCCAATGTGGAGCAGTCAGCTCAGATATCTGTGTTCTCCGAAAAAACTGTGAACCACTCGCTGACACGTCTGCTTGCAGACGACCTCGACAAAGCATTGTCAGATGCCAAGATTGCATCCTATAATATTCCCGAACTCGACAAAATTGTCGCTGACTCTCGTGTGGAAGTCAGTGTAAAGGGTTACACCTGGGGCGACGACGATCAGGAAAAGACTTCTTCGACAGAGATTGCAATGGCTGTCGGCATAGGTCTGTCGTTCCTGACATACATGTTTGTGCTCATGTACGGTGCCATGATAATGTCGAGCGTGGTCGAAGACAAAACAAACCGCATTGTTGAAGTTATTGTCAGTTCATGCCGCCCGATGGAACTCATGTTCGGCAAAGTGCTGGGTATCGGACTTGTCGGCCTGACGCAGATTCTGATATGGGCAGTGATACTCGGCGTGGGGCTGTTCGGTATCAGCCTGGCAGGCATCGCCGCCGCACCACCTTCCGACATGATGGCCGGCGCGACTGCGGCAGTTGCTTCACCGTCCGGTGAATTTGCTGAGATCCTCCAGGCACTCATGGCTGTCGACTGGGTGCAGATACTCGGAGTGTTTGTGCTTTATTTCATCGGAGGCTATCTGCTTTATGCAGCACTGTTTGCCGGTTTCGGTTCAGCAGTCGATCAGCAGAGCGATGCAAGTCAGTTCATGACACCGGTGATGATGATTATCGTGCTGGCGCTTGTCATAGGCGAATCATGCATGGAGAATCCCGATTCCACACTTGGCGTTGTGTGCTCCTATATCCCGTTCACCTCGCCGATAGTGATGATGGTTCGGTTGCCCTACGACGTTCCCGCATGGGAAATCTCGCTTAGCCTGTTGTTGCTCTACGCCACAGCTTCACTGCTTGTGTGGCTTGCGTCGCGCATCTATCGCCGCGGAATCCTCATGTACGGTCACAAAGCCTCATTCCGCGATCTCCTACGCTGGCTCCGCTAACAACAAACAACGCCGTTCATCATAATTGGCCACATAAGTAGGCGATTATTGGATGAACTTGCAGTGGCAGGAATGCTTACGGATAGTAAATTGGGTACTATTGCATTCTCGTTAGAAAATAGTTTAAGCATTAACAGAAAAACGAAGCTCCCGACATTACTGTCGGGAGCTTAATTCTTAATATGATAAAACTGGTTCTATTAAAGTCTATCTATCTCATCTTGACGGGACACTTTACCCTTATATTTACCTTTTGCTGAGTTCAGCGAATAGCGTATACTTAAAGACATATTACGTGATGCTCCTTTGACATCCGAAGAATATGCTACGGTATTTGTTAGGGTTTCAAATCTCTGTCGCCATGTGTTAAAAATGTCGTTTGCAAAGATAGAAAAAGTCCAGTTTTTCCACGTCTTATTCAATGTTAATGATGCCTGCCAAGAT
>CAYQYL010000046.1:0-16808 GCA_964421745.1 uncultured Muribaculum sp. | reverse complement strand
GAACATACAAGAACTTACCGGCTTCTGCCTTAAACTGCTGTCCTTGAATTTCTACGATTGCGTACATCTGTTAATTTATTGAATTACAGGATTAAACTCCGTCAGGCGGTTCACTCTACCCCAGAGGGCTGTGCACACTTGTCTGAGCCTGTGCGGAAAAATGCCCACAAAATTACCAATTCTCTTCGAGAAAAGCAACTGATTGACAAAATATTTTTTCATGTCGAATCATGTCGGCTGCCAACCGTTTTTGATGTTTACAGACACAGGCAACCGGCTGCATGATCAGGGTTGTTTTCCGGCATACTTCTGTTCGAGTGTCGGATCGTCGGCATGGTGGTCGTGTTCGCTTTTAAGTTTGAGCTTCACCATGTCGAAGCCTTGCCCGTAGACACCGTTAACATTGGCCTGGGTGATGAAGGCATCATTGTCGACCGATTTGACGATGCGGAAAATTGTTACCGATTCAATTTTTCGACACATGACAAGGAGCACTTTCACATCCTGGTGGGAGTACCACCCCATTCCATTGAGCACAGTACAACCTCGGTGAGCCTCGTTGTTTATTGCATTGGCGATTGCTTCCCAATGTTTTGAAATTATTGTGAACTGGACTGCGCGGCGGTTGGTGTTGATAACCTGATCGGCCATGAACGAGGCCAGAAACGTTACAACCAGACCGTAAACAATGTTATCGATGCTGTGGAATATAAGGTAGCTGGAGGAAACAATGAGGAAGTCGACATATATCATCGTGCGTCCAATTGACACATTTGTGTGTTTCGACACCATTGCGGCTACAATGTCGGTTCCCCCTGAAGAACCATTGTGCGTGAACACTATTCCAATGCCGACACCACACATTATTGCGCCGATGATAATGTTCATGAACGTCTGCTGCATGATCAGCGGCTCGGGGAACATCGGCTGCATTATACCGATCAGACCGTTAAGAATGGTTGCTCCGAAGATAGTGCGTATCACGAATTGCGGACCTACTATCCGATAGGCAATAGCCAACAGAAACAGATTGAGCCCGTATGATGTAATAGCCACATTAATACCGGTCAGGAAGTAGACGAGCGAACCGATACCTACCAGACCGCCTATGACTATTTTCTCGGGAAGGACGAACGCCGTAAACCCGAAAGCATATAGACACAATCCGAAAACGATAAAGACATAGTCGCGTGTGGACATCCATATGTTATGACTGTTGAAATGCATTCTGACTGGCTATTTAGTTTCAGTAGTTCGATTACGGTGCAAAATTAATCTGCGGCAGTTGAATTAGCAAGCGGGAATGTATTATTTTTCGTCATTATGTTTCAGACAATCGGGATGGCGATATGCAACTCCCATTGAGTCGAAACGACGAAGGTGGGCAGGAATCCTATTCCAGAATTCCTCAACAGAGATTCTTTGTGCCGGGGCTCCATTCCATGCCGATTCAGCGAGTGCGATCATGCGTGGGAAAATCTGAGTCTGAATGCGTGTGGTAGTGGGTATGTATTCCGTCCACACGTTTCCTTGCAAACCGTTGACGAGTTTCTGCTGTCGTGGTGACAGATCGGCACGTGGATCGAGAGTGAGAATTTTATCCACTTCAGCGTCGGTTTGAGGATAGTCGAAGTATAGGCACGATGTGGGTGTGCAGGTGACATGTTTTCCCAGTCGCGTTGCTTCGGCAACGACTTCGGGCTTGGGAGCGGTCCACCACATAATTGCAGTTTCCGATCCGAGTCCGTCATTCGTGATTTCGTCCCAACCGATGAGAGTGCGGCCATTATTGCGGAAAAAGAGTTCCATCTGGCGCACAAACCAGGCCTGAAGTTCATCGGCCGATTCGAGTTCGTTCTCAGCCATTCGACGAGCACAGTCGGGACAAGCCTTCCAACGTGTTTTGTCAACCTCATCGCCGCCCATGTGGATATACTTTGAGGGAAATATGTCGAATATTTCTTTATAGACGTTCTTGCACAATTCGAGCGTAGCATCTTTGCCTGGGCATACCGACGAGCTGGGCTGTCCGTCGCACGACACTTCGGGGTGGACGACAGTAAGTATGGTGCTATGACCCGGAACATCGAACTCAGGGACAACCTCTATGCCACGCCGGGCTGCAAAGTCGACAATATGGCGAAGCTGCTCTTTTGTGTAGAAACCGCCATAGACAGAGTCACCGTTTTCGCCTGGACGCATACGGTCGCGCGGAATACGCATAGAGGCTTCTTTTGCAGCGAGATTATCGCAAGCCGAGTCCATTGAATTGAACACACGCCAAGCGCCTTTCTCGGTCAGATCGGGATAGCGGTCGACTTGCACGCGCCAGCCTTGATCATCGATCAGATGCCAATGAAAAACCGACATTTTATAGAGTGCCATTAAATCGAGGTACTGCTCGATTTCGGGTATTGTCCATAAATGACGCGACGAATCGAGATGCATTCCACGCCACCAGTAGTCGGGCGCATCTGCAATTTCCACCGCAGGGATAACAACCGCTTTTTTGGATCCGGCATCGGCCGGAGGAAGCAACTGACGAAGAGTGGCAATTCCGTTGGTAATGCCATTATAGCCTGCTGCTGTAATGACGATTTTCCCGTTTGCAACGTTTAGGCGATAGGCGCCTTTGACATCCAGCAGGGAGTCAGGCGACACAAGACATAGTTCAATTGGAGCTCCTGGAGCATCAGTAATACCCGCCTGACCAAAGGCCGACAGACACTCGACAAGATATCCGGCTGCCGGCAACAATGACGAATCGTTGACTGACACATTCAGTTTTTTCACGTCGAGTTTAACTATGTTTCCGTCGGCAACACAATGTTTGGGATTCGGAACAAGAGAAATTTCAGCTGCCTTATTGGCCGCAAACAAACAGTTGGGAGCAAACAACGCCGAAAGAATCAGCACTGCAAACACTTTACACATTAGTTTCATTTACGATTCAGATATCTGTTGTTTAGTTGATTATAGATTGGTTCTGTCTTTACCTCCTTGATCCAGCGATTCAGCGAATCGGCAACCCAGGGTTGGCGCGATCCGGCAATCCACGACTGGAACTGGTTAAACGAAATTGACACCGAGGCATCGACCCGCGGATAATCGGGCAACATCTGGCGAGCCACACGCTCGCTGACAACGGCCTGCTTAATCTGTCCGAGGGCTGTGAGCAAGAACAACTGTTCTGCTCCATAGACAGAATCGGCCAACACATGAATAGTGTCGCCAATCTCCTCGGAAAGATTTTCGATGCGTCCGGCTACAGATGAGCCGGCAATTACCCAAACCGTGTCGCCTGCCAAATCGAGTTGTTTAGTAATTCTCGGTTTGCCGGTTACGGAATCACGCAACTGTACGAGCACCTGCCTGTCGAGAATTACAGGTTCGAGAAATTTGAAACGCCGACGGTATTCAGCTGTCACTGGAATATCAGCCACAAGCAAATCGTACTTGCCGGCAGCCAACGCATTCATTGACTGGGATAGTGATGTGACCGGATGAAAACGTAGCGCAAGAGCATGCTTGCGAGCTATATAGTTGAGTAAATCGTAGTTGAACCCACCCAGAGTGTCGGCATAGGTGTAGAACGACATCGGCGAATACTCTATTGCCACATCAAGCGTGTCGCTTGCAGAATAGGTCGGTGTCATACCTCGATTTTCGTTAGAACAACGCTTGAGAAAGGCCATAGCGAGCACTACTATCGCAAGCGCGACCAAATAGATGAATGTGCGCGTACGCGCCGGAGGGAGTGTGATCATCATGGCACTTGAGGTTATTAGTTTTTAAAGTCGACCGACAATCCCATCTGGAACATGCGGGGGTTGATCGGGTAATGGGGCATAGAGAAATAATCGTAGCCTGTCAGACCTTGATTGACATGAGAGAGCATGACATAGAAACGGACTTTGCTCAGTTTCATATTGGCAAACACGTTCATGAGCGGATAGTTGCCGCACTCAATCTGATTCTGATTATAGAATCCCATTGTTGCAGGCTGATAGTCGATTGACTTGTATTTTGTGTAGTAATCGCAGTCGACGCCCAACTGAACAGAGAGCACCTTTGCAACCCGGAAATTGAACGACAGATTGGAGTAGACAACCAACTTCGGCATCGGGATAACAGCCTGGTCGGTTGACGTCTGATAGGTGACGCGGTTTTCCCACACGACGGGTCCGAAGTGGAATGTCTGGCGGGCGGTTGCATGAACAACCTGTACAGATCCGGAACTTTGCACCGGAAGACAGTCGGGGCCGAAATAGATCAGATTCTGGATATTCTCGACCCCTGCGTGGACGTAGGTGCCTGTACGGTTCAGCTTGAGTTCACCGCCAAGTGCAAGCCGACGGGTTTTGCCAAAATCATTTTTCCATATAAAATGGTTCGACACAAAGTTGTTCATCAGGTATGGTGCCTCGGTGTTGGAAAAACGGCCATAGGCTGATATACGGACAGAGTCGCCGAAGAGCGGAAATCGTGTCGACAGGCGGCCATCAAGATCGATGTCGCCCACGACAGGCCCTATTAGGCCGAAGCGCGCCGTTGCCTCGTAGGTGAGCACACTGCCGCGTTGCTTTGTCAGCTGACCGCCGACGTAAAGCAAATTCTGAGTGGCGGAAGGTGCTACTTTAGAGCTATAGGGATAGGGAGTTAAGGTTTCCGGAATCACTTCCATACGGTCGAGTGTGTCGACAGCCTGCTTGTAGGAACGAACTTTGTGGGTTATGAATGCCGACAAACCGAATTTGGCAAACTTGTTGAATTCTTCAAGCAGCTCTACACCAAACGTATTGGCAAGCGACCAATATGTTGTCTTGTCGTTGCTTCCGTCGAGCCAGAGGTAAGTGTTTTTCCAGAAGTCGTTATCGGACTTTACATCGTCGTGGAACAAACGTTCGTTGTCATTGTAGTCGAGAGTCCATGCGAAACGCATTACGGGAATGTAGTCGCGCTGCACAGTGGTATCGTCTATTTCTGTTTCGCGCCAGAAGCCAACCTTATAGGTGTTATTGAGATATAATTGCTGACCTTTGATTCGGTTGTGCGCGCCCGTCAAGTTTGTCGGAATTGCTTTTGGCTCAATCGTATTCTGGCCACCCTGCAATTCGGCAGGGTCTGTTATGTACAGATCGTCGGTTATACCGCCGTTGTCTTTACCAAGACGGTTCCAGTGGTTGAAGAATCCCTGGAATTCATACCGGTCGCCCATATATGAACCTGAGAGCCCCCAGTTGAGCCCTTTAAGCGCCTGGTAATCATAGCAACCTTTGGAGTAGATATAATCGATCAGGGCTCCGATTTGTGCGCGACGATTTAGGTTGCCTGAGAATATGCCATGCAATCGATCGATAGAATTCTCTTTTGTGCCACCGGTGTTGTAGGACAATAGAGTCATCGGCACACGTGTGTTGTAGAACTTATGCTGATTGCCTTGGGGAATCCAGTTACGCACGGCATCGGCCATAAAAAACTCGCTCATCGGTTGCAACTCAGAATAGATCAGTGTGCGCCCCGGAGCACCGTAATTGCCGGTCGTGGCATAAGCGGGCGTCACCATTGAGGGAACGAAGCGTTGTGCGTAGTTCTGAAAAAGAGTATCGATAGTGGCCGGCCTGTGCAGCCCGAGAGGTTGAATCAATTCCCATGCGTAGGATTTTGATTCCGTGTCGATATCGGATTTTTTTACCGGTTTGGATTGAGGAAGATCAGCAACAGTTGCCGACGCCGCATCGTCGCCGTCCGATTCGGACAGCGGAGTCAGCCGGGTCTGCGCACCGGCAACGAGAAATGCAAACAGCAACATTGCCGCAAATGAAGAAAAATTTTTCATCATGCGGCAAAGTTACAACAAATTTTGCTTTACAAGAAACGCGGAGCCATGAAAAACAGGCCGAAAGACACGCCGAAATTCCATTTGGTTCCAGTAGCTGTTATATAGTTCGCGTAGGCTGACAACTGTGCAAACGGAAGATTATATACAGCCTCGATCTGGGCAATGTAGGAGCGAGTTGAAAACCACTTGCCATAACGGTTTCCTACAGGGGTGTCAGGTATACCGGTCATAACAGGTTTCACAGTGCGCCATGGCTGGAAGAAATGCAGCTCGCCACGCAACTGGAACATCTGCGCAGGCATCCAGACAGGCAGCAATGATATTGTAGAAAACTGCGGTGCGCGCAGATGAGGATTAAAAACGCAGTATGTGGAATTTGTAGGATAAAAGGCTGGAAGCATCGATTCGGTTGCCCCATAAGTGGGGAATAATTTTTGAGTTGAAGCCTGGGTTGTAAACTGGGCTCCAAGGCTGAAATTACTTGTAAGATTCCAGTATTTTCGGGCATTAACCGATGCAATTATCCATTTTCGTCCCGACTGATGCTCCTCAAACTGATTCTCTCCACCCGGATAGTAATGCGACTTTCCGAGCAATCCCTGAATTTGTACCTTTAGTCCGGCTCCGGATGTAGGGTATGACAAATCATTTAAATTCGAGAACTCATACAACATGCGCACCTGTCCGAGATCGAGAGAGAGTTTGTCGCGCTCAAGTCCTTCAATCCAAAACCCGTTGTAGACACGGTTGGTGAGCTGAGCCGCACCGGCTGAAATTTCGGCTTTACCGTTGCGTCCCAGAGCCAGGCCAAATGTGAGTCGGCCGTAAATCTCGGATGCGTTCAACATTGTGGTTCGGTCATCGTAGAACATGGGTGTACGGTCGTAGGATTTTTGACGCGACACAACGGCGTGCAGTTGAAGATAGGATGGCATTGCTGTCGGGAATGTTATTCGGGTGCGAGCCATAGCGGCCATATAGCTCTGCCCTACCCAGCCGTCGACTTCAGCCGAGAACGAATTGAAATTCAATGTATGATATCCCAGCGAGGCGAACATCATCGAATTGGCACTTGAACTCAAATAGCCTCCGAAGCCGAGATTAAAACGGTTTTTGACATCGGCGCGCAATGCCAGACTGAATGTGGAGTCGCTTTGGTTCCACTCAGCCCTCGGCACAAGATTGCGGAGGCGACCCGATGTTATCGCACGGTAATAGGCATCCTTGGCCTGATCCATGCTTAGAGTGTCGCGGTCACCGCGAGTGAAAAGATAGCGTAAATAATCGTTTTGACGCGGCGCGGCGCCGGTGACGGTCACCGTGTCGAAAGTTACATACGGCTCGGTGCTGTTGAACACAGCCCGGCGCAATTGCCGTGCTTTGGCCGGTGTGCGCGAAACGATGCGGCTCTTGATGGAATCCATCATTTCCATTGCCGTGTTGTAGCCTATGGCATAGATTTCAGCACATTGGTCAAAGTCAAGTATCCCATATTGTTGAACTGGAACCCGGATTTTTATGCCTTCGTCGGCCGGAAGAGAATAATCATTGTTCTGGATAATCATGTCTTCGACCTGCTGAAGCACATTATTACGCTGCGGTTTCTTGTCGGGGGCGCTGACATCGACACCGATCATAATATCGGGGGCAAAATCGGAACGCATCACATCGACAGGGAAGTTGTCGTAGATACCGCCGTCATAAACCAGAACAGAGTCGAGTTCGATTGGTTCGAAAACAAGCGGAAATGTCATCGATGCACGTATTGCATCGCCGACCGAACCTTTCGAACAAACAATTTTGTGTTTATGATAGACATCGGAAGTGACACACCGGAATGGGACGAACAGTTTGTTGAAGTCGCCTCCGCATTGTGCAGTGTGAGCCGAGAACAATTCCATGAAAGCGAAATTCATGGGCAGCGGGCTGATCAGACTCGACGGAAGCACCGACTTTCCACCCTGCTTTTTACCCAGATCGATATTCAGCGAAGCCATGCGCGGAACCGGATCTGATTTTTCGTAAAGATACACGTAGTCGGGGTCGATTACTCCGGTCGACCAGTAATGAAAGCCTTTCGATTCAATCAGCTCTACCATGCGGGCCGGGGTGTAGCCGCATGCATACAGACCACCGACAATAGCGCCCATCGATGTTCCGGTCACGTAATCGATCGGTATGTCGTTGTCTTCCAAAGCCTGAATAACGCCTATGTGCGCAATTCCCTTTGCGCCTCCGCCACTAAGCACTAAACCAACCGACTGCTGCGCGTTAGCCATTAAAGCCACACAAAAAAGAGCGGTGAGCGCTACAAATTTCTCACAAATACGGCTGTTGAAACGAGAGCCGCGATTAATAGTTGAACGTGTTTGATCCATCAGAAATGAAAGAGTCTTTAAATCCTATAAAATATAACACTCCATCAAGTCCAATTGTTGAGATACTTTGTCCGGCAGTTGCTTTTACCTTTGGTTTTGCATGGAAAGCGATGCCCAATCCGGCCGTATTAAGCATTGGCAAATCGTTGGCTCCGTCGCCTACTGCAATGGTCTGAGCTATGTTTATGTTCTCAACCTGTGCAAGCAGGCGGAGCAGCTCAGCCTTGCGCCGACCGTTAATAATTTCTCCAAGATGACGTCCGGTCAGACGTCCATCGACAATCTCCAGCTCGTTGGCATACACATAGTCGAAGCCGAACCTGTTTTTCAGATAGTTGCCAAAATAGGTAAATCCACCGGAAAGAATGGCGGTTTTGAATCCGGCTCGTTTTAGCACGCTCATCATACGGTCGACTCCTTCGGTGACCGGCAGATTCTCGGCAATCTCGCGCATAACTGACTCATCGAGTCCACGGAGCAATGCCACCCGCTCGCGGAAACTTTCGTCGAAATCGATTTCGCCTCGCATGGCACGGGCTGTGATTTCTTTCACCTTGTCGCCGACACCGGCACGAATGGCAAGCTCGTCGATAACCTCGGTTTCGATAAGCGTCGAATCCATATCGAAACATACCAAGCGGCGACAACGACGATACATCGTGTCCTCCTGTAGCGAGATATCGAAGTCCTCCGACGCCGACAGGTGCATGAACTGCGCATGCATTCCGTTGAGATCGACGGGATTGCCACGCACGGAGAATTCAACACATGCTTTGGTCCGGAGCTCAGCATCCTCGTCGAGCGGAGCACGACCGGTCAATCGCTGAATTGAATCAATATTCAGATTCTGAGCTGCAATGATATTTGTGACGGCAGCAATCTGACGCGCGGTTAGCCTACGTCCAAGTATGGTGACAATCCATCGGTTTTTGCCCTGGCGTTTCACCCACTGCTCATAGTCGTCGGGCGTAATGGGCGAGAACTTAATCTGCACATTCAGCTCCGATGCCTTGAACAGCAATTCTTTCATTATGTTACCCGAACGGGAAGCATCGGTTTTGAACAGCAGACCGAGCGAGAGGGTGTGGTGGATGTCGGCCTGGCCTATGTCGAGAATCGAGGCGTCGTAGCGTGCAAGTACCTCGGTCAGCGCCGACGTCACACCGGGACGGTCCGACCCGGAGATGTTCACCAGAATGAGTTCTGTTTCAGCCACAGTATAGAGCTTGTTTAATTTTCAGAATGATAGACAACAAGCCCTTCCATAGGCGATTTAAGCACGGTGGAAATCGTTGCATCGAGTGCGTCGGCTGCTTCCTGCAAAACCGGGCGGTAGTGGAACGCTATCGAGCCCACGAAGCTGACGGGCAACTGGCGGTAACGATCGTACTGCGCTACATTGCGGACGAAGAACGATTTGAATTCGTTAAGCACCAGACGGTGTATTGCCGGTTCTTCGATATTTTTCAGGAGGAATGGAGTGACCGAGGCCAGAAAACGATTCGGCATCGGCTCCTTGTAGACGCGACGCAGAATTGCTGCCGACTCAAGATTATATTCGTCAAGGAAACGCTCACACAACTCACGTGGCAACTGATGTTTGAGCACATCGCCAATCAGATGACGACCAAGAACGGCTCCGCTGCCTTCATCGCCAAGTATGTAGCCGAGCGGACTCACATGGTCGCGGATCACCGAGCCGTTGTAGTAGCCGGAGTTTGCGCCTGTCCCCAGAATACATGCAATGCCCTCGTTTCGGCCAAACAGGGCGCGTGCGGCCCCCAGCAGGTCGGAATTGGCTTCGATGTGTGTGGCTTCTGGCAGATTGTTGCGCAGAGCGCGGCGCATAATGCGGCAAACATCCTCGTCGACGCAGCCTGCACCATAGAAATACACTTCTGTTATATTGCGGCAATCGTCGCCCAACTGGCTCACCAGTTCATCGTCGAGGTATTGCGAAATCTCCTCCTCGGTGAGCATCAGCGCATTGAATCCGGAAGTAAACAACTGACGCACAACATTTGCGCCGTCGGTAACACACCATTCCACTTTGGTGCTACCGCTGTCAGCAATAAGCTTCATTTCAAAAAACTAATAATATGATTGTTCCGAAATGGCCGGGGCGACGCAATCTGATGCGCCGCCCCGGTATAAGTCACCGCGCCGCCGGGCACGGTGCTAAAAATTTGTCAAGCTGTCGATTATTTCGAAGCGATACCGTCGCTGACTGTGAGCGAATAACGGCCTTTTGCACGACGACGGGCCAGCACTTTACGTCCGTTAGCAGTAGACATGCGTTCACGAAAACCGTGTTTGTTCACTCTCTTGCGGTTTGAGGGTTGAAATGTTCTTTTCATTGCAGTATTATGTTTCTTATTTTCTTTTTGTTACATTTCTGAGCCGACACCCTGACGGACATCCGACCGACGCGGCGGCGCATAAAGCGACTGCAAAATTACAACAAACATTTGTTTTTTGCAAACATTTTTCTTAATGATTCAAGTCATTATCTGAAAAACAATCTTTTGAGAGTGTTTTCTACAATACCCCCGGCGCTATCGCAAATAATTTCTGATATCGATTCAAGTGTAGCTTTAGAAAATCCAAACTTGAGACTCTTAAAAATGCCGGGTCTGGACTTACGATATTCCTCCAGAGCCTTTATAGCCAACGGGTGTCCTAATTTGGCAGCCTTTTCCATTAGAGCCGAAACTTTATTTTCATTCTGATACCTCCCTGGCTTAGCATAAACCATAGCGAGTGCAACCATTGCCTCCGGAAGATTAGCTGACATACCTTTTTGCAAATATGGAACCGGATTATCACCAATGGAGGAAATTATATATGAAGGGACGATACTTTTCGAATCGTTCCATAATTTATCGGCTATAATGATTCCCACCATCGTTGAGCACTTCGGACAGCCCGTTTCTTTATGCCCTGCCAGGAATTCGTCTAAAGCCTCCCTATAGAATTTGCTTTCGTAGTAATTATAGCCACGTTCGAAATGTTTATCATAAGCGATATTCCTGTTAGTCCGTTCGATGAGCGATATGATAGTATCATCCATATATCTCATATCCGAATCGTCAAAAACAAAATCATCATCTTCCGGTTTATGTCCCCAATCTGGATCATCTGACAAATTTACATAATCCATAGCACTTGCAAGGTCTTAAATTTATAATAAAGTTTTATGCAAAAATAAATCATTCAAGTAAAAAACACAACATTACGAAGATTTCGCTACAATCCACATTCGCAGAATACAGGCTGCAATATCGCATAACCTTGAATATCCAAGCTCATTCGAAACCACAATATAGCAATCTTCACTATAGGAACTATGAAACTTTTTAATTTCTAAATCCTTGAATAAATCCATAAGACATAACTTTAATCGGGCTGATAATCCTTTGCTTCAGACGAAACATTGAATTTTTGGAAATTATGAGGTTTGCCGTAAGAGAAACGGTAATTGATACGTATTGCAAAATAATCGTAAGCCAATTTAGGATTATACGATTGTTTTACATTCGAATACCCTTTCTGCCGCAGAATCACCTCCTGATAAGATTTCATAAACGGATTCCGTGCAAAAAAGCTACATGACAACGATTTATAATTGTAGCCTGCTGTCAGACTCAAACTCTTCGGGTTCTTTACAATAGCTCCATCTTGTGTCAAATTTTTGGTATTCGGGCCGAATGACAATTTTGCAGAAAAGTTTTTATAATATAAGGCTGTACGAATCAAAAATCTTAATCGATCCATCTTCTGTAAATTGTCGGTGTATGAACTGGTATGAGTATATGTAATTCCGGCAGAAAGCGATAGCAGATTCGGAACTGCGTAGTACTCAATGCCATAATTTAGCTTAAACCGCTCAAACCTTTTCCCGTTCTTATATGATTGAATATATGCATTGCGACTCTCGTCTTGCTCATAATTCTTATATACCGCATTGCTTATATTAGAATAATCGGAATAAACCTGCATCCATCCCCATTTTTTCGGATAAGTGTATGACACCACGGCATTCACCTCATTCTGCTGCTTCAGTTTTGAATTACCCACAACATACAAAAACTCATCCTTTTTCTTTTCTATCATAGTAGACATGCCATAGGTGGGCAATATACTGGAGTAGCCCACCATTCCTCCAAGCTGCCCGTAATTGGGAATATTATAATTAAACTCAATATTTGGAACAAAACTGTAATATTTATTACTATTTACTCCCGTATTCTCCTTCTGAATCATATTTTGCAGCAAAAGGGTCAGGTTGAAATTTTTATGAAGTTTAATATTGGAACCGACTCCAAAAACAGACGCCTGTAAACTATAGTCCTCTTCACTCTTCTGATTATTTTCCGCATAATCCTGACTCCTTTTAGAGTAAAAATAATGAATAAATGCATAAGGTGAAAAAATATTGCCGATTGGTATCGAAATCATGATTTTGGGCAGCAATTTATACCCCTTGCTATTAGTCGATGAACTAATAGTCTGCAATGCAGAATAATTTCTATGAGAGTCTGCCGAATAGTAGCTTCCACTCATTTCAACACGCAAATATCCTTTCTTTAAAAAGTAGTCATACATTACAGAAGCCGACGGAACTGAGTTGTCGATATGATAATCAGTTTTTGACTCCGAATCCAATTGGGACATTTCAAGATACGACTCTTTTGCCGCCGCATTGTTCGATGCGTGACGCTGATTGTATTCGACCGACGATTTTAAAACACCTTTCTTAAAGCGCTGCAGATAAGTGAACGTGAAATTCACATCATTCGTATGGTTCGACAGCGGCAAAGACTTTGATATGCGGGTAATCTCTCGGTCTGAAAAAATCATCTTCCGCTCTGAGTTCGTGCCGATATCGGGGTTGTTGTGAAGATGATTAAACCACACATTCAATCCGAATTCAGCATTCTTTTTGTACACTTTCCAGTCTACAACGTCATTTCCTGTTTCCACATTCAGATTTTGATCGGCACCGACCATAACCGCACCTCCATAATCGCGGATTTTCATTATAAAATCAATCACACGCTCTACTCCGGGATGCCGCGGATCAAACCCCGTATAGTAATCAATACGCTTTATATCTTTAGGATTAAGGGCCTTAATTTCATTCTGAGTAGCTTCCACTCCGTTGATACACAACAAAACGCCCTGACCGTTCGACGACACTTTTCTATCAATCTCGCTAACCTTCAATCCCGGAACATTTAAATTGGAAAGTGCAGAATAACCATCATAAGAATGTTTTTTAACCATAGAATTGGCAAAAATCATTATTTTGTTGGGGGTAGTAACAAACCTGTTCCCCTCAACAACTACCTCTTTTAACTCCTTTTTGAGCGTATCTGTAATTTCTGTGTTATTCTGAGAGTAAGTTGGCATTACCAACTTACTCAGGATAACGCAGAATAAAAATCGTTTCATACTTATGTTCTTGTTTCCGCGCATAATCTGATTGTGTCTTAAGTTTGATTTTGTTTTTCTGATTGCAAATAAGCCAAAAACATTTCTAATAACCAAACAAAAATCAAAATATTTTTTAGTCTTGTAAAAAAATCAAAATTATGAAAATTCCAGGCCAAACACTAACAATTTTCTTTTCGGTTTTCTTATTTTGTTGCAGTTGCACACAATCTGATAATGCATCAATAGAAAAGACACTTTCAATTGCCGGCAATAACAGCAAAGAGCTTATTAAAGTTATTAAACACTATCGCAACAGCGGTGATGAAGAGAAACTGGCCGCAGCCGAATTTCTGATTGCCAATATGCCGGGACACTATTCGTATGCCGACAATGAGGTTCTGCCATATTATTACTCGACCGTAGATTCGATTTTAGAAACCATGGCTGGGCTTCCGCCCCGTACGGTGTGCGATTCTATTAATGCGTTTGCTTCGCGATTGGATTTCAGCAAACTAAAGATAGTTGAAGATGCAACCGTAGTCACAGCCGGTTTCCTGATCGACAACATCGACACAGCATTCCGCCAGTGGCGTCAGGGGCAATGGGTCCGGCATCTGACTTTCGATGAATTCTGCGAATATCTGCTGCCCTACAAGGCATACGAGTTTCAGCCTCTGCAAGAATGGCGCTAGATGTTCGACTATGTCAACGAACGCCACCTGAAACATATCGCCGAATGCGACATGCAGGCTAATTCGGCGTATTTTGCCGCCGATTTTATGTACCGCTACATGCAGGCCAAGTACAAACCTGCGATTACCGATTACAACCTTAACGTTCCCGTGCTCGACCCACGGATTGCCGTAAAACTACCCTTGGGACAGTGCAACAACTACAGCGCCGTCGGAACAGCCGTCTACCGCAGTGCCGGCATTCCGGTGATGATCGACGGAACAGCCGTTAAAGGCAACGAAAATGTTGGCCACGCCTGGAATGTTCTCCGCGGACCAAGCGGAAAAAACATTGTGTTCAATGCCATGACCGATTCACCCACACAACAGCACATGGCCGAATCGCGTCTGGCAAAAGCCTGGCGCAACACATACGCCATAAATCCCAAACTATACAACTTGACCAAGGCCGGCGAATTTATCCCCGGACAGTTCCGAGGAATCCACCAACAGGATGTGACCGCAGAACACACCAAATGCGCCGACATAACAGTGATAGCTCCCGAACCCGACAACAAGTATCTGTATTTAGCGATGTCGTGTGCCGACAGGTGGATGCCGGTCGATTTCGCCCCTTTAAAGGGCGGCAAAGCCCGGTTTACCGATGTCGGGCTTAAATTGTGTGTATATGCCGCTGACCTACAGCCACCAGGGCGAAGCCATGCCCGCCGGCTATCCGTTTCTGGTTGACTACAATGGCGATATGCATATTTTCAAGCCGGACACAACACGATTATCCGCCGTCCCACTCAATCGAAAATATCCGATACGTGAATATGCCCACCATACGGCGCGCAAAATGGAGGGCGGACGCTTCGAAGCAAGCAACACCGCCGAATTCAGCACTCCGGTGCACGTCCACACCATAAGGAATGCCAGCGGACGCACTCATGACATTGCCTTGCCCGACACTCTCGGTCCGTACCGCTACTGGCGCTATATTCAGAACGCTGAGCCCGACTCACACTGCAACATTGCCGAGCTGGCGTTTCTCGACAGCGAAGGAAAAGAATTGACTGGCACGATAATCGGCACCGATGCCGTCGCAGAAAGCAACCCGACGGCCACGCGCGACAAAGCGTTCGACCACAATCCGCTGACCTATTTTGACGCCCTCCCCCCTGAAGGCGGCTGGGTAGGCATGGATTTCGGTCGACCGATAGCAATAAATCGCATTCGTTTCACTCCAAGAGGTGACGGAAACAATATCGAACCCGGCGATACTTACGAAATGTTCTATTGCAGCAGCAACGGTTGGAAGTCGCTCGGTAGTCAGACAGCCGACGACATAACACTCACCTACGGCAACGTTCCGGCCAACGCCCTGCTTCTGCTTGTCGATCTTACGAAAGGCCGCGAACACCGTATTTTTACTTTTGAAAACGGACGACAAAAATTTCATTAATGGATGATATCAAACTAAAGTAAAAATTCTCCATAAAAAAGGGAGTCGGAGGCTTGAATATATTGTGGATTTTCGCTACCTTTGTGCGCAATAAACCCGAAAGAATATGTCATTTATTGCAGACAGAGTTAAAATGGACGGTCTGACCTTCGACGACGTCCTGCTTATTCCGGCTTACTCCGAAGTTTTGCCGCGCATGGTTGACCTGCGCACCCGTTTTTCCCGTAACATAACGCTTAATGTACCCATAGTTTCGGCTGCGATGGACACCGTGACCGAGGCCGCTATGGCTATTGCCATTGCACGCGAGGGTGGCATTGGTGTGATCCACAAAAATATGAGCATCGCCGAACAGGCTCGTCAGGTTCATGCGGTGAAGCGCGCTGAAAACGGTATGATTTACGACCCTGTGACAATTCGCCGCGGCAGCACGGTGCGCGACGCACTGTCGATGATGGAGGAATACCACATAGGGGGCATACCGGTGGTTGACGAAAACAAAAAACTGGTCGGCATTGTCACAAACCGCGACCTGCGTTTCGAACAGGACATGAACCGCAAGATCGACGAGGTGATGACATCGGAAAACATAGTGACAGCTTCGCAGTCGCTCAACCTCGAAGAAGCCGCAGAAATTCTTCAGGCAAACAAGATCGAGAAACTGCCGGTGGTTGACAACGATGGCAAACTCGTAGGTCTGGTTACATATAAAGATATAACAAAAGCCAAAGACAAACCCAATGCATGCAAAGACTCGCGCGGACGTCTGCGTGTAGCTGCCGGCGTTGGTGTGACAGCCGACGTAATGGATCGCGTCGATGCCCTGGTGGCAGCCGGCGTTGATGCAATCGTTATCGACACAGCCCACGGCCATTCGAAAGGAGTTGTCGGTGTGCTGAAACAGGTTAAGGAAAAATATCCCGAAATAGACGTAGTTGTCGGCAACATAGCTACAGGCGATGCTGCACGCTATCTGGTTGAGAACGGCGCCGACGGCGTTAAAGTTGGTATAGGTC
>CAYQYL010000045.1:1329-18509 GCA_964421745.1 uncultured Muribaculum sp. | reverse complement strand
TACTGCGCTGCTTCGACGACGACAACATCACCCACGTCGACGGATCGGTCAACCCCGTGCGCGACAAAGAGATCATTGACTACGAGCTTCAGCTCAAAGACCTCGAAACCATTGAATCGCGCATAGCAAAGGTGCAGAAACAAGCCCAGACCGGAGGCGACAAACAGGCCCGTGTGCTCTACGATGTGCTCCTGCGCTACAAAGAAGCCCTCGACCAAGGCAAACCCGCCCGCACTGTCCAGTTCGACACCCCCGAAGAACAGCGCGCCGCCCACGACCTGTTCCTGCTCACCAACAAACCTGTGCTCTATGTTTGCAACGTCGACGACGCTTCGGCTGCCACAGGCAACGCCTACGTCGAGCAAGTCCGTCAGGCCGTTGCCGGCGAAGACGCCCAGATTCTGATTGTTGCCGCACAGACCGAAGCCGACATTGCCGAACTCGACACTTGGGAAGAACGCCGCGAATTCCTTCAGGAAATCGGCCTCGAAGAATCCGGTGTCAGCCGCCTGATCCGTGCTGCCTACGCACTGCTCAACCTCCAGACCTACTTCACCGCCGGCCCCGACGAAGTGCGCGCATGGACATTCCTCCGCGGCACAAAAGCACCTCAGGCTGCCGGAATCATCCACACCGACTTCGAAAAAGGATTCATCCGCGCTGAAGTCATCAAGTACGACGACTACGTCGCGCTCGGTGGCGAAACCGGTGTCCGCGAAGCCGGCCGACTCGGCATCGAAGGCAAAGAATACGTTGTTCAGGACGGCGACATCATGCACTTCCGCTTTAACGTTTAAGCCACAATAATTCTAATTTATTTGTGGCCCCGCGACGCAGCGCTATCGCAATTTGCCGTTATACAGGGGTAAGAACCTCTACCGAGGCTCTTACCCCTGCCTACTATTCTGACAACACCTACGGTGCCTTTCCTACGGGGATGCCATCGGAATTTTAATTCACCCGCATATCGACTTGAACCGAAATGATATTTAATTTTCTTTAACAAATGGAGGGTGATAAATTAGTGTATTTTCATTACATTTGCGATGTAATAACCAACACACCTAATTAATTATCACTCCTTATGTTAAAACCAATCAAAAGGCTCCTCGCTCTGTCGTGCGTAGCGCTTGTTTCCTCTCTTGTATCTCCGGCAGCGGCCGAACCAACAATCCTCCCTGCCGATCTTCAGCACATGCATGATATCCTCATGCGTCCAAACAATATAAACAGCCAGCTTGGTATGGCCTGGACGTATATACCTTTCAATGATTTCAGCAACTATTTTTTCGAAAATTTCTTTATCGACCTTGCCGACGAAGGACACTCAACTGACGACGGTCAAGCAATATTGATTGATATACTATATAAAAATCAGTTTGTGTCATCCGATATACACCCATTCAACTGGGACGACCGTGGTCAAGGCAGATGGGACGGCAACTACTGGGTACGCTATCAGGATATGATCATTACGATTAACTCTCTTCTCAACGATCTCAATACTCCCGGCAGCGAACTTGCCGCCGCCATTGGATCCGATAACTTCACGGCCATAAGCGATGAGCTACGCGTTCTCCGCGCATTCTACTATCTCCAGGCAACCCGCCTTTACGGCGATTTTCCTATTTGGGAGTCATACAACATCGACTATACAAAACAGGAACAATCGTTCATCCAAAATTACGGAGTCCTTTATCCCGAAATAAATATTAAACCGGTCTTTCACTCCGATCTGCGCCGCAACCCCGCCGCCGAAGTGTTCAAATATGTTGTTTCGGAATGTCAGGCGGCTATTGCCGCCAATAATCTGCCCTGGCATCAGACTTCCGACCAAAACCGCATGACTCTCGGCATCGCATGTGCCGTGATGTCGCAGGCCGCCCTCTATGCGGCATCGCCTCTCTACAACGGAGGCCAGGACCTCTGGCAATGGGCATATCAGGTCAACGAAGCGGCCTTTAATGGCTTGACTAAAAACGGATATGAGCTTTACTCCCAGCTTGCCGATGCCAATGCATACCTTAACGCTTATCAGGAATACTTTGCTCTCGACAGCCACGACGGTAATACCCCGTCAGACAAAGAAACAATCTGGGGTTCTCCACAAAAGTATCGTGCCGAAGGTCTTTATGTCGTAAACGGTATTCCCGTTAACGAGGGTTTATTTAAGGTAGGCACCTGCCCGACACAAGACCTTATCGACGCTTACGACATGAAAGCTACAGGAAAGCCAATATACAATCTCACAAACCCATACGCCGACGAATCGAAACTCGTTCCTAACATTGACCCTGCATCAGGTTACGATGAAACCAAGCCATACGAAGGCCGTGATGACCGATTCTACGCCAACACATTCTACAACGGCTGCAAGTTCGCTCCTGTGTCTATGCGAAAAACTGTTGCTACCTGGAACAACTCCGATGAAAATCATTGGGGTACACCCGGCGGAAGAAAGGGTGTAGATGCAATCGATGCTCATAGCCGTTTGCAGACTCGCACCGGCTACTACAACCGTAAATTCCACCAGTACAAGGAAAATAGAAACACCAGATACGCCGGTGGCAACTGGAAATTGTTCCGCCTGGGCGAAGTCTACCTCAACTTTGCCGAAGCAGCCATTGAATCGGGAAACATAAACAAGGGTCTTGAGCTGATCAACGCAATACGCCATCGCGCCGGTTTCGCATCCGAAGTCGATGTGACAGCAACCACAAAAGACTACGCCCGCCTGCTCGTGCGTCACGAACGCCAGGTTGAACTCGCTTTCGAAGGTCAGCGCTACTACGACGTGCGCCGTTGGAAAACTCCCGGCACCGACGTAACCGAAGAAAAAATTAAAACCGGCATGTGGATCACATCGCCCGACAATGGCAAAACTTTCCAATACCACCGCTTCGTTATCGACCCCTACGGAACCGGTATAACTTCCGAATTTTACATCGCTACTAACCAGCTCGCTGCCCTACCGAACAAAACTGTCCTTGAACTTGCAACAGTTTCAGGCATGGACAACTCCTATTGGCAAAACCCCGGCCATAACGTTCCTGACGTATTAAAATTTACTATTCTGAGCGAGGAAGAAAAAACTTGTGCATTATCCGGACATAATTCCTACCTAAAATCGGACGACGGTTCGCTTACTATTCCCTCAACAGTTGAATTGTTTGGAGCTACTTATACCGTTACTGCTATTAACGAGGGCGCTTTAAGTGGTTTACAGCAATTAACCTCTGTCGAAATTCCAGCCACTATCACCTCGATTGGTGAAAATCCCTTTAGAAATTGCCCGAATCTTACTCAAATCAAGTTAGCCGACGGAAACATCAACTATAGTTCAGTTGACGGTGTCATTTTTAACAAAAACATGACCGAACTATTGATTTTCCCCGCAGGAAAAGGCACAGAATATACTATTCCGACTTCGGTTAGAGTTATCAGCAATGGTGCTTTCGCTACGTGTAGTAAATTAGCATCAGTTTCTATACCCAACTCGGTTACAGTTATCAGCAATGGTGCTTTCGCTATGTGTAGTCAATTAGCATCAGTTTCAATACCCAACTCGATTACAGTTATCAGCAATAGTACTTTCTATGGTTGTAGCGAACTTAAAGAAATTGAAATTCCAAATTCCGTAACTTCATTAGGAGAGTCAGCGTTTGCTTATAGCGGCCTTATGTCAATTTCAATTCCAAACTCTGTCACCGCCATAGGTGACGGTGCTTTTTACAATTGTATAAACTTGGCGTCTGTTTCAATTCCCAGTTCTGTAACTTCTATTGGTTTTAGCACATTCTCGTCTTGTTTATACTTGACATCTGTATCATTACCCAATTCAATAATTTCCATAGGAGCGTTTGCCTTCTCCAATTGTGGCGCATTACTTGAATTTACAATACCCAATTCCGTAACTTCATTAGGCGAGGGCGTTTTCAGCGAATGCAGCAACCTGACGAAAATTACAATTCCCAACTCAGTTACCGAGATAGGTAGGTCTGCTTTCAGTTATTGTAGCAATTTGGCAACTGTTTCATTACCAAATTCCATTAATTCTATAAGTTATGGCGCCTTCTATGGATGTCGTGGTCTTAAGTCAGTTTCAATACCTAATTCTGTAACTGATATTAGTGATGATGCATTCTCTCACTGCAGCAGCTTGGCATCGGTTTCAATACCCAACTCCGTAACTCATATAGGCTACGGCGCTTTCTATGGTTGTACCGGCCTGACAGAACTTGAGATACCCAACTCTGTTACTGTGATAGAGAATTATGCTTTCTACAACTGCAGTAGCCTGTCGTCCGTGTTCTATAATTGTGAAGACCCAATCGAAGGAAGCTATTACATCTTTGATGGATCATACGGTGCAACTTTGTTTGTTCCGGCTGCCGCCGTTGAAAAATGTAAAGCGATTGATCCGTGGAAAAACTTCAACACAATTCAGGAGCACGCGTTCTCAGGCATCGATGACATTGCGGCCGACATTGATTTTGATGCACCCTACGAAGTCTACAATGTCAGTGGCGTAATGATCGGCAACACCACCACAGGCATCGCCCCCGGCATATACATTGTTCGTCAGGGTAGCAAGACAATGAAAATCGCAATCAAATAATTCCAATACTACCACACACTCATTCTGCAAAAGTTCCTGCGCCCACTACGGTTGCAGGAACTTTTTTACGTGAGTTCGATATAAGACGTCACACTATAAATTTAGCTATAACAAAGTATAAAATTGGGAGTACAAACCGAAATTCCGGTGCATACGTTAAACTCTGAAGTGGAATGCCTAATATTGCAGACGTAAGGCCTCGTCCGGCAGGACGACGATTAACCCGTAACCGCGGTACGTGGAGCTTCAGCGACACGTGCCCGGCTCCCCCGACGACCTCGTTGGCGTCTGGAAGACGCCGATTTACGAGAATGTTAATGCGCAAAATATCAGCGTTGTATACTGTGCAATCAGGTAAATCGGCGTCCTTCAGACGCCATAATCTCATTCCTCCTACACGGCACGTGGAGCTAAAGCTCAACGTACCGTGTTACTAATAATAACGTCCTCCGGACGTCAATTAGACTACACCATACATCTAAACCGCTTACGTGAATTCTTATATCGAACTCATGTTTTTCACAAAAAAAATTCATAAATCTGCCAACGTGCGTTAAACCTTTTGCGTTTCAAAAGTCAAATGACATGTAAAGAAACCAAAATTATCCACCACAAAATGCAATTCTACTCTTGGCGCCTTGACCGGCGTGTGATTTACGCTCTCATTTCCGTTTTATTTTTCGGCACGCAGTTGCTGGCTCAGAACAACAGCTCCAACCGGCAGGCACCAAAGCCGGTCGCCCTCTCAGGCTCTCTTGTCGACCCCGACGGCGAACCCCTGATGGAAGCAACCGTGCGCCTTCTGTCGGCTCGCGACAGCCAGTTCGTACAAGGAACGACCTCGAACCTGGACGGGCAGTTCAACTTTGCATCCGTTCGACCCGGCCGCTACATTCTGCAGGCAACCTACATCGGCTACGAACCGCTCGACACACTCATTCGCATGAACCGCTCCGGCAACACCAAGCTCGGCCGACTCGTGATGCGCTCATCATCAATCATGCTGAAGGAAGCCGTTGTTCAAGGTGTAAAAACGCCGATCAAGGTAATGGAAGACACCGTCGAATATAACGCCGACTCCTACCACACCCAACCCAACGCCGTGGTCGAAGACCTGCTTAAACGCCTGCCAGGTGTCGAAGTAGGCAGCGACGGCGCCATCACAGCCAACGGCAAAACCGTGTCGAAAATTCTTATCGACGGAAAAGAATTCTTCAGCGACGACCCTCAGGTTGCCTCGAAAAACCTGCCCGCAAACATGGTGGATAAACTGCAGGTTGTCGACCGGAAAAGCGACATGGCTCGCCTGACCGGAGTCGACGACGGCGAAGACGAAACTGTTATCAACCTGACGTTCAAACGCAACATGAATCAGGGCTGGTTCGGCAACGTCGAAGCCGGCTATGGTACGGACGACCGCTACATGGGCTCATTCAACGTTAACCGCTTCTGGAACGGAAACCAGATCACTCTGCTCGGAAACTTCAACAACATCAACCAGCTCGGTTTCACCGACTCAAACGGCAACCGATTCCGTCGTTTCGGCGGCAGCAACGGTATCACCGACTCGCGCGCGCTGGGTCTGAACTTCAATGTCGGCAAAGAGGAAATTATCCGCATCGGTGGCGACATCATGTGGAGCAACACCGACCGCAAATCGAAAACACGCCAAGAACGCGAATATCTGTTCAGCGAGTATTCAACTTTCTCCAAAATCGACAAATACTCTCGCGACCGTGGCAACAACATCCGAGGCGATTTCCGCGTGCTCTGGAAACCCGACTCGTTCAACACCCTGGAAGTACGTCCAAACTTCTCTTACAACTACAACAAATCAAACAGCGACGAAACCACCGACTACTTCAACCGCAACTACCAACAGGTAAGCCACAACGCGACGGGCGATTTCTCGCGTGGCGACTCCTACGAATTCGGCGGACGCGTAATTTACTCACATAACTTCAAGCAACACCGCGGACGTTCGTTCTCTATTTCGGGCAACTACCGCTACTCAAACGTAATCGAAAAAGCTAACTCATTCTCCGACTTCATTCAGCTCATGGAGGAAGATCCGGACAACAACATGGACATTCCTGAACAGCTCGACCAGTATGACGACAACAAGACCTGGAGTAATCAGGTAATGGGACGCCTGACATGGACCGAACCGCTTGGCGATGTGAGCCGCGGCAACTTCCTAGTATTCAGCTATAGCGCCAACTACCGTTGGAACAATGCCGACAAACTCGTCTACAATCTGCCCGACGACTACGACCTGGATATATTCCCGCCAGTCACAGTCGGCCCCAATGGTGAGTACATTCCCATCGAACCCGACCCGAAATATTCTAACCGCTACCGCAACAACTACTTCAATCAGAACATACGTGCCGGCTACAAAAAAGTAACCAAAAAAGCCAACATGGAAGTCGGCCTCGCTCTCGTACCGCAAATGTCGAAATCGATCTACCTCGACAACGCCGACAAAAACATCGACCGCTGGGTGTGGAACTACTCGCCATTCATGCGCTTCCGCTATAAATTTAGCAAATTCTCGTCGCTCCAGGCAAACTACCGCGGACAGTCGTCACAGCCCTCCATGTCGCAGTTGCAACCCGTGCTCGATGTGTCGAACCCGACAAACCAGATACAAGGTAACCCGAACCTCGATCCATCGTTCAACCACAACATAATGGTGCGCTACCAGAATTTCAACATGGAGGCTCAGCGAAGCATCATGCTTATGGCAGACTTTCAGTTGACACAAAATGCAATTATCTCGGCCACACGGATGTATGAGAACGGTTCGCGCTACACCACATATCTCAACGTGAACGGTGTCTGGAACGGACGCGTGATGAACATGTTCTCAATGCCGTTCCGAAACAAAAAATGGTCGTTCTCAAACCACTTGTTCGTCAACGCCGATCGCCGGGTGGGCTACAACAACAACCTCAAAAACGCTTCGCTCACAGTGATGCTGAGCGAAAATCCGGGCATCACTTACCGCCCCGATCACTTCGAGCTGGAAATACGCCCGCGCTACTCGCTGCAGACTACCCACAACACAGT
Organism: uncultured Muribaculum sp.; assembly: GCA_964421745.1. Classification (GTDB taxonomy): domain Bacteria; phylum Bacteroidota; class Bacteroidia; order Bacteroidales; family Muribaculaceae; genus Muribaculum. Next base: position 10,819 of record CAYQYL010000045.1, on the reverse strand, counting down.
TCAGACCCAGGGCAACCAGACCGTGCACTTCTATGGCGGTCGTTTCGATGGATCCTACTACACACCATGGGGACTGACTCTGCAGACCGATGTCAACTATTCGGCAACATCAGGATATGCCTCAGGCTACAACACCCGCACCTGGCTATGGAACGCCACACTCTCACAGCAGTTCCTCAAATCGAAATCGCTGACACTGGCTGTCAAAGTTCACGACTTGCTCAACCAGTCGGTAAACATTCGCCGAAATGTGACAGCCAACTACATCGACGACACAGAATATAACTCCCTCGGTCGCTACGTAATGTTCACCCTCTCCTACCGTTTCAACTCCTTCGGCAAAGGCAACCGTCCTGAAGGGTTCCAGGAAGGAGGTCCTGGCGGTCCTGGCGGACACCGGGGCGGCTTCGGCGGCCCACCTCCGGGCGGTGGTCGCGGTCCGCGCTAAAATAACTCCACAGACATTATCATAACCGTAACCGGTCAGTGTAATTCAGTAACACTGACCGGTTACAGTTTATATGCCGACAATCCTACGTGCCTCAGAACACCTTTGAATAATCGCATATTAATATTTAAATAAATTTAACACAATCGATTTATCTCAAATGATATTATTATAGTAATTTTGAATTCAAATACAGAGTGTTAATCCACCGCACACAAATTGTTACTTAATTAATTTAAAAATATTTTTCAGAAAATTTAATAATATCCAATCCCTTTATTCAATAAGAATAAAGCGCCATTTAACCACTAATTTTTGTCGATGAAACTATCAATTATAGCCAGACGTCTTTTTATTTCTGTAGTTCCGATTACAAGTTTATTGTTACAGGCACAGACAGCCAACCAGGAAAACCAGCCGGCACATCAGCCTAAAAAAGAATACCTGTTTCGCCTCAAAGAAACGCCTGAACAGCTTTCAACTTATAATACTATTGTCTATCTACGTACCCCGCATAAGGTGCTGACTGTGCGCGGTGAAGAGCTTTATTTCACCAAAAAAAATCTTGTCACCGTAAATGTCAATCCTTCCGGAACAAGTTTCGGCATCATTGAGCAGGACAAAAAAGGGCGCAATAATGCTGGATTCTACTCAACCACGGCTGTCAACAATGAAGTCGGAGATTTCAATGTGAAAAAATTTGGTCAGCCTACGGCAATTGTCTACTCTCCGGACGCGCGAAAAGTGATGATTTCAACCAACAAGGGCTTGTTCATTTTTGAACCACGTGAAATGAAACTTCTCGATCAGTTTGAGCTGGTTTTCACACCCGACAAAATGGTGGTGAGCGAGAATGAATACTATCTGACAATATCTGCAGGCGACCGTGTTGCTGTTTACAACCTTGAGAAAAAGACTGTGCGCCGCGACTGGACCTACGGAGTCAAGGTAACCGACATGACATTCTCAAACAACAGTTCTGAATTTGCCGTACTGACAGAAGACGGCCTACTGACAGTTTACGACACTCGCTCATTCAACATTAAAAACACTATTGAAGATCTGGGAACAGGTATCGCATGCGCATTCAATAACGATGGAAAATATATTGTGGTAGCCACATCGCCCTCCACGCTAGAAATCATCAACCTTGTCCGTCCAACCGACCGAAACACCATTCCTATCGAAAACGCCGGAATAAATGACATCGCGTTCATCAAAGACGCATCCGGTAATTCTCTTCTCGTTTATACCGGTACTACCTGTATGCACGCTCGTCGCCTCGATAATCTTGAACCTCATTTCCACAAACTCATCTCCGACGAAATTGAAACCAAGATGGCAGAATGGGAAAAGATGATGCCGGGTGAAAGCATGGAAGACTACCGCGCACGTATGAGCGATGAGTCGCGTGCGCGTCAACGTCGCCTGTTCGAAGATGAAATTTCAACACAGCTGGCCGGCGATCTGTTAGCCGGATCAACTATGAGCCTCGGCAACTACGACCGCACCAATCAGGTGCTGGCTATCGATTTCTCAACTATGCCGACCATATATCTCCCCGTTCCGGAAACTGATGTAACATCGTTCCACAATGCCGACGATCTGATTATGTCTGACGTACAGTACGGTATACTTCCCGACGACACATTCGAGATTGTATATGCAAAAGTATTCAATAAATCGGACGGAAAAACATATGAGTACAACAACCATGACCGTGTGGCTATGGACTTCATGAACGGCGATGCCAATGTCGTTTCCCTCGAAATTTTGCAGCAACAGCAAATGGAAGAACTCAAACTCCAGGAACTCCGCGAAAAAGTGCTTGCCGAAGCACGCAGCACAAACATGATTTCAAACCACACCAATATTACGGTGGACTCTAAAGTAGTTCCTGACTACGATGCTAACGGCGACAAGATTCTAAACTACGAAGTTAATGTAACCTATCAAGTTGACCCCGATTTCTCCGCTGTCGAAGACTTTCCTCCGGGCAAATATCTTGTCGATGAATCCGGAGCCGCAAGTTCTATGATGAAAATTGTTAAAGAAGCGTTCGAAGGCGACTTCGCCCAATACATAAAAAAAGGGAAAAAACTTAAAGTCACAATCTCCGGTACAGCCGATGCAACCCCGATTATCCGTACAATTGCATACGACGGCTCTTACGGCGATTTTGTCGACGAACCTATCTATGAAAACGGCAACCTGACAGCAATAACCGTCACTAAAGCTGCCGGCGTCAAAGAAAATAGTCAACTGGCGTTTCTACGAGCACAAGGTGTGAAAAACTTCCTCGAAAAAAATGTTGACAAACTCAACCAAATGGATACCGACTACACAATCCGTGTCGATGTGTCAGAAGGTAAAGGCAGCGAATTCCGCCGTATTGCCGCAAGTTTCGTTTTTATCGATGTGTTTTAAACTAATTATAACCCGAATCCAATTATCTTGTAATAAGCAAGATATACTTCTGTAATCACTCTCCCCTCTACAGAGGGGAGAGTTTTAACGTAACTGATATTATATGTTCCATATTACCATCTGTAGTAATCTATTCTCACGTAGAGCTATATCTGTTGTCATGTTGGCTGTGTGTTTCTCTACAGCTTCGACGGTGTTCGCTGATACTGTAGAAACCGACTCCGTAGCTGCACCTGAAACCCCGGCGATCCACACTGCCGAAAATGCGGCCGAACTGTACAAAAAAGTGAAAGATCTCCTTTTTGGAGGCGCTGACGACGAACAACTTTATCCAGCTGCTCTTGAAGCTTATAATGAAGCTTACGACGTGATAAACTCTGCCGATGCCGATTCCGTAATCGACCAATGCAAAGGAATACTTATTGACCTGAATTCTTTCCTTGCAAAAGGCGCCATTTATTATTCCCAGAACAACAAACCCGCCGACATGTCGATTTTTGCCAGAGCTTATGTCGACACACAACTTTTGCCACAAATGAAAGGTGTTGAATTTCGGCGCGACAAAGAACTATATCCGGCAATGGTTTACTGCGCAGCCTCAGGAAGCTACAACTCAGGCGACATCGACAGTGCTATAAAATACTTCGATGAGTATCTCTCGACAGGCGATACAAAACAGCGCGAAAATGTCTGTCTGTTTTACGGACAGGCGGCCCTTAATAAAAAGCTATACTCAGCCACAGAAACTATCGTCAATGCATCCAACGAATATCCGTCAAACTTCAAGCTTCTGACTTTAGCTTTGCAACTGTGCATCGATAGCAGTCGGCGTGACCTGATCGGGCCGCTCGTCGAAAGAGCTCTGGAAATTAAACCCGACGATGAAAAACTGCTGAATCTTCAGGCCTCCGTATTCGAAGACCAGCATAACTTCCGTGGCGCACTCGACATATACCTAAAACTTCAGGAGCAGCATCCCAACAGCCGGAGCGTTAACGAATGTGTTGCCCGATGCTACTATAATCTCGGCACAGGCTACTACAACAAATCAATTTCCGAACTTGATGAAAAAGAGCTGGCGAAACAGCGTCGACAAAGTAATGCCTATTTCTCATGTGCGGCCGAAACATACGAAGATCTGTTAGCCAACGATCCAAACAACACAAAATTCCTTAAAGCTCTCGCAACATCCTATGCTTGTCTGGGCAACAAGTCTAAAGTTGAAAGCATCAACATTCAACTCGCAGCTCTGGGTCAGCCGACAACCGCCATGAACACAATGCCGGTCATCATGGGCAACGGCTCCAACAAAACCAAAACATCAAATACACGAAACATCCCCTCGTATCATGAATACGCGGCTTCCTACGTCCGCGACCACCTGAAAGATTGGATGAAGCGTGGCGAATTCGAGAAAATGTCCGACTACGAAGCCCGAGTTTCAAAAGAAAACGTGCGCAAAGAACAGGAACGACTCAGCGAAATTATCGCAGAAAAATACCTCAAGACATATGCCAACCAATTGGCTATCTCTGAACTTAAACTGCAGCCCTACGACGTTGATAACGAAACTTACGCCATCAAATCTGATTTCGGCACGGTTGTAGTAAACGTCCCTTTGACAAACCACGAAGCTGAAATATTTAAAAACAACTGGGAAGAAGTTAAAATCAAAAGCCCGAAATTCTTCATTAAACACGACAATATCGCTATCGAATCAATCACATTCGTGGCCCCCACTGGGAAAGAATATGCTTATAATGCTTCCGACCGAAACCAATACGAAAGCGACAAGATAATTAAAGTCGATGCATCGATTTTCATGGACGATTCTAAACCTGACAACAACAGTGAAAAGAAAACAAACAAAGGTTCCGGAATTGTGGCTGTGTTAAAAAGCGATGTCGACAAAAACATCCCTCGAACCGAGATTGTCAACGACCGTACACTTGCCCTCGTTATTGCCAACGAAGACTATAACAAGGTTATGCCGGTAGCTTCCGCTAAACACGACGGTGAGGTTTTCGCACAATACTGCAGAGAAACGCTTGGCATCCCGGAAAACCAAGTTTTGCTCTATCAAAACGCAACTTACGGTGAAACATTATCCGCTATCAACAAACTCCGCAACGCTGTCAAAGCTTTAGGCGACAACGTGGACATCATTGTATATTACGCCGGCCACGGTGTGCCCGACGAACACACAAACGATGCCTACATGATGCCCGTCGATGCCGATCCAATGGTGATGGCCACTGCATATCCACTAAAGCAATTCTACAAGGAACTCACCGGAATGGGCGCCGACAATGTAATGGTATTCATGGACGCATGTTTCAGTGGGGCAAATCGTGGCGAAGGTATGCTGGCTGAGGCTCGCGGTGTCGTGCTCGTTCCCAAACAAGCCGCTCCGGAAGGTAACATGTTCATTTTAAGCGCTGCCGATGGAAAGGAAACTGCACTTCCTTATAAGGAAATGAATCACGGCCTCTTCACATATTTCCTGTTGAAGAAACTTCAGGAAAGCAAAGGCGACGCATCGCTTAAAGAAATCAGCGAGTACGTTAGTAAAAACGTGCGCAAAACTTCGAGCCTCAAGCTAAACAAGCCTCAGAATCCGAAAATGATAGCCGGTGGCTACCTCTCTGAAAACCTGTCAAAAAAGAAACTACGTCCCTAAACATCGAATATCATCATGATGTCTTTGAAAAGATCAATCGCACTCATAGCAATCTCATTAGCGGCCCTGGCAGCTATAGCAGCTCCGCCAATCAAGTCAGTGAAAGGCGAATACACATTTTACGGCGAAAAAAACGATTCGCCGGCCGAATGTAAACGACAAGCGCTCGAAGGCGCCCGTCTAAATGCACTTGCACGTGAGTTCGGAACAATAGTAACACAGGACATTCTGCAAGCCGACCGCGTCGACTCCAAAGGCGAAACCAATAAATTCCTTTCACTGTCGTCGACTGAAGTTAAAGGTGAGTGGATAGGCGACGATGGTGAGCCAGAGTTCGAGATTTCGCTCGACAACAACGACAACTTCATTGTTCACTGTAAGGTGAAAGGTAAAGCCCGCGAAATTTCAAATGAATCAACCGAATTCGATGCCAAAGTTCTACGCAACGGAACCAATCCGGGAAACGCTTCTTCGGAATTTTACGACGGTGACGACCTTTTTCTATATTTCTCTGCTCCTGTCGATGGATTTGTTTCTGTGTTCCTGTCGCTGGAAGACGGCAACGTCTACCAGATGCTACCCTATCTCGACGACACTCAAGGGAACGCAAAGGTGAAAAGAAATCACGGATACGTTTTTTTCGACCCTTCAAGTGCCGACAAATCATTTGGGACACCCGATCAATTCCAGATTGCCACCGACGGCGAAATCGAATTCAACAAAATATATGTCATGTTCTCTCCGACATACTATGCAAAACCCGCAACTCGCCCACGCAGCCACAATGAAGAACTACCTTCGTTGTCCGAAAACGATTTCTCAAAATGGCTCATTAAGACCCGGCGCAACGACCCTAAATTCGGATTAAAACAAATGAATCTGAAAATTTATCCCAAATAACCACCATTCTATTTTGCTTTAAACCGCATGACAGTGAAGGAGTATGGAGGGAGTTCGACGATGCCCGATGTCAAATCCTGACGCGAGGTGTGCGGAACTGCTTTAGTTTCAGTTGGAGCACCTGAGAGAGATGTCACCTCCACATCTGTCATTTCAGCTCCGGCACCGCCCATGTCGAGCGACAGGGTTGTCGAAACCGGCAACAGGTTGGCAAACTTCACGATGTAGTCGCCCGTAAGAGCATCGATTACAACAGACGCCCCCTGACGTTTGGCAACTTCACGCGGCTGTTTGTCGGACCGCAGCGACGTTGCTACATACGTTGTGCCGGCATTTGTGCCGTAGAGCTGCTGCACATAATAGTCCACCGTAGGCCGTACGTCCGTGTTGCTGAAATAAATCAGATCGGGCCGCCACTGTGTGTGCCTGTCCTTGGCCAACAGCGGCGCATACGATGTCATCTCGACAACATCGCCATTGCGTTCAACCGCTGTAAGATACAACGCTTCCGACAGTGCTGTTTCGATATTACTCTGTCGTCCACTCAAATGCGCAGCATATTCTCCCAGATAGACATGTGGTTTGCTGCGGTCGTAACCGTCGTAGAAATCCTGATTGTTAACCATCCAGCCAGGAGCCACATAATAATGCTCGTCAACAAGCGCCACACCCACACTGTCGGCCAGCTTCCACCCGTAGGTGTAATCCGAGCCCTCATAGAATGGTCCGGCCGTACCAACGATCTTTATCTCAGGATAGTGGCGCCGCACCGAATCGCATATCATTTTGAAACGCTCGACAAAAACCGGCGTAATCATATCTTCATTGCCTATGCCGATATATTTCAGGTTGAACGGTTCCGGATGTCCGGCCCGGGCACGTCTGCGTCCCCATTCTGTTTTGCGTGCATCGCCATTAGCATATTCGATCAGATCCAACACATCCTGTATGTAGGCCGGCATATCCTCAAGCGGTATGCCGCACTGCTGCCCCATTGTTGTCAACATATCATGGGAATGTTTCGATTTGCGGCTCGAATTCTGACAAGGCACCCCCGCAGCAAGCACCGGAAGTGGTTCTGCTCCGATATCTTCGCAAAACAGGAAATATTCATGGTAGCCTAAACCACGTGTCTGATGGTAGCCCCACAGATTAGCAAGCGGTTTTCGTTCGTACAGTTCGCCAATCGAACCTTTCCAGTCGTAGATATTGTCCACTCCGTTGCCGTGAGCAACACAACCGCCTGGAAAACGTACAAACTTAGGTTTCAGGTCGGCTAAAGTTTGAGCCAGATCGGCACGCAAACCGTTTGAACGGCCTCGGAATGTTGCTTTCGGAAACAACGAAATCATATCGAGATTCACGGTGTTGTTTCCAACCGCTTCAACACGTAAAGTTGCGGAATCAGCGTCGGCCACAGGCACAAGAGTTGCGGTCTGCTTTTTCCAGTTTTTTGTGTTAGCCTTCACTTGCGTTTGAGCGAGCACAGTGCCGTCGGCATTTACAAGCGACACCGACAGCGGCACAGCACCTCCGGCCGTGCGGCTATAGAGCGACAAGAGATATTTTTCATTTTTCTTCACTGGAATCCCATCGTAGCCCTTGTTCTCGATTACTCCACCCCTCACTACTGCGTAATGCCTGTTATTAGGGTGAAGCGGTGCAATCGAATCAATAGTCAGATGACTGTCCGAAACATTTCGCCATGCATAGTCGGCCGACCAACTTTTCTTGTCGGCAACACTATACTCAAAATCACGGTTCTGAATCAGTTCGCCATAAAGTCCTCCGTCAGCTCCGTAGTTAATATCCTCGAAGAATATGCCGATCAGTGTCGGACTGATCGCCTTGGTCGAATCAGGGAAAAGCTTCAAAGTCGCCTTTATCGGTTTCAGCGAAGCGTAACGCAATGAATCGCCCGACATGGTTTCAGCATGAAGAGCATCACGGTAGGCACGATGATCGCCGTAGCGGTTGAGCCTCTGAACAAGAGAGTATGGAACTTTCTGCTCATATCCTTCCAGTGTGTTACCATCAAGCACGATCGTGCGTTGAACCACAGGGTTAGCGCCAACCGTTCTTACAGGTATCTCTGCGGCAGAAGCGTAGTAGGTCTGTGGAGTCCACAGAATCAGATCCTCGCTGGCAGTGTGAGCCACTACACTGTCAGAAGTCGCTACAAGCCACGTGCAATGCCACAGTCCGTCGGCATCGGATTTCACCAGTTTAGGCCGATACATCCGCTTCGAATAGTCGTTTCTACCCCACGGCCCGAAATCGCTGCTGACAAATGTATTGGCATTGCTGATATTCTTCCACGAATATCCATCAGCACTCCACGCAAGCCTCAGACCCGAGCCGTCTGTTCTGGAATAAGAGAACATGTAAACAGAGTCGGGCTGAGCTGCTTTCAATGCGCCCACTGCCGAAACACAGATAATTATTGCTACGATTCTTTGTTTTAGTTTCATGATATCTTCAAGGAATAGTATTCACAAATTTACACAAATTACACGACAACAAAAATTCCTCCCGAACCCTTTTATGGCATCCGGGAGGAAAACTAACCTAAAATTGACTCCTGTAAAAAATTGTACTCCTAATATGGACTCCTTATAATAAAAAACTAAACTATCTGATTATTTTGTCGAGTTGTGCGGTGTTCTTGTCGATTTCAGACTGAGCGACATTGTAGTTGAGCATGTCGCCGGCAAAATATGAATCGTAGGCCGACATGTCGATCAGTCCGTGGCCCGACAGGTTGAACAGGATAACAGGTGCTGTACCCTCTTCGTTTGCCTTTTTTGCTTCACGTATTGCAGCTGCAATTGCGTGCGAACTTTCTGGCGCAGGAATGATGCCCTCGGCACGTGCAAATAGCGTTGCGGCTTCAAATGTTTCAATCTGAGGTATATCCACAGCATCGATCCGACCCTCGTTGCGCAACTGACTCACTACGGCTCCTGCTCCATGATAGCGCAGACCACCGGCGTGGGTATTGGCCGGAGCAAAGTTGTGGCCCAGAGTATACATCG
>CAYQYL010000045.1:0-1319 GCA_964421745.1 uncultured Muribaculum sp. | reverse complement strand
AAGTCGTATTCGAGCACACCGCGTGTCAGTTTGGGACACGATTCGGGTTCGGCTGCAATGAAACGAGTGTTGGTTTCGCCCGCAAAATTGTGGCGCATGAACGGGAAAGATATACCGGAGAAGTTCGAGCCACCACCGAAGCAGCCTATTACAATGTCGGGATATTCTCCTGCCATTTCCATCTGTTTCTCAGCCTCCATACCAATCACAGTCTGATGTAGTGCGACATGGTTCAAAACCGAGCCGAGCACATATTTACAGTTGGGTGTCGACATAGCCAATTCGACTGCTTCAGAAATTGCCGTACCGAGCGAGCCCTGATAGTTTGGATTTTCGGTGATAATCTTGCGGCCGGCTTTGGTCGACATTGACGGTGATGCTATCACTTCAGCACCGTAGGTCTGCATGATCGAACGGCGGTAGGGCTTCTGGTGATACGACACCTTTACCATGTAAACGGCCAAATCTAAGCCAAAATGCTTGGCTGCCATCGACAACGCCGCGCCCCACTGTCCGGCACCGGTTTCCGTTGTTATATTTGTCACACCCTGTTTCTTGCAATAGTAAGCCTGTGCAATTGCAGAATTGAGCTTGTGAGAACCAACCGGACTAACACTCTCATTTTTGAAATAGATATGAGCTTTGGTTCCAAGAGCCTTTTCCAGACCTGCTGCACGCACAAGCGGCGTCGGGCGCCAGATCCGATACATCTCCCTCACCTCATCAGGTATCTCGATCCATTTGTCGGTTGTGTTGAATTCCTGGCGGGCTGCCTCTTCCGAGAATAACGGAAATAAATCCTCCGCTTTCAGAGGTTCCTTTGTAGCCGGATTGAGCATCGGACGCGGTTTAACAGGCATATCAGCTAATACATTATACCATGCTGTGGGTATATCTTTTTCTTGAAGTATAAATTTTTTTGATTCCATTATTAGCAATTAGAACCCAGAGGGCAATATTTTGTATATTTATCAAATATTCACTTTCGATTACTTATCGGACACAACAAAGATATAACTAAAAAACCAATCGCCCAAATTATATTTATATATTTTGTTAGATATATTGCATTAAGAACGGCAAAAGACTCGAATTTATGCATTTTGAACAATTACATGCATTATGTATACATTTGCATATGTGTTTGCATAAAACAACAACGGCAGCCGCTAAATTGCAGCTGCCGTTGCGTTAATCAAATGAAGGTCCTGACGGACTATTCTTCACCGTTTCGGTCTTTGGCTTTTTTCTTATTTTTGGTCGACGAGGTTTCCAGATCCTTTTCATCGGCCAGTTCAATCTGGTTTTTGTTTTTGTCG
>CAYQYL010000044.1:0-18833 GCA_964421745.1 uncultured Muribaculum sp. | reverse complement strand
TCTTTTCCCCTCACAAAGACAGTCTCGACCTTAGCTTTCTTAGAGGAAAAATAACGTATTTCTACCGGAATTTGCTTATAACGGCAGTGAAACGCAACATTTTTAGTAAAAAAACAGCCCGATCGCCGGTAAATACGCCCTTATTTTCGTAATTTTGCACATAATTTTACCAGTATATGCGCAAAATCTATGCAATATTATGTTCCGTAATGTGGTTGCTGGCTACCGGCTGGCCGTTAATGGCGGCTCAGTCCGACGCGCAAAAATTCACGCTGGTAATCGATGCCGGACATGGAGGCCATGATTTCGGAGCAGTTGCAGGAAAAATCAACGAAAAAACCATTAACCTCGCTACCGCACTTGAGTTTGGCCGGCTTGTAGAGAAAAACATGCCCGATGTAAACGTTGTTTATACCCGAAAAGGCGACTATTTCAAAACGTTACAGGAAAGAGCTGATATCGCTAATAAAGCTTCCGGCAATTTATTCGTTTCAATCCACACAAATTCAGTTGACAAACGCAACAAAAACCGTCACACAATTGAGGGCGCTTCGACATACACGCTTGGTTTGCACCGTTCCGACGAAAACTTTGCCGTGGCTCAGCGCGAAAATTCTGTGATGATGCTTGAAGACAACTACGAAACGAAATATCTTGGTTTCGATCCAACATCAACCGAATCATATATCATTTTTGAGTTGTCGCACGACAAGAACCTCGATCAGAGCATTGATTTTGCAGCAACCGTGCAAAAGCAACTGTCAACAACGGCCGGGCGTGTCAACAAAGGTGTTCGCCAAGCTGGTTTCTGGGTTCTTGCGCAAACCTCCATGCCGGCTGTGCTGATCGAGCTCGACTTTATTTGCAATCCGCGCTGCGCCCAATTTCTCAATTCCCAAGAGGGGGTTCAGAAATTAGGCAAAGCTATCTACAATGCGTTTGCCGCCTACAAAAAGGCGTATAACTATCGCGGAGAACCGCATGAAAGCAACCAGCCGACAGAAGAACCCGTCGTGACAGAGGTAGCTGAAAATATTGCCCCGGAGAATGAACTTTCCAAATCACCAGACAACAGCAAAACCGACAATGAGATCAGCTACCGCATCCAGTTTCTGACATCACCGGCAAAATTACCTGTGAACTCAGCGCAGCTTAAGGGCATCGAGCCGCACGACTACTACATAGAAAACAATACATATAAATATACCACCGGTCGGCATGCGACCATGAATCAAGCAAAACGACATTTGCGCAATATTAAAGAAATTTTTCCTGACGCATTCATCATTCAGATGAAAAATGGAGAAAGAATAAGACAATCGAATAAGTAACCCGACAAAAATATATAATCCGATGAAAAGATTTTCGAAAGAATTTAAGATAGGACTGTCTGTTCTGATAGCAGCCGTAGTGCTTTTTACGGGCATAAATTATCTAAAAGGCATAAATGTTTTTAAAGCCGCGAACTATTATTATGTGTCGTATGAAAACGTGAACGGCCTCTCGGTATCCTCTCCCGTAACCCTTAATGGATTAAAGGTCGGACAAGTGCGAGATATATCATACGAATACGATAATCCCGGTCATGTACTTGTTGAATTGTCGCTCGATAAAAGAATAAAAGTACCAGCACAATCTAAAGCCATTATTACGACAGATATCCTCGGAACAGCGTCAGTTGTTCTCAAACTCAGTGCCAATGACGGGATGCACAATGTAGGCGACAAGCTTATCGGGGAAATGGCTCCATCGCTTCTCGACGATGTTACGGCCAATATGCTTCCGAGTGTAAACCGGATATTTGAAAAGGTCGACACTTTGCTGACAGGTGTGAATGCTCTTATAGCTGATTCCGCATTATTGAACACAGTTAAACGACTCGACAAAATTTCAGCAAATCTCGAAGCGACAACAGGACAGCTAAACCGTTCGCTTGCCACTCTCCCTTCAACAATGAAAGGTGTGAATTCATCAGTTGGAAATCTTGATTCGTTAACAGCAAATCTGGCTTCGGTTTCAGCCCAACTGAAACAAATGGAAATTGCAACCACAATGTCGCGCGTCGACTCGATTGCCCGTAACATGGCATGGGTGACAGGCCAACTTACACGGCCCGACAATTCGGTTGGTTTACTTCTGAACGACCGCAAGATCTATGACAACCTTGACAATGCAACCACAACTATCGACTCAATACTTATTGATGTGAAGAAAAATCCACGCCGCTACATTCCACCAATAAAAATCTTCTAATAGTCGGTAAAAGTTCCAGTAAAACACCGCTGCAACCGGGAGATAGATCCCGGTTGCAGCGGTGAAATATTTTCAGAAAGCGAGCAAGCCGTTATTTGTATTAATTACAAATTGTCGATAACTTTCAGCGTCAATTGTTCCACACCGGAATACTACAACTAAGCCGTCCATTCAATAGTTTCACACTCTCAACGATTAAATAGGCGGGAACGCATAACAGCATATCTTATTATTATCCAACATATTAACAAAGCAAATCTGCTAATTTTCCGCACTTTTAGCTACCCTTTCCATAATCAGCTGAAAAACAGAAACATTGCAAACAGCTTATATTCTCCAAATTTTTCAATCATTTTTTTTAATGAAAAATAGTTGGAAATTTGCATCGTCAGTCATCTAATTGTGCATGAGAAAAAGCCGCACGATATTACCTGAATTGAAAAATTAATAAACCAATGGAACGATCGCACAAAGAAATGTGGGACGAATGTCTGTCAATCATCAAAGACATTATTTCGCCCGAACAATACGACGCATGGTTCAAGCCCATCACATCGGTGAGCTACCAGAATCATGTGCTCCGTTTGATGGTTCCTACACGTTTTTTTGCCGAGCAACTGGAAGAACGCTACATGAAAATCTTGGGCGCAACTCTGTTCCGCGTCTATGGCCGCAATGTTCAGCTGTACTACGACTTCTTCCAAATCGGTTCAGATCCCGACACGCTGATCACACAGAAGACTTCCAACGAAAGTCCTGCAGTGAAACCCGGCATAAAAAATCCATTTCAGAACACTGTCGTATGCGATTTCGACTCGCAACTGAATCCCAAATACACATTTGAAAACTATTGTGGAAGCAACTGCAACAAAATTGCACGTTCCATATCGGAAGCAATCGCAACCGACAGTCGTTGTAAAACCTTCAACCCGTTGTTCCTCTTTGGCAATACCGGTGTAGGAAAGACTCATTTGATCCAAGCTATCGGAATACGTATAAAAGAAAAGAATCCGGCAGCCCGCGTGCTCTACGTGCCGGCTCGCCTGCTCGAAAGCCAATATGTGGCAGCCGTCGCTGCTAAGCCAAGCCGCATCAATGAATTCATCAATTTCTACCAGTCGATCGAAGTACTGATAGTTGATGACATTCAGGATCTGATGCATAAACCCGGAACACAAAACGCATTCTTCCACATATTCAATCATCTCCACCAGAATCAACGACAGATTATTCTGTCGAGCGATTGTGCTCCGGCCGACCTTAAGGAGATGCCCGAACGTCTACTGTCGCGTTTCAAGTGGGGTATGACATGCCAGCTTGAAGCTCCCGACTACGAGTTACGACGCAGTGTGCTCGAACAGCGTGCCGCTCAGGACGGATTGAAAATTCCGGCAGATGTTTTGGATTTTATAGCCGCAAACATCACATCGAGCATCCGCGAACTTGAGGGTGTTGTTGTGTCGCTTTTGGCCTATGCCACAGTCTTAAACCGCGAAATAACAATAGATTTAGCTCAGTCTGTGCTTTCGAATGCAATTAAAGTGCAGAAAAAAAGCATCAACTTCGATATGATTGCTCAACGAGTGTGCGAATTCTACGGAATCGAACTCGATCAGCTTTTTTCGAAATCGCGCAAACGGGAAATTTCAGATGCACGCCAAATGGTAATGTTCATGGCTAAACGCCACGCAAAAATGCCAATCACGGCTATCGGAACATGCCTGTCGCGTAAGCATGCAACAGTGCATCATGCCTGCAGGACTATAGAAGACCGAATTCCAATCGATTCAACATTGCGGGACGACGTTGAAAAACTTGATGCTCTAATCCGTTCTTAACTAAGATTCAACACATTTCAATAAAAGCACTTCCCGGCCAACACCGAGAAACACTTTTTAATAAACATTTATTTAACTGTGCCAATAAATGGCACACTACCTGGCGTAGATTTGCATCGTAACAAACAACTCATGCAAATCTATGGGAACAATATCGACAACTGACATTATATATGCCTCAATTACACACCACGGCCGACAGATTGCCGCATACTCTTTCAGCGGACTGACATCACTACATGACATCATAAACTATATTCGCCGCAGAACCACACTTAAAGGCCTGCTTAAAGTTAATCTGCGCAACCGTAGTCAGGGTTGGAGCCATTCTATTGCTCTAAATCTGTTGCCACTATCGCAACCTGTGCAACTCAGTCTTTTCTAATAAACCTTTATTTCATATATCGTCACTTTAAATGACATTTTGTTACTTTAGAATCTAAATACGAGCACTAAAGACATAATAAATGTTAATTAGGGTGCATTTTTCTATGAAAGTTTTGCAATACAAAAACTAATTAATAACTTTGTATCAGTTTTTCATGGTATTAGATTTAAGGTAAAAAGATTATTCGTCGCGACGACGAGTAATTTTTTTTGTATCTGCCGCTTCCCTCTGTTTTGGCTTGGTATTGGCTTGAGCCGAATAATAGAAAACTTTGCCGATGAACAAGATAACATTTCCATGAGTTATATCATATGTAATGATAAAATCTGGAAACTGAATAATATGGAAACAAAGCAACAGAAAAAAGTGGCCGACCAAGTGGCCGAAATGATTGCAGACGCCGGCATTAAGCATATCTACGCCATAACCGGCGACAGTTTGAACGATCTGACAGATGCACTTGTCAGGGACGGCCGTGTCAAATTTGTTCATATGCGACATGAGGAATCTGGCGCTTTTGCAGCTAGTGCCGAAGCACAATTGACAGGAAAACTTGCCGCTTGCGCAGGCAGCAGCGGGCCAGGCCACATTCATCTTATCAACGGACTATATGATGCGCAACGAAGCAATGCTCCAGTGTTAGCAATTGCATCGACATGCGCTACATCTGTATTTGGCACAGAATATTTTCAGGAAACGAATCCCACTCTCCTATTTTCAAATTGCAATGTATATAACGAAATGGCTACCACTCCTACACAAGTACCACATATGCTCCAGGCAGCTATGCAGGAAGCTCAGAGCCGTGGGGGCGTCGGCATCGTCGGTTTGCCGGCAGATGTGATTGGACAGCCGGCTGTCGACTCTTATGCATCTACCAAGCCTCTCTTTACCGAACGTTTGGCAGAACCTACGGAGGCGGAAATAGATGAGGCCGCTAAGCTTATCAATGGCGCAAATAATGTAGCCATTTTCGCTGGCTCAGGGGCAAAGAATGCAGCAGAGCTGGTAAACGAACTTTCCGAAAAGGTGAATGCTCCCGTAGGAACCACCTACAAAAGCCAGCTTGATCTAATGGGAAAATGCAAGAATTATGTTGGACACATGGGCTACTTAGGCATGTGGTCGGCTGAAAATGCCATAGCATCGGCCGACGTACTGATTCTAATCGGTATGAATTTTCCCTATCCCGGGTTCTTCCCTTCAGACAAGAAAGTGATACAGGTAGATGTAAGAGCCGAGCGCCTCGGCCGCAAAACAAAAGTGGATGTAGGCGTTCGAGCCGATGCCTCTCTTTTCCTATCGGCATTGTTACCTAAAATAAATGCCAAGAACGACACTTCCTTTCTCAACAGAGCACTGTCGGATTACGCAACTATAAAAGAAAAATTCAGCGAACCTGTAAAAAATCCTGGTGTCAAGGGCGCTGTCAGGCCCGAATATATGCTCAATATGCTTGACAATCTGGCAGACGAGAATGCCGTGTTCACGGTTGATACAGGTATGAACAATGTATGGACCTCTCACTATCTCACCCCAAAACGCGACCGCAAAATGATCGGGTCATTTACCCATGGATCAATGGCAAATGCAATGCCGATGGCTATCGGAGCAAAATTTGCGTGCCCCGACCGTCAGGTTATCGCCCTGTGCGGCGACGGCGGCTTCGCAATGCTGATGGGCGAGTTGTTAACTATTATACAATATCGGCTCCCTGTTAAACTTCTCGTAGCCGATAATAGAAGTCTTGCATTCGTCAAATGGGAAATGGAAATGGCCGGTCTGAAACCCAACGAAACTGACTTGCAAAATCCCGATTTTGGAAAGATGGCAGAAGTGATAGGTTTCCAGACTGAAACAGTCGACGATCCGGCAAATCTTGAGGAAGCCATGAAACGTTGGCTTTCGGCCGAAGGGCCTGCTTTGCTATCGGTAGTTACCGATACAAACGCGGCTTCATTTAGCTTTTCAAAGAAACTCATGGAATCAGCAGCACCCGGCAATCCGCTTAGCAATTTCGGACCGCTTGGCTCATGATTCACAATTTCGACCGTTCTCTAACAAACTTTATTATAATGAAACAATTATTGATCAGCATCATGGCTATTATAGGATTTTGCAGCAACGTCAATGCACAAAACAATGCAACGTTTAACAACTTAAATGCCCCCGAATTTGCAAAGCTCATTGCCAATCCCGACGAGCAGATTCTTGATGTCCGTACACCATCAGAATTTGCCGGCGGACATATAGCCGGTGCAAAAAATATCGATATCTATGATGACGGCTTTATAGACAAAGCACTCGAAAGTCTTGACCCTAAACGACCCGTAGCAGTCTACTGCCGTAGCGGCAAACGATCGGCCGATGCAGCCGACCGCCTGGCAGCAAAAGGCTATCACGTCACCAACCTCCTTGGTGGAATACTAGCCTGGGAAAAGCAAAAACTTCCCATCGTCAAATAAGCATTCCACTGATAATTCCATTTCATCAAAATATTAAGAGCCTGCAAGTTTAAAACTTACAGGCTCTTAAGCTCAAAATGTCGGGGTGAGAAGACTCGAACTTCCGACCTCCACGTCCCGAACGTGGCGCGCTGCCAACTGTGCTACACCCCGATTGGCTAAGCGAGTGCAAAGATAAGCATTATTTTTAATTTTTCAAACTTTATTTTAAAGATTTCCTGAAACCCACACTCAATTCTGAAAGACATTGAGTATGCAATATTGTAAACAAGAACAAAATGAACAGTTGATTCAAGTCCACTACCAACGCAACACGACTGCCGCTGATGATAACAGGCTTGCCGGAATAGGTGGGGTCAACTTTGCCACCCGCACATAGCCGGCGGTGAGTTGCGGATAAGTATTAATGAGAATCGTACGCAGACGACATGCAACATGTTCAATTAGCGCCGACGGTTGTGCCATAACATCTTTAACAATGGCAACCAAATCGGCGTAATTTATTGTGTTGCCCAATTCATCTGAGTTCAAAACTGCATCATCAGCCTCATAGCTGACATGCACAGTTACGTCGAATTCATTGCCGACATTGCGTTCCTGAGTGTCAACTCCATGTCGAGCATACAATCTAAGATTATTAATTTCCACTGTCAGAATCATTTCTGTGCCTGTTTATAATTTGTAAAAGTCGTCTGCTCTTTGCTTCGGTTTCGCGCCACTCCTGATCGGGAATAGAATCAGATGTAATGCCTCCTCCGGTAAAGAGGCAGTAACAGTCGGGGCTGAAATGTACGCTACGCAAATTCACATAACAATGCAGCCTGGAGTCAGATACATCACCAACATATCCGCCATAGCAGATTCTTGGATAACCTTCCACTTCAGCGATTTGCCGCAGAGCATCTTCGAGAGGAAATCCGGCGAGAGCTGGTGTTGGACTCAATGACGCAAGCAAGGGCAATACAGCATCGGGCTGCACATTATCGGCAGAAATTCTATGGCATAAATGCTCTACGAGTCCGTAGCCAAGTGTTTTAGCTTCAGATACAATAGACGTAACACCAGCACTATTAAACCGCGAAATGATATAATTTGTCACAAAATCATGCTCCCGAATATTCTTTGCATCCCAAGGCTGCTTGGCACCGGCCGGCCGGGTTCCTGCTAATGACATAGTTTTCACCTCACAACACGATGAATCATAGTCAAGTAATAATTCCGGAGTTGCTCCGAGCCATGCCCCGGTTTGAGGTGTATAATAGATGAAACGATATGTATCGGTAAAAAGCGAAAACAATTCATGGCATACGCCAATCCAGTCGACACGTGAAACTGATTCCGATATGGCGCGCGAAATCACCGTTTTACCTCTTGTCTGACGTAATGTTTCTATTAGTCCGCCTACCCTACGGCAGTATTCTTCATATTCAGTCGATCTGGACCACGGTGCGACTTCACAGCTGAATACACCTGCAACGTCCTCGATATCATAAGGTGACACATCCGCCGGTATAAAGAGAGGAAAATCATTTCGACTCCCAAAGAGATTGTAAACAAATCCATTTTGAGAAAACGAAAGATTAGTCAACCGGCTCGGTTTGGAGGCGGTTGCTGCAAAATGTGGCTCATCGCTTCCGGGTAGGAATGTCAGTGCAAAAGGGATTCTTTTCGCCAGGCAGATTCCGGCCGCTTTAAAACATATTTCGGCAAATTCCGAGTTGGCCATGATGCTAAATAACTTCTGCAATCAGTTCAAACGGCAGTGCCTGAACTACTCGCACATCATAGAATTGGCCACGGCGTAATTTCTTGGTTTTCTTCACCAGCACTTCAGGATCGACTTCCGGAGAATCCCATTGAGTCCGCGCGATATAGTAGTCGTCCTCTTCCTTGTCGACTATCACCCTGACAGTTGTTCCGACCTTACGTTGCTGATGTTCGAGCGATATCTCTTCTTGCAGAGCCATTATTTCCGAAAGTCGTGCTTGCTTGACATCGTCCGGAATCGAATCCACCAGATTCTTAGCAGCGAATG
Organism: uncultured Muribaculum sp.; assembly: GCA_964421745.1. Taxonomy (GTDB): domain Bacteria; phylum Bacteroidota; class Bacteroidia; order Bacteroidales; family Muribaculaceae; genus Muribaculum. Next base: position 9,854 of record CAYQYL010000044.1, on the reverse strand, counting down.
TATCATCTTCTTCACAATATGCAAAAGCGCCCATTCGCTCAAAGCGTTGTTCGCGCACGAAGTCCATTAACTGTTTGAATTCCTCGTCGCCTTCTCCGGGAAACCCAACCATTAATGTTGTACGGATATGGAGTCCAGGCACCCGGCGTCGAAGTTCTGCAAGCAATTCACGTGTTTCTTTGGCATCGATATGGCGATGCATAGCTTTCAGCACAGGGTCGGCAATGTGCTGCAAGGCTATGTCGAGATACTTGCAAACATTGTCATGGCGCGCCATAACATCGGCAAGCTCCATCGGAAATTCGGCCGGATAAGCATAGTGGAGGCGAATCCATTCCACACCTTTAACCTGAGCCATCCGGTCGACGAGTTCGGGCAATGCCATGCGTCCATAAATGTCAAGCCCGTACGAGGATAGATCTTGCGCGATAACATTAAACTCTTTCACCCCACGGCCAACAAGAGCCTCAACCTCGGCAAGAATATTCTCAATCGTGCGGGATTTATATCTTCCGGTGATCAGGGGAATAGCGCAGAATGCACAAAACCGGTTACACCCTTCGGCAATCTTAATGTAGGCATGATGTGAAGGTGTTGTGATTACACGCTCAAATTCCGACGCACCGGGTGTGGTGGAGTCATGTAAACGTCCGACAAGTCCGGTCCAATCGAATTTTCCATACCACCCATCCACTTCGGGAATTTCTGCCGGCAGTTCCTCGCGATAGCGTTCCGAAAGACAACCCATTACATACAATTCCTTTACTTCGCCTCGTTCTTTGGCCTGAGCATACTCCAGAATTGTGTTCACAGACTCCTCCTTTGCATCTCCGATAAAACCGCATGTATTTATCACCACAATCGGTGCCGGTTTCGTTCCGCTTTTTGGTTCATGACGCGCTTTGATCCCGTTAGCAGCAAAAAGGCCTATCAACTGCTCACTATCTACAAGATTTTTTGAGCATCCGAGGGTAATTATGTCGACTTTCTTCCTATCCATTTTCACTTGTTAAATCAATCGGTGACGTTTTATAAACGCCACCGATTGAAAATAAATAGTTTCGTTAGTTTATTCAAGTTTATAAACACCCTCCAGACAAGACACGTGGTGTTCCTTAATACCGATTTCATCCATCCACCGGCGTGTTTCGGCTGTCTTTAGGGTTCCGGTTCCGGGGCCTGCGCCAAAGTCGTTTGTCCATACCCAAGTACCGGTTGGCCAAAGACAACCCTTGAATTTTATAGTTTTATAGAAATTTTCCGAGCAGCCGTTCTGTCCGTGGTGTGCAACCTGAATATAGTCGCAATCCAGATCGGGGCGGAATTTCGAATTCAACACCTTGTCGCCACATTCTACGCCGGCATCGCCCAAAAACAGAATGGATTTGTCCTTATCCCATACACGCACAATCATCGACGAGTTATTATACGGATTTGTTCGGAACTCTTCGTTTGTAACACCAAGAACCTTGAAGTTGAAACCGTCTATTTTGCCTGTAAAACCAGGTTCGTGCAGATCTACAACTTCAATCTGTCCAAGTTTCTGAACTGAATCGAGAGCAGAGTAGAAACGACGGGCATAGTCGTTATATGGCTTTTCGCAATCTAGAAGACTTTCGGAAAAACGCGAGTGATAGAGCTTTTTAATCTTTATTCCTTTAGGTTGTTCCAGAATTTTAGTGAGTGCGCCAACATGGTCGTCGTGCGGATGCGAAACAAACCATGCCTCGACTTCATTGCCGAGCGCAGCAAGAAAACCTCTCAGATAGTTGTCTTCCGGATAGCGGCCGCCATCCATAACAATCACTTTTCCCTTATCTGTCACAAACACGTACGAGTTTCCGATATTGTCTTCAATAGCCGGAACCTGATACATTGTAAATCCGCCTTTAGCCTGAGCTGTCAGCGCCAAGGCCACAATTGCCAATAATGCAAGAAATGTTTTTTTCATGTCAGTCCTGTATATTAAATTATAACAAATTAATCCCTTGATGCTTCACCGAAAAGCGACTCAACAAACTGTCGTTTGCGGAATACCTGCAAATGGTCGATTCCTTCCCCAAGTCCAATGAACCGAACAGGAATCTTAAACTGGTCACTAATGCCGATAACTACGCCTCCTTTAGCTGTTCCGTCGAGTTTGGTAATAGCCAAACCATTCACTTGCGTTGCAGCTACAAATTGGCGGGCTTGCTCAAAAGCATTCTGTCCAGTGCTTCCATCGAGCACCAAAAGAACCTCATGTGGAGCACCCGGCACAACTTTCTGCATAACATTGCGTATTTTCGACAACTCATCCATAAGCCCTTTTTTGTTGTGAAGGCGACCGGCAGTATCAATTATCACAACATCGCTGCCTTGAGCCTTTGCAGACTGAAGCGTATCGAACGCTACAGATGCCGGATCGGCTCCGATCTTCTGTTTCACAACCGGCACACCGGCACGTTCACCCCAAACGACAAGCTGTTCTATAGCTGCCGCACGGAAGGTATCCGCTGCGCCAAGCATGACTTTATAACCGGCTTTCTTATACTGGTGTGCGAGTTTACCGATCGTTGTCGTTTTGCCGGCACCATTCACGCCGACAACCATAATGACATACGGTTTTTCGCCAACATCCGGCAGTGTGAAATCAGCTACAGACGGATCGGCAGCAGCTGGGTTCTCGGCAAGCATTTCTGAAATTTCATCGCACAACAAACGATTGAGTTCCGATGAGTTTACATATTTGTCGCGAGCCACACGTTGCTCAAGCCGTTCAATAATTTTCAATGTGGTGTCCACACCGACATCGGAAGTAACGAAAACCTCTTCCAAGCGGTCGAGTATTTCATCGTCTACCTTCGATTTGCCAGCAATAGCGCGTTGTATCTTTGCAAAAACACCTTGTTTGGTTTTTTCAAGACCTTTATCAAGAGTTTCTTTTTTCTCTTTCGAAAAGAAGTTAAACAGTCCCATAATGAGATTGATTTCTAAAAAAGATTATTTTCGGCATACGCCGTGTTATGATGCAAATTTAATAAATTTTCTGTCAGCAACCGAGTTAGTCGGCAATTTTATTCTTCTTTTTTGCACGTAAGACCTCTCGTTTCCCCCCGGGAGGTCCAGGCAGCCGCTCCACTTCAAAGCCTATTGTTTGAAGCATACGTCTTACTATTCCTTTAGCACAATAGGTGACCAGCACGCCACCTGGGGAAATAGCAGAATAGAGTTTTTCAAACAGCTTCCTACTCCACATTTCAGGTTGTTTTTCAGGAGCAAAAGCATCGTAATAAACAACATCGATATTATTCGGAAGCTCAATGCTTTTGAAATCGCCCTCAATTTTATTCAACGTAAAATATGTATTGATTCTGATAGCACGGTTCCATTCAGCACGTATAACAGGCATATATTCTTCTGAAAGTGAACCATATCCCAACGCCTCGGCTTGATCTGCGGGAACCGGAAACAGTTCGACTGAATTGTACAATGTCTGAACACACTTTCGATTTGCCTGCTCAGCTGTTAAAGCTGCATTCAATCCGGTTCCGAATCCCACTTCAAACACATTTAGAGGCTGTTTATTCAAGCTGGCATATTCCCAGCCTAAACTAAGATACACATGCCGGCTCTCTGCCAGAGCTCCTTTCACAGAATGATAATGTTCGTCGATATCACTTCTGTACAGTGTCGGGGTTCCATCGGCAGTAACCTCTATTTTCAATGGATCTGTTTGAACGATACCAATCCGGCGTGTAAGTTCTGGCATAATTATTCGCGATAATATACTCTTTTCACTCTTTGCGACACCGAGGTCAAAATCTCATAGGGAATTGTGCCAAGTTTATCAGCAAGCTCCTGTGCAGTGATATTCTGACCGAAAATCTCAACTGTGTCACCTTCCTTGCAATCACATCCTGTGACATCCACCATACAGATATCCATGCAGACATTTCCCACTATGGGACAACGACGGCCATTGATCCAAACAGAAGCATTTCCACGACCAAGATGTCGGTTAAGCCCATCGGCATATCCGATAGGAATTGTGGCAATTCGCGACTTCCTTTTCAGAATTCCACGCCGGCTGTAGCCTATCGTCGTTCCTGCGTCCCATTCCTTAATCGATATAATTACAGTTCGCAATGTACTGACGGGTTTCAGGTCATCGAGCTGCTTTAAAGGAAGGGGGGAAAGACCATATAGACAAATTCCAAGTCTAACCATGTCGAATTGATGCGATGGGAACCGGGCTATGCCTACCGAATTAAGTATATGTTTGAGAATATGATGTTCAAAGCCTTGCTGTAAAATATCACAACATTTGTCGAAATAGTCAAACTGCATCTGTGTGTAGTCGTCCATATCAGGACAATCAGCTGCTGCGAGGTGCGAGAACACCGAACTCGGAGTAACGGCAGTTTGCTCCGACAATGCCGACACAAGCCGTGGCATGTCTTCAAGCAAAAAGCCAAGACGATGCATCCCGGAATCTATTTTAATATGTACCGGAAAACGTTCGACACCTTGCTTCTGTGCCTGACTGACTATCTCATCAAGCATCGCGAACGAATATATTTCAGGTTCAAGCCTGTAGCGAAACAGTGTCCGGTAGTTGGTCACTTTCGGATTCAATACCATTATAGGCATTGTCACACCACGGTTACGCAATTCAACACCCTCATCGGCAACAGCAACAGCCAGATAAGCCGCGCCTTGGGTCTGTAGAGTTTTTGCCAGTTCATAACTGCCGGCTCCATACCCGTCGGCTTTTACCATTGCAACAATTCCGGTTGTTGGCTTTACAAGTGAGCGAATTAAGTTGAAATTGTGGGTCAAAGCATCCAGATTCACTTCCAGAACTGTTTCATGGCGTCGAACCTCAAGCATCTCCACTACCATTTCCGCACTTTCGCGACCGCTACTCTGAATCAGAATCAGTTCATGGTCGAAATCGGAGGGCGACAATTCTGTCAGTAAGTTTTGCAGAGATTTAAACGTTTCAACTCGCAAACCCTCGGCACATAAAGATTTCACACTAATAGATTCACCAACAATGATCAGACGCGAAATACCACGCGAAACAAGTATTTCTCCAATTCCTTTGAGCGATTCCGGATCGGGTGCTATGAATACAACAGTAAGTTTGGCATCAGACGTTTTGCGACGGTGCATGAAATCGAGCGCCGGACCTAACCACATCGGATCGGCTACAGCTCCGATGTCTGTAATAAGCATACAATTGTTAACTCCTTCAATCACACTCAAACGAGTATCCACCTGCGGGAGGGTAGCCATTCGTTCAACGATAGCCTCCGGTCTTACACCAAGCAACAGCGCTACCGCAAGCACATGACAAGCATTTTCAACGGAGCTTTCTGAGGAAAATGGCAACCTGATATCGTATTGGTTGCCGTTAAATCCAAATGATATTACAGCACTTCCCGACACTTCAGTCGACGAAGTTAATTGAAGCTGCGCAAGCGGATTATTCTTTAGCGACCATCCAAACCGTTTATTCAACGGAACAACGTTGCCGACCCCCTCGGAAACCAATTCATTGTCGGCACAAAACACAACTTTTTCGCTTTCAGAGAACAGCTTCAGCTTTTCTGAACATTTTTCTTGAAGGCTTTTAAAACCTGAATCATGCTCCGGTCCGATATTTGTTAATACTCCGATTTGCGGACGAATCATACGTTTTAATGATTCCATTTCTCCTGCGAGGGATACGCCGGCCTCAACTACAGCCACATCGCTATTTCCGCTAATTCCCCATATAGTCAAAGGAACGCCAATCTGACTGTTATAGCTTCTGGGACTACGGCTGAGCGTCATATCTGGCTTTAAGACATGCCCGAGCCACTCCTTTACAATCGTTTTCCCCCTCGAACCTGTCACTCCGATTAAAGTATTTTCGAATCTATCCCGGCAATAGCATGCCAAATCCTGCAATGCCTGCAATGTGTTGTCGACGCCCAAAAACGAGGCATCAGCCATCTCAGCGGCAAATTCAGATGCCTTGCTTCGGTTGACAACAAACGCTCTTACACCCCTGCGATACAAATCTGACACGAACTTATGTCCATCGTTTTGCTGAGTTGTTAAAGCGAAAAACACTGTTTCAGCCGGGTTGGTCAATGAACGGGAATCAATGAGTAGCCGGGATATACATATATCATCAACCGGACTGTTCTCGGTTCCGACCGCATGGGCTATTTCAGAAAGCAGATATGCCATTGTAGAGCTAATTTTTGATGCACAAAATTAGCGATTTCTGCCGACATTGGAGAAGTTATACGGGTTCAATTATACATCTCGCTATCATCCGCACCAAAATCATCCGACGAGTAGATTGCATTCAAGGGTCGAAGCACATTGCACACCGACTGACTCCAATACGATTTAAAGTCATCTTTGACCGCGATGAGCATCGATGCAACAACTTCTTCAGGCATGTCACGAACAGAATCAAGGAAATTATATAGCACCTGATAAATATCGGCCAACCCTTCGGCTACCGATTGTGCAATAGGTGTGTCGGAATACTTCATGTCTTGGTGAAACACTTCGAGATATGTATCGTCAGGACCAAGCAGATTTTCAAGTTTACGGCGAATCGACTCATAGTAATCCTCATCAAGACGATTATCGATGTACGATTCTTCAAGCAGAGCATCCGGCACTGAGATATCCGTTGCAGCGATATATATGCGAGGAAGCAAACGAAGCATCGACTCTACAAATTCATGCACACCGCCGTTTGCCTCAGCCTGTTCCAATGCCTGACAGTACTCGTTGGCAAGTGCCATGAACGCAAGTGAATTGTTATTTATCTGTTTCTGTTCCATAACTTCAAATTATTTATAAAGCCCATGTTCGACTATATATCTATATACTCCGGGCGGCAAAAAAAAGTTCATATTCCACCCTTTGCGTATCAGCTCACGAATCTTGGTTGACGAAACATCTATCATCGGTGCATCGACAACACGTACCTTTTCAGGCAAAACAGATGATATCGGATAATCCTGTCGAGGGTACACAATCAATCCATAGCGAGCAATAATCATATCATGATCGCGCCACTTATCAAAAACGGTCAGATTATCACTCCCGACAATCGGCACAAACTCACAATCCGTAAACCTGCTTTCAAGTTCGTATAAAGTATTGATTGTGTACGACGGTCGCGGCATTTCAAGTTCCAAAGAGCATAATTTGAGTAATTCATCTCCTTTTAGTGCTATTTCAAGCATTTTTAGCCGATCGTCATCAGAGGCCATTTCAGCACCGACTTTAAGCGGATTGCATGGCGAAAGCATCAGCCACACCTCATCCACTTCCCCGCTTTGCGCAATCCATGATGCAAGCATCAGATGTCCGGCATGAACCGGATTGAACGAGCCACCAAATATTCCAATCCGCTTCTTCATAATTGCACTACCTGGAAATAAATTCGTTTATAGCTCGCTCGGCTTCATCAACGGCCTTTTCAAGAATGTCATTTACAATAACGACCTCGTAGCGTGGGGCATAGGAGATCTCCAGTTCGGCTTTACCAACACGCTGATCAATCACCTCGGGAGCATCTGTCGCGCGTGATTCAAGTCGGCGACGCAACTCTGCCACCGAAGGGGGCATGATAAACACTGTCAGCGCACGGTCGCCATAAAGCTTTTTCACATTCATCGCTCCCGCAACATCAATGTCGAGCACCACGTTGTGCGATTCCGATGTTATGCGGTCTATTTCGCTTTTCAGGGTTCCGTAGAAGCGGCCAGGATAAACTTCCTCATACTCAACAAACAAGTCGGCATCGATTCTTGCGCGGAACTCTTCTGGCGATAGGAAATAATAGTGAACACCGTCGGTTTCACCTCGTCTTGGTTCTCGACTGGTGGCCGATACGGAAAACTGCATGTCGACACCTCGTTCCATCAAGGCATTTATAATTGTTGATTTGCCACAGCCCGACGGAGCCGAAATAATTATTATCTTCCCTACCATAATTTCGCTACATTACATTAAGAACCTGCTCCTTAATCTGCTCTAATTCATCCTTCATCCGCACCACAATGCGTTGCATTTCGGCATTGTTCGACTTCGAACCAAGTGTATTGATCTCACGGCCCATTTCCTGAGCGATAAAACCCAGTTTCTTTCCTTGTCCGACGCCGTTTTCCATTGTTTCCTTAAAATAGCTAAGATGCTGGGCAAGGCGCTGTTTTTCCTCATTTATATCAAGTTTCTCGATATAAAATATCAATTCCTGCTCCAGGCGATTTTTATCAAAAGAAACAGTGTCGATTTTTGCAAGATTCTCTTCAAGCCGGGCGCGAATTTTTTCTACGCGTTCTTTTTCAAACGGTTCAACCTGTGCCAGTAAGTCACTTATTCTGTTGACACGTTCGGTGAAGAACAGTTCGAGTTTCTGTCCCTCCTTGACACGGAATTGAATAAGCTGGTCGATTGCTTCTTCTGTCGCATGGCGCAGCGTTGCCCATTCTTGTTCGGACATCGTTGCCGGAACTTCATTTTTAACGGTTTCGGGGAAACGGAGCAACACACTATACCAATCGTCAGGCCATGGAATACCCAACTGACGGGCCATTTCTTCGACCTGCATCTTATATGCCGCCATAAGTGGGATGTTCAGCGACACTGTCGTTTCTATACCCACCGATTCAGAGTAAATGAGCAGTTCCACCTTTCCGCGGACAACTTTTTCGGCCAAGATGTTGCGTAACTCAAGTTCTTTCTCACGAAAGGCTGCCGGAATGCGCGCCGACATATCGAGTTGCTTACTGTTAAGCGACTTAATCTCTACTGTAATTTTCTTATTTGGGATTGAGGCTGTGGCCTTTCCAAACCCCGTCATTGATAGTATCATGCTCGTGATTGTTTCAAGCTACAAAAATACAAAATTTAGCTCAATCTGCAAATCAATATTACATGGGGGTTAGTGTTAATTTTTAACAATCAGTTAAGATTTTTTTATTTAGTCATCTAACTTTCGGCACACTATTTGTGTTTAATAGGTATACAAATTTTAAATATCGAATCAACTATTAACATAATATCAGATTATGAACTTTAATAATTTCACTATCAAATCGCAAGAGGCCGTTCAAAAAGCCATTGAAGTTGCTAAAGGCAACGGAAATCAGGCTATCGAGCCGGTTCACTTGCTTAAAGGGATAATGACTGAGGGTGAATCGCTCATTCAGTTCATTTTCCAGAAAGTTGGGGCCAACCTGCAGGTAGTGACAGCTGCCGTTGACAGAGGGATAGCTTCTGAGCCCAAAGTACAGGGCGGAGAACCATATCTTAGCCGTACATCGAATGAAGTGCTCCAGAAAGCACTTGACATTGCAAAGAAACAGAACGACCAGTATGTGGCACTCGAAGCCATGTTGCTGGCAGTTTTCATGGTGAACAGTCCTGCTTCTCAGATTCTGAAGGATGCCGGGCTAACCGAACACGAACTCTCGGCTGCGATCGAAGAACTTCGCAAAGGCCGCAAAGCGAACGACCAGAGTGCAGAAGACACTTACAACGCACTTTCGAAATATGCCGTAAATCTTAATGAACGCGCCCGATCAGGTAAACTCGACCCTGTTATCGGACGTGACGACGAAATACGACGCGTTCTGCAGATTCTTTCACGGCGAACCAAGAATAACCCAATGCTTATCGGTGAACCTGGTACTGGTAAAACCGCTATTGCAGAAGGTCTTGCCCACCGCATTGTGCGTGGCGACGTTCCCGAAAATCTGAAAGACAAGCAGATTTATTCGCTCGATATGGGTGCGCTTGTGGCCGGTGCGAAATACAAAGGTGAATTCGAAGAACGACTGAAAGCAATCGTC
>CAYQYL010000043.1:0-19563 GCA_964421745.1 uncultured Muribaculum sp. | reverse complement strand
GAGCAACAGCACGTCGGGTTGCTGAAGCAACAGACGGCACAGCGCCACACGACGGCGTTCGCCTCCGGAAAGAGTTTCCACGGGCTGATCGTCGGGGGGACACTGCAGTGCATCCATTGCGCGTTCGAGCTTCGAATCGAGATTCCAGGCGTCGGCAGCATCAAGCTTATCCTGCAGCTCGGCCTGACGGGCAATGAGAGCATCCATTTTGTCGGGATCCTCCAGCACATCGGGGTCGGCAAACGCTTCGTTGACACGATCGAACTCGGCCAACAGGTCGACTATCGGCTGCACGCCTTCGCGCACGATCTCGATCACCGTCTTGTTGGGGTCGAGCTTGGGCTCCTGTTCGAGATAACCTACAGTATAGCCCGGTGAGAACACAACCTCGCCCTGATATTGCTTGTCGATTCCGGCAATGATTTTGAGAAGCGATGATTTACCTGAACCGTTCAAACCGATGATGCCTATTTTGGCACCATAGAAGAATGACAGATAGATATTTTTCAGTACTTGTTTCTGCGGCGGGTAGATTTTGCTCACACCCACCATTGAAAAGATGATTTTCTTGTCGTCGGCCATAGGATGGTCTTATTTTTGATTGGGATTATTTGCGTTTTTTGGGAGCATATCGTACCGGATAATCGACACGTTTGCGACCTTCGATAATGGCATTCAGTTTTGTACGTATCAACTGCCGGCGGATTGGTGATGTGTGGTCGATATACAGTTTGCCGTCGAGGTGATCGCACTCGTGCTGGACAATGCGGGCGAGAAAGCCTGAGATTTCCTCCTCGTGGGGCTGGAAATTTTCGTCAACCCATTTCAGACGGATATGCTCGACGCGAGGAACCGACTCACTCAGGTCGGGAAGCGACAGACAGCCTTCGTCGCGCTTAACAACCTCATCTCCGAGGATCTCTATTTCGGGATTAATGAGAGTAAGTTTACGGCCTTTGCATTCAGGATGAACTTCGCCGACAGCATCGGCGTCGATGACCACAATGCGGTCGTTAAGACCAATCTGGGGAGCTGCCAAGCCGACACCTTCGCTGTAGTACATGGTTTCGTACATGTCTTCAATCAGCTTCTTCAGGTCAGGATAGTCGGCCGGAACTTCCTTCGAAACAGCACGGAGCACAGGATGTCCGTACAGGTAGATAGGTAATTTCATTGTCTATATGCTTTGCTTTGTATGTAGTCGTTAAGGATAATTGTGGCAGCCATTTCGTCGACAATAGCCTTGTCCTGACGACGCGAACGGCGCATTCCTCCGTCGATCATAGCCTGGTGGGCAATGGTCGATGTAAACCGTTCGTCGAAAAACACGATAGGAATGTCGGCAGGCAATGCCTTGCGTAGAGAATCAATGCCGGGTTTGATGTAGCGCATCGACTCGGAAGGCTGTCCCGACATTGTTGTAGGCAGACCAACGATTATCTCGTCGACCGACTCGCGCGAAATGTAGCCGAGTATGAAATTTTTCAATTCAGCAGTGGCTACAGTAGTCAGCCCCGTGGCCACAATACGGCAGGGGTCGGTCACGGCAATTCCGCACCTCTTACGCCCGTAGTCGATTGATAAAAGTCGTCCCATGAGTGCAAATTTACTCATTTCTGCGCAGATATGGTTGCACAGACATCATTTATTGCGTAATTTTGTTGACGATGGCAAATATATCGAAAACAAATGCTGCGCGTCTGCTCGACCGCGCTCACATTGCATACGAGCTGATTCCATACCAGGTTGACGAAAACGATCTGGCGGCAGCGCATGTTGCCGAAGAGCTTGGCGAAGACATACGTCAGGTATTCAAGACCCTTGTGCTTCACGGCGACAAAAGCGGTTATTTCGTTTGTGTCGTTCCGGGCGACATGGAAGTCGATCTGAAAGCTGCGGCAAAAGCGGCCGGAGCAAAGAAGGCTGAAATGATTCATGTGAAAGAACTGCTCCCTCTCACCGGATACATACGTGGTGGCTGTTCACCGATAGGAATGAAAAAAACGTTTCCCACATTCTATCACACTACAATCACAGAGTTTGACTACGTGTATGTAAGCGCCGGAATCAGAGGACTGCAGATAAAAATCAATCCGAATAAACTTGTTGAATTCACACGGGGCACAGTTGCAGACGTGGCCGTACCGATGGAATAACGTTATGAACACATTTGGAAACATCTTCAGGCTGACATCGTTTGGCGAATCGCACGGTTCGGCAGTTGGCGGTGTTGTCGACGGAATGCCGGCAGGAGTGCCCGTAGACATCGAGGCTGTGCAACGCCAGCTCGACCGCCGTCGGCCAGGACAGTCGCAGATTGTGACGGCCCGAAACGAGGCCGACCGTGTTGAACTTCTGAGCGGGGTGTTCAACGGCCTTTCAACGGGCACGCCAATCGGATTTATGGTTCGCAATGGCGACCAGCATTCGGCTGACTATTCTGAAATCGAGCACACTTTCAGACCTTCTCATGCTGATTACACTTACACAGCAAAATATGGATTGCGCGACTATAGAGGGGGTGGCCGATCGTCGGCGCGCGAAACAATCTCACGTGTTGTCGGTGGAGCTCTTGCAATGGCAGGGCTCGACACTATGGGCATAAAAATATATGCCTACACTTCGCAAGTCGGCAATATAAGCCTTAACCGCGACTATCGACTTTACCAACCGGCACTTATCGACACTAACCCCGTTCGTTGCCCCGACGCCGAAAAGGCAGAGGCTATGTATGAACTTATCCGACAGGTGAAAGCCGAAGGCGATTCGATCGGTGGAGTGATTACGGGTGTGATCAAGGGTTGCCCTGCGGGACTTGGCGAACCGGTGTTCGGCAAGTTGCACGCAATGCTCGGAGCCGCTATGCTGGGCATCAATGCTGTGAAAGGGTTCGACTACGGCATGGGATTTGACGGTGCGGCTATGCGCGGATCGGAAGCAATCGACGAATTTTTTGTTAATGCGGAAGGAAATGTAGCCACACACACCAACCGCTCGGGAGGCATTCAAGGGGGAATTTCGAACGGGGAAGACATCTATTTCCGCGTAGCATTCAAACCTGTAGCGACACTTTTGCGCGATGTGCCGACAATCGACGATTCGGGCAACGAAGTCACACTCCACGCCCGCGGACGTCACGATCCGTGTGTGCTGCCCCGCGCAGTGCCTGTGGTAGAGGCAATGGCTGCTATGACGGTGCTCGATGCCATTCTGATGAACCGTTCAGCGCGTCTATAAGTATGTCGGCTTTTTATAGAGATTTCTCGGAATTCCTATCAGAACATTTTGAGGGTAAGGTACAGAAAATATCGGTTGATGCCGGATTGTCGTGTCCAAACCGCGACGGTACGATTTCGACCGGTGGATGCTCTTACTGCAATAATGCTACATTCAGTCCGGACTATTGCCGACAACACGACTCAGTTGAGAAGCAATTGCGTAAAGGATTCGAATTTTTCAGCCGTAAATATGCTGATATGCAGTATCTGGCATATTTTCAGTCGTACACAGGGACTCACGGCGAAGTATCGAAGCTGATCGATATGTACCGCCGGGCACTTGCCTGTGAGGGAGTTGTTGGGTTGATTATCGGCACACGCCCCGACTGTGTTCAGGAACCGCTGCTCGATGCTCTGCAAGAGCTAAAGAGCGAAACAGGACGGTTTGTGATGTTTGAATTCGGTGCTGAATCAAGCCATGATACAACGCTTGAAGCCGTGAACCGATGCCACACATGGTCGCAGACCGTTGATGCCGTTGAACGCTCCAAGCGTCACGGCTTCTGCGTCGGGCTGCACTTCATCAACGGGTTGCCTGGTGAAACACAAGAAATGATGCTGGAAACTGTCGACGCAATTAACCGCATCGATATAGACACGGTGAAATTCCACCAGCTACAGATTGTGCGTGGCACCCTTATGGCACGCCAATGGCAAGCCAGGGAGTTGACTTTTCATGAATTCACTCTCGACACCTATATCGACCTCTGCGTTGAAATAGTTGCCCGGCTCAAACCTGGTGTTGCAATTGAACGATTCACAAGCCAATCGCCCGACGAATTGCTGATTTCGCCGCGTTGGGGTGTTAAAAATTATCAGTTTACAAATTTGCTCAACAACCGGTTGGCTGCATCCGGTGTAACTCAAGGCTGTCGGTTAATGTCGAGAATATAGACCGGCTGAGGTTCAAGTGTTGTTACGCGTTCGCCGTCGCCCTGACCGGTTTTCTGAACATATATGCTGAGTTTGTGTTTGTCGCGCCACAATGCAGTGTCGTAAGTTGGTTCCCAAGCTCCGACATTGAATAAGGTCATGTCAGTGAAAGTCCAGTCGTCGCTATCGGCCGGCCGGTGGGCAACAGTCACACGGCTATCACGTTCACAATCGCGGAAAATATAGAACACCTCATTGCCGTCAGCAGCAATACGCGGACGGGAAATGGGTATCATTTTTGTGCCACCGCCCGACAGGGAGAACGGAGTGTGTCGCTGTCCAACCTGTTGCATACGCCATTGCTTTCCGTCGAATTCAACCAGTCTGAATTGAGGAACGGAGTCGCCCTGTTCGCGCCAGTAGGTGGCAATCATGGGTAACCCGTCGGCATTGGCAGCCATAGATGTCTGGTTAATCAGCTCAGACTTCTGCGGGATGTGCCATGCGACTTCAGCTGTGGATTGAGTGATCGGTAACGAATAGGTAGAGCCGTCGCTTCGTTGCCATGTAAGACCATTGTCGTTTGAGCGTGCATAGCACAGATCGTGGTTGGTTTCGACAAGCCACGACTCACGCCACACCCATGATAGATGTAAGGCACCGTCGTCGCCCATACACAACTGCCAGTAAGCGTTCCTGGCACCTTCCCCGTCGATCAAGACATCATGAACACGACTCCATTTGCCAGTTTTGGTGTCGTAGCGGTTGATTACCATATCGCCATTGCCAGAGAGTCCGGAGCGGAAAACAAACAGCATGTCGCCAGATGGGAGTGTGTAGAATTCAGGATAAGTCACTTTGCTTTCACCATTGCCGGTCATCGGCTCAAGTGGGCCGAGCTCAATAGAGCCGGGTTTAACAGCACGGCAGTAGTGGAGCGGATGTGCGTGGTGGTCGAATGCAGCATGGAGCCTTCCGTCGCCGTCGACACCTATGGAGATAATATTGTGGCCGTCCTTAACATTACCTTTGTGCTGCGAACGGCATATTTCCCACTTGTGTGAACCATGACGACGACGCGCTACGGTCACATAACCATCGGGATCGTAGTATGCGGCATATTGCCACTTTCCGTGGCTTACCACTGAATTAGCACGGAACACAGCAGTGTTTACCGATGTGGCGCTATAGGCCGGAGCAATTTTCGACAGGTTGCCTGTGAGCGCAGGTTCGGACGCTGCTGCTGAAAGAGAGAGTGCGATAGCGGCTAAAAGGGGAAATAGTTTCATTTATCAGTAGGATATTATCAAAGGATTATTAATTTCATTGCGGATAGTAAACATATGTGACACCCACTGTTCGAGCGATGTGATGTCGGTGCGGTTCCATGCGAACCCCCAATAATATGTCAGCGGGGTCATAGGCTTAACATCGGCGAAACCGAGGGTATGGCCGGCTAACTTTGCCGTCCTGCCGAATCCATCGGGGAAAATCACTCCGAGCAAAGCCTTGCCATTGTCGGAGCCCTGAGTGGGATCGGCATAGGCAATGATACCACTGTCGGCTAACATGACTGCCGGAGAAGAATCACGCATAGGGAAGCCACATGCTAAAGTTGCATCGTCGGGCAATGCGGAGTAGAGCACCCTACATTTGTTGAAATGAGTGTCGCGGTCGAGAGAAATAATACGAGTTTCGACAACCGATGCATCGCCTATCTGTCGAGGTGCAAAGGTGAGCCTGACTGTAAAGCGTACGGGGCCGCAATCGAGAATTTTTGCTTGATTATAGCACCAGGCAAAACAGAGAGAATCGCCGAGAGCCGGCACAGCCACACCTGCGCCGAGAGTTGGACCGACGGCATAACAGTCCATTCCTTTTCCGTGGTCGATATGATAGGTGAACGAGTTTTCAAATTCTTTTGCTTTTCTACGGTCGATTTTACGCAACGAATCGACTGTTACCCAATTGGCCGGGGAGCATTGTGCGGCATAAAGCGATTCGACAACGGGTTCATCGGAAGGATATTTAAAGAAAAGGTCGTAACCGTAAGCTTTTTCGCCACGGCTCTGGGTGGTCGGTCCGTAGACACGGAATCCGACAAGATTGTTTTCCCAGGCAATGTCATCGGCCCGTTCGGGATAGACACGTCCGAAACACACCGGAGCGTAGTTAGGAGTTGCTTCGGCAGACAAAACCCGGTAGGTCGACGAACGCCCTGCAGGCACCGATGCCTTAAACACAAGTAAGGAATCGAAAGTCTGCTGAGAAGGAATTTCCGCACCGTTGGCATCGACAACAATGAAATGAGAAGAGCAAAGTCGTGTAGCCACGTCGCTCAACTTGAGCTCGACAGTAGCCCGTCGATCGAACAATCCGGGATTAGTCACGTGGACAGATAAACTCCTTGCAGCTAAGCACGTTTGCGCAACAGCAACTGAGAAAATCAAAAACAGAACAAACTGCTTCATAATCAGAACAAATCGCGCGGTTTAGGGGAGTCGGTCCAATGATGATCTTTTGGGAATGGCTGAGAACCCCAGGCCTTTTGTGATGTCCATGGCATTGAGGCATCTGACCAGAATGAATGGTTTGGGGGAAGGCCCAACGGCATGAAAGCCAGAGAGGTGATGTATAGCGAGCCGTTGTTAGTGTACCAGTCGGCAACATTGGGCTGACGGCCGCAGAAACCAATCGTCAGGAAACCGCCCTCGTTGAAATTTTCGCGATTATCGAACATGCGGTGCATCACGGCAGAAAGCGCAGCGCGTGTCTGGCCGGCAGGCAATCCGGCAGGCAGCTTCTCCATCCAGGCCACTAATGCAAGGGGTTGCATACAAGCCATTCGATAAGGAATCGAGCGCCCGAATACAGGAAATGTTCCTTCGGGCGATATCATCCGTTCGAGCACAACAGCATATTTCTGAGCACGTTTCAAGGCTCGGTCGAAGTATTTGGAATAATGAATTCGAGTGCGCCGGCCGGAGTCGCACATGTTGCGTAGTGTTTCTATATACATGGGGTGGAACACGAAGCTGGAATAGTAGTCGAACGAAAATTCCGGGCCATCAGCATACCAGCCGTCGCCGACATACCATTCTTCCATTTTTCGTATGGCCGAGTTGACACGATAGATATCGGCCTCGGCTCCGGCTTTTGCAAGAAAGCTCTCGATCAGCGACGAGAACAAGAGCCAATTGGTGTAAGGCGGATCGATGCGACGCAACTGCCGAAACTCATCGATGTAGCGCTGTTTGGTCACAGAGTCGAGCGGCATCCAGAGGGCATCATAAGCTCTGGTGAAAGATTCGGCAATATATGCGGCGTCGACTAAAGGTTGCCCCTCGGAACGCCACAAGAGATAATCTGGACAGTCGGGGTCGACAGCGTTCCGGTAGCTCTGCAAAGCCCACTTACGCAATTGACTGCGCATTTTGCCTTCAGCAGTGTCGTCGTCGGGCAGTGCCAACCAGGGCGCAATTCCGGCCATCAGACGGCCAAACGCTTCCATATAGGTTACCTTAATATCGCGACCGTCCCAGTTTGGGCTGACTTCAACGATCATGTTTTTTTGCAGATTGCCCTCGGCCATATTACTTAACACAGGAGCGGCCATACGATAGGCCAGATCGGTCCAGTAAGCACGGTCGTGTCCGGCTTGTTGCTCAAGAAAACGCACATACTCGCAGGCCGCCAACAACCATGCACCTGTGCCGAAATTAGATGTTGATTTGCGGTCGACCACCTGACCGGGAATTGCTTTCTCTCCGATCGGCTGCACATAGCCGATAGAGCCGTCTTTCTGTAGGGCTGTATTGCTGAGATAGTCCCAAGCTTTCAGAGCGGTTTCTGTGTATTTTGGATCAGTGAGATATCCATTGTTAATTCCCCACAACAGGCCAGAGGTGAAAAAGGCGGTGCCGGAAGTTTCGCACCCGGGGGCATGATCAGGGTCGAGCATCGAGCGAGTCCAATAACCTCCGGGTTGCTGAGATGCGACAACAGCATCGGCCAACCGCCGGTACTTATCCTCGAAGAAGCGGCGGTGTTCCCAGTCGGTAGGCACATCGGCAAGCACTTTTGCCAAACCTGCGAGCACCCAACCATCGCCGCGCGCCCAGAAATCTTTTTTCCCGTTGGCACTTTTGTGCTTGGGATAGACATATTTGCCGTCGCGATAATAGAGGCCTGTATCTGTGTCGAGCATTATGCTATCGCTATAGGTAATGTACTCGTAGAGTTTGTCGAGATATTTTTTGTTGCCGGTTATGCGATGTAGCTTTGTCATTACGGGCATCACCATATAGAGTCCGTCGGCCCACCACCAGTAGTCGTTCTGAGGTGTTGACATCTGATATTCCATCACCTCGCGGGCGCGTTTGATTCGCCGGTCGTCGGGCAGGATGTTGTAGAGATCGGCATAGACTTGAAAACAAATCTGCCAGTCGCCGAACATTACATGACGGTCGCTCTCTCCGTATTTGCTATAAAGCCACTCCTGACGGTTATTGCTTTTCGCACCTTTCCACTGGTTGTAGTCGGCCCAGCGAAGAGAGTAATCGAGATAGTCCTGATTTCCTGTGAGCCTATATACTTCCATGTTAGCCGTGTGGTAGGCAGCATTGTCCCAGAAGGCACGGTTTTCGGGGGAATTATTCTTTTGCCAATGTGAGTTGACTTTATCAATGGTTTTCCGCACTTCGGCAGCTTTTTCCGAGTTCGCAACTGCTGTTTTGTCAACTGCCGCGAAGCCGGATAAGGCACAACCGATAACTGAAATTAAAAAAATTAATGGCTTTAGATTCATAAGGATAAGGATGATGATGCAAATGTACTAAAAAAAAGCAAAACACCGGCATCTGGAAAATGTGGGAATTTCGCTATTTAGATAGGGGTTATCAAATAAACTCGTTTAAATTCCAAGCCTGTATGTGACGAATGCCGTTACGCACAGGATATTGCTCATCGTCGAGTGTTACAAGGAGTTTTTCTCCTATTCCACTTATTTTTTCAAGAGCACTATATTCGCGTTCGGCTGTTGATTCATCATTCAAAATGTATGCCACCTGAATATATAGAGTCCGTGTGCTGTTAATTGCAACAAAATCAACTTCACTATTACGTATGATTCCTGTTTTGACGCTATACCCCCGACGAAGCAACTCCACAAAAACGATCCCTTCCAACAGATAGCCAATTCCAAATTTTACAGTCGGGAATAAGTAATTGTGGTAAGCCTGATCATTTATATAGACTTTGAAATTACCGGCAAGGAGTTCTTTACCTGCAATATTATAACGTTCTGACTTATGAAGGATATATGCGTCGCGGAGATATGAAATATAGGCTGCCACAGTTTCGTAGGTTGTCTTGCTTCCCTTACTTTTTAAATAGTTTACAATGCCTCCAACAGAAACCATGCTCGATGCATTATTAACCAGATACACGAATAAGTTCTCTAGAAGACTCACATCCTTTATTGCATACCGCTTCACAATATCTTTCAGCATTATTGAATCTCTCAGACCTGCCACATAGCGTTGTTTGAGATCAATATCGTTCAGATTAATCAATTCTGGCAGCCCACCTTCATGAATATACCTCATAAAAGAAGATCTATCGGCAACCAAATTATGAACCTGTACAAATTCTCCGAACGAGAAAGGATATACTGAAAATTCGACATAACGGCCTGAAATCAAGGAGGCCAATTCACCAGAGAGGAGTTTTGAATTTGAACCGGAAATAAAAACCTCAATATCCACGGTATAATCTTGTGCCATAGAATTTACGGCACGCTCCCAAGAATCAATTTCCTGCACCTCATCAACGAACACATAGATTGTTCCACGCTGCATAAAGCGTTTACGGAAAGCTGCGACAAGCCGACTAAGATCGGCTGCATTCTGAATGAAGTCAAAAACAGCAAGTTCCCTATTGATAAAAAGTATATTCTCCGCACATACACCTTTGTTGATGAGTTCGACAGCTAACTGACGCATAATAAAACTTTTTCCTACGCGACGCTGTCCGGTGAGAACTTTTATCAATCGATTACCCGTGTAGCGCAACAATTGCTGCGTATAATGGATTCGACTAAAACCGGTTGGCAAATTATTACCATTCCACAAGTTATAAGGTGCGATTATGTCTAAAAATTCGTCCATACTCGAAAATTTCTACAAATATAGTGAAAAATTCGGGTGAAGCCGATATTTTTAAATTAAATATTAAATTTTTCGGTTATAACCGAAAAATTTGGATTTAAGAATGAAATTTTCGGGTATGGCCTAATTTTTTTACAAAGGTTCGATGATAATAGCGTTTTGTTTGCGAAATTTCGAGGCAACGCTCACAAAAAACAAACAGCGAGACAAATGGATTTTGAAAGTTGCAGAAAAAGTTGTAACTTTGCAGCGCTTTTTAGCATCCCCGTGTGATGGGAAATTAGGAAGCATTCTTAATTTTGAGTAACACAACAAAAAACAACCAACAAATGAAGACTTACAATCTGAAAGCCGAAGCCCGTAACAATTTCGGTAAGAAAGCAGCTAAAGCAGTGCGTGTAGAAAACAAGATCCCCGTTGTTCTCAATGGCAGCGAAGTTTTCACACTCCCCTATACCGGCACACTCAAACCCGGTGAAAAAATTGTAGAAATCGGTAACGGCAAAGGTCTTATCACAACCGACCTTCAGGTTAATGCAGACGATGTTCGCAAACTGATTTACACCCCTGACGTATTCGCAATAGCACTCGAAGTTAACGGAGAAGTACGCAACGCCGTTCTTCGCGAAGTGCAGTTCCACCCTGTAAAAGACACAATCCTTCACATGGATCTTCTTGAAGTAAGCGACAAGAAACCCGTTGTTGTTGAAGTGCCTGTTAAGCTTGAAGGCCACGCAGAAGGTGTTAAAGCCGGTGGTAAGTTGAGCCTGAGCATGAAGAAGCTCAAAGTTAAAGCAATCTACACCGAAATTCCCGAACGTGTCGTTGTCAACATCGACCACCTTGGTCTTGGCAAAACACTCCAGGTTGGCGAACTCCACTACGACGGTCTTGAACTGGTTAACGCCAAGAATGCAGTTGTCTGCGCTGTTCAGCTCACACGTGCCGCCCGCGGTGCTGCCGCTAAAGGTTAATTAAACCGAACGAGTCAACAGACAACAAATGAAATATCTGATTGTAGGGCTGGGCAACATTGGTTCAGAATACCAGGGAACCCGCCACAACATAGGATTCAGAGTATTGGATGCCTTTGCAGAGGCATCCAATACTTCTTTTACTACCGACCGTTACGGCGACGTAGCACATTTGCGACTGAAAAACAAACTTCTGACGCTGCTTAAGCCATCGACCTACATGAACCTGTCGGGCAACGCAGTACGCTACTGGAAAGATAAGGAAGGAATTGACATTAACAATATACTGGTAATTGTTGACGACCTTGCATTGCCGTTCGGAGCTATACGATTGAAACCTTCGGGTAGCGACGCCGGTCATAACGGGCTGAAAAACATTGCCCAGATGTTAGGCACTCAACAGTACGCACGACTGCGGTTCGGAATAGGCAACGACTTTCCCCGCGGTTGCCAGATCGATTATGTTCTCGGACATTTCACACTCGACCAGCGGCAACAACTACCGGCACGCGTCGAAGTGGCTTGCGAAGCAATTAAAGCTTTTTGTCTGAGCGGCATACAATTTGCGATGTGTAATTTCAACAACAAATAGCACTATGGCAAAAGCAGAAGAACGTATCGACAAATGGATGTGGGCAACACGTATTTTCAAGACCCGCACCATTTCGGCCGAGGCATGCAAGAAAGGTCGCGTAACGGTTGGCGACGCGATTGCCAAGCCTTCGCGCACAGTGAAAGTTGGCGACATCGTGAAGGTGCGCAAACCTCCTGTTGCGTATTCATTTCTTGTAAAGGCTCTGACTGAAAATCGTCTTGGCGCAAAGTTAGTGCCGGACTATATGGAAAATATCACACCGCAAAGTGAACTCGACTTACTTGAAATAGTTAAAGTTTCGGGATTTATCGATCGACGCAAAGGACTCGGACGCCCTACCAAACGCGACGGCCGCGAAATGGCGCGATTCCGCGAAGATATGGCAGACAATGCCGATTTGGGTTGGGATTTCGATTTTGACTTTGACGACGATGAAGATGATGAATAATAGAAAAACAAGAAAGGAGAGGTCTCACGACTTCTCCTTACCTGTTTAATAAACCAATCATTATCACATTTCTTGCAATGGAAAAAGTAATTTTGCTATGTACTAATAAAACACACATGACGGAGAAAGGTTCATTGCTCAGCAAGATTTTTTTCATATTTCTGCAAACGGGCGTTGATCAAGAGTATTGATGCGCCATGTAAAGTTTTGCAGCTGTGCCAAAATACGGCTTGCAAAAAAAGAAACGGCATCATCAATCCCGATGAAGCCGCTCCAGATTCTTTAGGCGTATAGTAATTTGTGCGTTAAGATTAGGTTTAATAATTGAGGTTTGAATGATGAATGTACCATCAGTGGTGACTCCTACAGGATTCAAACCTGTAACCTCCTGATCCGTAGTCAGATGCTCTATTCAGTTGAGCTAAGGAGCCAGAAAATACTAACTAAAAATATAAATTATGAAAAGTGGTGACTCCTACAGGATTCAAACCTGTAACCTTCTGATCCGTAGTCAGATGCTCTATTCAGTTGAGCTAAGGAGCCGTTTTGTTCTCGTTTTCGGATGCAAAGTTAAAACATTTTTTCGGTTTACCAAAATTTAATTGTTGCTTTTTTTACAGTATACCACAAATTAAAAACCTAAAACCGTGATTATAACAGGTTGGAGCCTAAAAAAGACACCGAGAAAAGATACAACCAGATTAGTTTACAACAGAATCGGAGCACGTATAACTTTTCTCGAACGTGGATTGTTTTAATATGAAAGACTCCAGACAGAGTTTGACTTCAGTTAAAATATCGTAGATTTGTAGAAATTTTAGAACAGAATTATATGCTGACTCTCATAGCCGAATCTAAAACAATGAACAGCTGCAGCGAACAGGTGAGCAGCAGTTTGTTTTCAGCAAACCGTCCACCTCTGGAAACAGAGGCCGATGCGATTATGCAGTCGCTCCAGAAAATGACACCACAGCAGCTATCGGAAGCGGTAAAAGTCAGCCCTGCTTTAGGACAGCGGCTGTATATGATGATACAGGAATTTCCTCATAAAGGCACAGGTTGCTCGGCAATTAAAGCTTTTACTGGCGTTGTTTACAAGGCACTTGACTACTCATCGTTGGACAATGACGCTCAATCGAGGCTAAATGAGGATGTTAGGATTATTTCTTCGTTATACGGTTTTCTACGTCCACAGGATATAATTAAACAGTTCAGATTCGACTTTACCACTGCGCTGGCTCCCGGCGGGAAAACATTCGCCTCGTTCTGGCGCAACAATGTGACGGAGCTGGTGGTTGATACTATCAAAAGCAGTAAACAAAGCCAAGTAGTGAATCTCTTGCCTGGCGATGCGGCACGATGCGTCGACTGGAAGGCAGTAGGGAATTTTGCAGAAGTCTGGAAAGCAGATTTTCGCCAAATTCAGCCGGGAGGATTAGCCTCAACGCCAAATGCAACTTTGCTAAAAAAGCTTCGCGGACAATTGCTTAGACTAGTGGTTAGCAACAATATAAGCAATATTAATGATCTGTCAGGGTTGGCGGGCAATGATTTCTACACGCAAACAATTGACCCGGCAACAAAGAGCATTGTGTTTGTCACGGCTTAATCATCGCGATTCGGACAAAGGAATAGCGTGCGTATTTTTCACATCGCCTAATACAAAAGAGCTGTTGAGAGAACCTATACAGTCGAGATCTCCCAAAATTCGCAAGAGAAAACTCTGATAGGCTTTCATGTTTTCAACATAGATTTTCAGCAGGAAATCGTACTCGCCGGATACGTTATAACATTCTGCAATCTCATCGATACAGCGAACTGCATCCATTATTCGCATACTGTTTTCATAGGTATGCTGCTTCATTTTCAAATAGCAGAACGCAACGAAACCGCAATTTAGTTTCTCTGCGTCGAGCACAGCTACATACTTTTTTATGAAACCGTCGCGTTCGAGCCGCTTTACGCGCTCGAATGTGGGAGTAGACGATAGGTTAATCTTCGCAGCAAGCTCTTTGGTTGTCAAACGCGAATTTTGCTGAAGCAGCCGAAGGATGTTTATGTCTGTGGCGTCAAGTGTGGGAATCATAAAGAATTTTTTTCTAAGAAAAGAGTTATAGGGTAGCTATTTGAAAACTTCATTCTGCAAAATAAATAATTTTTAGTCGAATACACCAAATACAATCAGAAATATTGGAATATATTTCCATTAGTCCTAACTTTGTATCGAAAATAATATAAAACAGAATGAGCTATGGCAAAAAACAAACTCCATTTCGAAACTCTCCAGCTCCATGTGGGGCAAGAGAATCCTGATCCGACAACAGACGCACGTGCAGTACCTATATACCAGACTAC
The DNA here is from genome assembly GCA_964421745.1 of uncultured Muribaculum sp. Taxonomy (GTDB): domain Bacteria; phylum Bacteroidota; class Bacteroidia; order Bacteroidales; family Muribaculaceae; genus Muribaculum. Next base: position 4,873 of record CAYQYL010000043.1, on the reverse strand, counting down.
ATCGTATGTGTTTCACAACTCGCAACATGCTGCCGACCGATTTGCGCTGCGTGAGCCAGGTAATATCTACGGTCGCTTGACAAATCCGACACAGGAGGTTCTTGAACAGCGCATAGCCGCTCTTGAGGGAGGGGTTGGCGCACTGGCCGTGGCGAGCGGAGCAGCAGCAGTGAGCTATGCGCTCGAAAACCTACTTCAGCACGGTGATCACGTCGTAGCGGCCGACAATATTTACGGAGGATCGTACAATCTTATAGCACACACTTTTGAACCGCGAGGCGTTGAGTCGACTTTTGTCAACGTACGCAATTTGGATGAAATTGAAAAAGCAATTCGCCCGAACACTAAAGCTGTATTTGTTGAAACATTCGGCAACCCCAACTCAGATGTCACAGACCTGGATGCCGTTGCCCGAATAGCTCACAGCCACGGGCTCCCACTGATTGTTGACAACACTTTTGGCACACCATATTTGATTCGGCCATTTGAACACGGAGCAGACATCGTGATTCACTCGGCCACAAAATTTATCGGCGGTCATGGAACAAGCCTTGGGGGAATTATAGTTGACGGCGGGAAATTTGACTGGAAAGCCAATCCCGAGAAGTTCCCCACCCTTGCGAAACCCGACCCCAGCTATCACGGGGCAGTGTTTGCCGACGTTGCCGGTGCGGCTGCATTCGTAACCCGCATCCGTGCAGTGCTCTTGCGCGATACCGGTGGAGCAATTTCGCCGTTCAACGCATTTTTGCTGCTGCAGGGAGTTGAAACACTTTCGCTTCGAATAGAGCGACATGTTGAAAACGCACTAAAGGTTGTCGACTATCTGGCGAAACATCCCAAGGTTGCCAAGGTCAACCACCCATCGCTGTCCGACCACCCCGACCATGAGCTATACAACAGATTGTTCCCCAACGGTGGTGGCAGCATTTTCACATTCGAGCTAAAAGGTGATGTTGAAGCGGCATGGCGTTTCATTGATTCACTGCAAATTTTCTCTTTATTAGCCAATGTGGCCGATGTGAAGAGCCTTGTCATTCACCCTTACACCACAACACATTCACAGCTCTCGCCCGAAGAAGCCGAACAACAACACATCACCCCAGCTACAGTACGTCTCAGCATCGGAACAGAGCATATCGACGACCTGCTTGCCGATCTTGAACAAGCACTTGACAAAGTCTGAATTAGTTGCGGACAGCAATTTTCGTAACGTGGACTTTGAGGCCGTTGCTGCCCAGGCGTGTGCCGTTTTCTTGTACCAAACAGGCTGCTCACCTGACACTTCGATTAAAAGCGGATAATCGCCTGAAGCTAATTGCGGACTGACGAAACGCAGACTTTCGGCGGATACCTTATTGTAAAAGTCGATTTATTGACTGCAGGAAACATTTTCCTGTTGGACGGCGATTAAAACAATTAGTGTGTCCGTCGAAGGAATCTGTGTAGCCTAAGAAATCTAAAGCTCGGAATAAATAACAAATATGAGTGATTATAAAGTTGATTGTTCATCTTTAATAAGGTTTAGAGGCACAGTTAGCGAAATAATTGGTACATTTTAATTATATTTGCAGACAAAGGGAGTGTCGGAATAATCCACATTATAGAGTTACCGCGGATTAAGGCACTATCTACCGATAAATTGAATTAAGCAACCTTAAAACCAATAATCATGAAACTATTATCAGGAGGATTTCTTCTGGGAATTTGTCTGTGTATGGCCTATTATGCCAATGCTCAGCGCACTGTCACAACTCTAAACAATGGCTGGATGTTTGCCAAAGAAGGAGAACTGCTCCAACAAGTGCGTGTGCCACACGACTGGGCAATATACGACCCGTTCGATCGCAGCAACGACTTGCAGACAGTAGCCGTTAAACAAAACGGAGAAACCGTAGCTACTGAGAAAACCGGTCGCACAGGCGGTTTGCCATTCATCGGTAAGGGACATTACGAAACGACATTTAACGTAGCAGACACCACAGGACGGTCGACAACACTAGTGTTTGACGGAGCAATGAGTAACGCCCGTGTAAAAGTTAACGGTCACGAGGTGATTTACTGGCCTTACGGATACAACTCGTTTCATGTAGGTGTTGATTCTGTTGTGAAGCCAGGCGAGAACACACTCGAAGTTGATCTTGAAAATTTCGAACGCGCTTCACGCTGGTATCCCGGCGCAGGACTTTACCGCAACGTACACGTAGTCAACACCGACCGCATACACATTCCGCAATGGGGCACATACATCACCACGCCATATATCAACGACGAATATGCTACAGTCGCCATAAAAACCGAGATTGCCGGAATGAAGAAGGGGGAGAAAGTCACTGTTGTAACAGACATTATCGATCCGGAAGGAACAACAGTGACTACTACAAAAAAACAATATGTCGACCACGGTCAAGGGATAACGCTCAATCTGACTGTAGAACACCCCACGTTATGGTCGCCTGAATCGCCACAGCTATACACAGCCGTTACTCATATTGAAAACAGCGATGGAAAAACAGTCGACACATACTCGACACGCTTTGGAATACGTGACATAAAGTATATACCCGAAAAGGGATTTTTCCTCAACGGTAAACCCACAAAATTTAAAGGTGTCTGCAACCACCACGACCTTGGTCCGTTGGGAGCGGCAGTGAACAAATCGGCTCTACGCCACCAAATTCAACTGCTTAAAGACATGGGGGCAAACGCAATACGGACATCGCACAACATGCCTGCCCCGGAGTTAGTGGAGCTCTGCGACGAAATGGGAATGATGCTCATGGTAGAACCCTTTGACGACTGGGGCTTCCGGCCAAAATCGCCTAACGGCTATGGCCGTTTCTTCAATGAATGGGCCGAACGTGATGTGACAAACATGGTGCGTCAATACAGAAATTCGCCGGCGGTAGTGATGTGGTCGATTGGCAATGAAGTTCCGAGCCAGTGGAGCCCGGAGGGGGTAGCCGAACTGACAATGTTGCAGGATCTTGTTCACCGGCTCGACCCGACGCGCCCGGTAACATGCGGAATGGATCAGATTCGCGCAGTGCTTGACAATGGATTCGCCGCCTCGCTCGACATTCCGGGCTTTAACTACAAACCGCAACACTACCTGAACATCTACGACAAGATGCCCCAGCAACTTGTATTGGGATCGGAAACTGCATCGACTGTATCGTCGCGCGGTGTTTATCATTTCCCGGTTGTGTGGAAAGAGAGGAATCAGGTTGTTGCACCCGATCACCAGAGCAGCAGCTACGACAACGAAACCTGTTCCTGGTCGAACACTCCTGACATAGACCTTGCCATGGACGACGATTACCCTTGGATGATCGGACAGTTCGTTTGGACCGGATTCGACTATCTTGGCGAGCCGTCGCCATACGACACGGACGCCTGGCCCAACCACAGCTCTGTGTTCGGAATAATCGACCTGGCATCGCTGCCCAAAGACCGTTACTATCTGTACCGCTCGAAATGGAACACTCAGGACACTACACTCCACATTCTGCCACATTGGAACTGGCCTGACCGAGTGGGAAAACAAACACCGGTATTTGTCTACACCTCGCTTCCAAAAGCAGAACTGTTCGTTAACGGAGTGAGTCAAGGCATAAGAGAGAAGAATGATTCAACGCTTCAGCATCGCTACCGTCTGATGTGGAACGACGTGGTTTACTCACCCGGGGAATTACGTGTAGTTGCCTACGACAACGACAACCGCCCGGTAGCAGAGAAATCATTGCGCACAGCCGGCAAGCCTCATCACTTGGTAATCACCACCAACCGCACCTCAGCCAAGGCTAATGGCGATGATCTGGTTTATTTCACGGTAACGGTAGAAGACCGGGACGGCAATCCGGTGCCTACGGATTCGCGACTGGTGAAATTTGAAGTAACCGGACAAGGCACCTTCGAGGCCACAGCCAACGGCGATCCGACATGCCTGCTGCCATTCCAAAATCCGGAAATGAATCTGTTTAGCGGGGCGGCCACTGCTATAGTGCGTCCGGCCACACAGCCCGGCACACTCACGCTGAAGGCCACGGCTAAGGGAGTGCGCCCCGCAACATGTACCATTACTGTAACAGATTGAACGCAGGAATTCTATTTTTGCAACCAATAAAACTGACACGCACACTGGCAAAAATGTCACGTGCGTGTCAGTTTTGTTTTACCATAACAAGTTGGCATACACAAAATTACATTTTTTCTCAACCTTTTTGGCATAACAATTGTTTTTTATATAGTCGAAGCCCCAGACAGAAGGGCTAAGAGAATTATTTAGTGGAAATCTTAAAATAAAAACAACTATAAAAATTTACAATTATGGGAAAAATAATAGGTATTGACTTAGGTACTACCAACTCATGTGTATCAGTCGTAGAAGGAAATGACCCCGTCGTTATTCCTAACAGCGAGGGACGAAACACCACACCTTCAATCGTTGCATTTATTGCCGGCGGCGAACGTAAAGTAGGCGATCCAGCCAAACGTCAGGCAATCACCAACCCTGAAGGAACAATATATTCAATCAAACGTTTCATGGGCGAACGCTACAACGACGTAAAACAGGAAGTGAGCCGCGTGCCTTATCAGGTGGGCGAAGCTGACAATGGCGCTGTACGTGTGCTGGTTGATGGCCGTGAATACACCCCGCAGGAAATTTCAGCAATGATTCTTCAGAAAATGAAAAAAACTGCCGAAGATTATCTCGGTCAGCAGGTTACTGAAGCTATTATTACAGTTCCTGCTTACTTCGATGATTCTCAGCGTCAGGCTACAAAGGATGCAGGCGAGATCGCCGGCCTCAAGGTAATGCGTATTATCAACGAGCCTACTGCCGCTGCACTTGCATACGGTCTTGACAAGA
>CAYQYL010000042.1:0-19669 GCA_964421745.1 uncultured Muribaculum sp. | reverse complement strand
AACAAAGATATGAATCTTTTCCAATATTTTAACAACCGATTTTTCGCATTGATCCCTTTTTTGCATTGAATCTTATTGCCGTATTACAACAATGTTGCAGAGCGGTTGCATTGTAGCATTGAATTGAAACATTGTTCCAAGCATAGAACAATGCAATTACAATTCGGTTAACATTTGACATTATAATGATTTGGAATATTATCTTTGTTTTACCGAATTGTCTGATATGCCACGGCTGAGTGCCGGATGGTGGTTTCAGACAAAGAACACCTGTTTAATGAATAAATCTATCTTACAATGTCCCTTAACGAAAACAGCATAGCAGATTCGCAAAAACCGGAACAGACCGATTCTGATAAAGCTCGCGTCCTGATTGCAGACCGCGATCTGTTGCTGTGCGAGCTAATGAAATATAACCTTGAGGTTGAGGGATATGTTGTCGATATGTTGAATTCATATAGCTTCGACGATATTGATAACACAAGTGGCTATGCGTTGATAATCATCGATGCTGCTATGCTCGGCGACGACAGTGTAATGGTGGCGTCCTATATGCGTCAGAATGGCAATACGTCGGACACACCTCTGGTGTTTACGGCTGCGTCTGTGTCGCAGGACGACATGGTCGACATGCTCGAAGCCGGTGTTGACGCATTTCTGAAAAAACCTTTTTCGATGAGGGAGCTGATGGCGCGTCTTAATGCCATAATGCGCCGCTATAAAAAAACTCCTGTGCATGCAGCTCCAAAGCGTGTGTGCCACGATGATTTATGCGTCAATCTGGTTAACCGCGAGGCTACAATCGACGATCATCCGCTCGATCTGACAATGAACGAATGTCAGCTGCTGGGTTTTCTGATGCTGAACAGAAACAAACTCTACAGTGCACGTGAAATCATTGCTGTACTTTGGCCTCAGAATAATTTCGGCGATAAAGCAAAGGCAAAAGAAAAGCTGACGGCAATGATTGAGTCGATAAGAGAGCGGATAGGCACTTATGCGTTCAACCTTGTTGCCGACGATTGTTTCAGCTACACTTATGTCGAATAAAACACTCCACAAAGTGTTGCCGGCAGGTTCTGTAGCCGGTGTAAACGAGGCCGGATGCGATGAAGCCGGGCGTGGCTGTCTTGCAGGAAGCGTGTTCGCAGCCGCAGTAATTCTGCCTGACGATTTTTCGCATCCTTTGCTTAACGATTCCAAGCAACTCACCGAAAAGCAGCGCTACTTGCTACGTCCAATCATCGAGGCTGAATCTGTAGCCTGGAGTGTGGGCATTGTAACGGCTGAAGAGATCGACCGAATTAATATCCTGCGGGCTTCAATTCTGGCTATGCACCGTGCACTCGATGGTCTGAAAGTGCGCCCTGGCGCAATAGCTGTCGACGGGAACAGGTTTTCCCCTTATGAAGATATTCGTTACACAACATTTGTCAAAGGCGATGGGCGCTTCGCCAACATAGCTGCCGCGTCGATTCTGGCAAAGACCTATCGCGACGACGAGATGAACCGTCTACATGAGCAATATCCGCAATACGGCTGGAACATAAACAAGGGTTATCCCACCAAGGCACACCGCGCAGCAATAGCACAATACGGCACTACACCCTACCATCGCATGACATTCCGTCTTCTTCCACCAACCCAGCTCACCTTGTTTTAATCCATTATTGGGTGAGAATTGCAGTGTGTTAGCGTGTAGAATGCATAATTTCGGCGAAAAATGAGTAACTTTGTGTTGTAAAGACCAAGGAAATGAGAATAGACATTCTGACAGTTTTGCCCGAAATGCTGGAGTCGCCGCTGAGCTGCTCCATTTTGAAACGAGCCCAAGACAAGGGGTTGGTTGAAATTGTGGTGCACAATTTGCGCGAGTACACTACAAATAAACATCGAAAGGTTGATGATTATCCATTTGGTGGGGAAGCAGGTATGGTAATGCAGATTGAACCCGTCGATCGGGCTATTTCACATCTGAAAAGTCAGCGAAACTACGATGAAGTGATCTATACTTCGCCTGACGGTGAACAGCTGTCGCAACCGATGGCCAATGCGATGTCGTTGCTCGACAATATAATTATCTTGTGCGGCCACTACAAAGGGGTCGACTACAGAATTCGTGAGCATCTTATAACGCGGGAAATAACGATAGGCGATTATGTGCTGACCGGAGGTGAAATTCCGGCGGTAGTAATAACCGACGCTATTGTTCGTCTGATTCCTGGCGCAATCGGCGACGAACAGAGTGCACTCAGCGATTCATTTCAGGACAATTTGCTGGCGCCCCCGGTCTACACCCGTCCCGCCGACTACAATGGATGGCGTGTACCCGACATTCTGCTTTCGGGACATCAGGCAAAAATCGATCAGTGGAAACACGAACAAGCGGTGGAACGCACACGGCGTTTGCGCCCGAACTTGCTTAAATAAGATTTTGAAATGGAATCAAAGGCCGGTCGATCGATACCGGCTTTTATTTTGTTGCCATGTATATGGTGCACACTCCGAACGTAAGGGGGTGGAATGTTGCGTGGCTAAATCCGGCTTCATGCATCAGAGCGGTCATCTCTGTGCCTTGCGGCACAGCGGCGATGCTCTCGGGCAGATAAGTGTAGGCACGGCTGTCGTGTGACACCATCCGTCCGACGGCCGGAATTATGTTGTGTGTGTAAAACCGATAAAATGGTTTTACTACAATGTTAGTCGGGGTTGAAAGTTCAATTACGCATAGTTTCCCTCCCGGGCGTAACACCCTGAACATTTCGCGATAACCCTGAAGAAGATGCTCGAAATTTCGGACACCATAGGCAACCGTTATGCAATCGAATGCATTGTCGGCAAAAGGCAGTGCCAGACAATCGGCTGTCATGAATTCGATGCGTGGCGTTGCTCCGGCCTGTTCACTCTTTTGCCTGGCAATCTCAATCATGTTTTCGCTCAGATCGATGCCTGTCACTTTCGAAGGGTGCAGCTTGCTGTCGAGCAGCAGGGCAAGATCGCCCGTGCCGGTGGCGACATCCAGAATGTCGCCACCGGGGCGAAGTGTTTTTTTTAGCATCCTCACAGCTTTATTTCGCCACAGACGGTCGATGCCGAGTGTCATCATCCGGTTCATTACGTCGTAGGCGGGCGCAATAGAGTCAAACATACTTCTGACTTGTTGCGTTTTCGACCTTGAATCGTCGACATACGGGTTTACATGTTCGGCTTTTATGTCCATAGCGTGGTGTGAGGCTTGGAATTATTGAGTTGACGGATTATTTGCGCGAAGCGAGATACTCGTTCACATTCTTTTCGATGCGTGCGTTCAGATCATCGCAGTCTGCCGATTTGTTGTCGAATTTCTCGCCTGTGATGTGTTCGTACAGCTCAATGTAGCGGTCGGCTACCGACTGGCAGTATTCGTCGGTCATTTCAGGCACCTGCTGGCCGGCTTTGCCCATGAAATTATGGTCGATCAGCCATTGGCGCACAAATTCTTTTGAAAGCTGACGCTGTGGCTCGCCCTTTTCGAAGCGTTCCTGATAGCCGTCGGCGTAGAAATAGCGCGACGAGTCGGGAGTGTGAATTTCGTCGATCAAATAAACTTTGCCATCGCGTTTGCCGAATTCATATTTCGTATCAACAAGAATCAGACCGTGTTTAGCTGCAATTTCAGATCCACGTTCGAACAGCGCGCGTGTATATTTTTCCATTTGCTCATAGTCTTCTTTCGATACAATACCCTGAGCTATGATTTCCTCGCGTGAGATGTTTTCGTCGTGGCCGGCTTCGGCTTTTGTCGTGGGTGTGATGATCGGTTCGGGGAATTTCTGGTTTTCTTTCATGCCGTCGGGCAGAGGAACGCCGCAGAGCGAACGTGCACCAGCCTGATATTCACGCCATGCGCTACCGGTCAGATAGCCACGGATTATCATTTCAACCCGGAAGCCCTCACACTTCAGTCCGACTGTAACCATCGGGTCGGGTGTAGCCAGTTTCCAGTTTGGAACGATGTCGGCTGTTGCATCAAGAAATTTGCCTGCGATCTGATTCAGCACCTGACCTTTACCGGGAATGCCTTTGGGAAGTATGACATCGAAAGCCGAAATACGGTCGGTTGCTACCATGACCATAAGGTCGTTGTCAATGTCGTATACGTCGCGGACCTTACCGTGGTAAACACTGGTCTGGCCCGGAAAATTGAATTCGGTTTTTGTTAATGTATTTGCCATTGCTGTGATAAATATGAGGGTTTGTTATTGTTCGGTTAAATTGTCTTTTTTGGTTTGACGGCGTATTTTTTCTTCGTCGTCGAATTTCTGGTAGGCTTCGACAATGCGCTGCACAAGCGAATGACGCACAATGTCTTTTTTGCCGAATTCAACTTTTCCTATTCCCGGCACCCCGTCGAGAACATGGAGCACTTCAACCAGGCCTGAACGCACTGAGCGCGGAAGGTCGATTTGCGATGTATCGCCGGTGATAACCATTTTTGCGTTCATTCCCAGACGGGTAAGGAACATTTTGATTTGATGTGTGGTTGTATTCTGAGCCTCGTCGAGCACAATCACTGCATCGTTTAGTGTGCGACCACGCATAAACGCCAGAGGTGCGATCTGGATAACATTCGATTCCATGTATTCTTTGAGTTTCACAGCCGGAATCATGTCTTCAAGAGCATCATAGAGTGGCTGAAGATATGGATCGATTTTGTCTTTCATGTCGCCAGGAAGGAATCCGAGTTTTTCGCCCGCTTCGACTGCCGGACGCGACAATATGATTTTGCGAACCTCGCGGTTTTTCAGCGCACGCACTGCCAGAGCTATCGCAATATAGGTTTTTCCGGTTCCGGCAGGGCCGAGAGCAAAAGTCAGGTCGTTTTCCGTGAAAGTCTTAACCAGTAACTGCTGATTGGGATTGCGACCTTGAATCGGTTTACCGTTTATTCCGTAGATGATAACATCGTCTTGTTTCAGTTGGGGCGGCTGTTTGCCACGTACAATGTCGAGAATGACATCCTCGGGTAGTTTGTTGAACTTCAGACAATACTCTTCAAGTTCTTTGATTTTCTTTTCGAACGCGGCCGTTTCTTCATCCTCGCCAATCACTTTTATGATTTGTCCGCGGGCTGCCACACGCAGTTTAGGGAACAGATTTTTAATGAGCTGGATGTTGCAATTGTTCACACCATAGAAACTTACCGGGTCTACGTTGTCAAGAATTATTAGGCGTTCAATCATGTTGTAGAATTAATATTGCAAAGATACATTAAAAAATACATTAATAACTATCCTTACAACAATTTTACGCCGTAGTTTGATTGACGGTGCGGCTTATCGGTGTATTGCAGGGAATCCGGGTGTGGCGTGAACCATCCATTTGCCGTCGTCGCCCATCTGGGTGACGAACAGTGCATCGACATCCGGAATCGTATTGATCATTTCCACAGCGCTGTCGAGCGGCAATATCATACATGCTGTTGCAAGAGCGTCGGCCAGCATGCAAGTTGGCGCAATGATTGTTGCCGACAGCATGCTGGACTGTGCCGGTTCGCCTGTCTGCGGATTCATGGTGTGTCCAACTACATTAATCGAATCAACGCAGTTGTAATTACGGTAGTTGCCTGAGGTCGCTATGGCGCAGGAGTCAACATCGATAACAGCCATTCCGTCGTGGATAACGGTGTCGTTGCCAGGTACGGGCGCATCGATCATGACTCGCCATTGTGTGTGACGTGGTGAGTGGCCTCTGACAACAATTTCACCTCCTATTTCGATGATGAAGTTGGTGACACCGTTTCGTTCGAGCATTTCGGCAAGCATGTCGCAGCCGAAGCCTTTGGCTATTGCGGAAAAGTTGAATTGGGTTTCAGGCGATTTTTTTGTAATACGGTTTTGAGAGTTGATAAAACATTCCGATATACCGACACTCTTCATTGCCGAGTCAATCTGTTCGCGAGTCGGAGCCGTGTCGATACTTCCTTTTGGACCGAAGCCCCATAAATCGATAATAGGGGCGATTGTCGGGTCGAATGCACCGTTGCTGATCTTGTTCAGATGAACCGACTCGGCAAACACGGTGCGGAACATTAAATCGGTCGAATCCGATGTTCCGGCGTTTATTTTACTGATAACCGAATTGCTGTTGAACGGTGAGAGCGACATGTCAACCTCTGTCAGAACTTTCTGAATTGAATCGTCGAGTTTTACATTCGATTCATAGGTCATGTGAAATGTTGTGCCCCAGCAGAGTCCTTCATACCGCTGGTAGGGTTTGCCTGAATTGCAGGCGCTAAATGCAATTGTTAATACCAGCGAAGAGAAGGCGATGCTAAGTTTGCTGAAAATTCTTGAATATGACATAGCTCTGTAATGCATTTGTAATATGGTTCGGCAAAATTAGTAAAATAATCTTATTGCCGGATAAAAGTTTTGTGTTTTTTTACGTTTTTTTGTCTTTCATGCTGTTTTTGGATAACTTTTGGCTACATTTGTAGAGTAAGTGGCTTAATCAATTGAAAAGAATTGAATGCCATTTGTTAAATATTTCCAACCGTAAATTCAAAATTCAGTATGCGACCTGTTTTTCTAATTGGTTACATGGGAAGTGGAAAGTCGACTCTTGGCAGGTTTGTGTCACAACTTACCGGACTGCGCTTTATTGATCTGGATACATACATTGAAGGCCGTTATCATATGACAGTCAGTCAGATTTTTGCACAATACGGCGAAGCCGGCTTCCGTGAACGCGAACAGGCTATGTTGCGTGAGGTGGCCGATTTTGAGGATATTATCATTGCATGTGGAGGCGGAACACCATGTTTTTTCAACAATATGGAAATTATGAATGCCGGTGGAACTACCGTCTTTTTAGATACAGGTATCGATCGACTCCACGAGCGGTTAATGCGTGGACGCCATAAACGGCCTTTAATTGCAGGTATGGAGAGTGAGCAACTCCGGAAATTCATTACGGAATCGCTTGCCAAACGAGAGCCATTCTACAGTAAAGCCATGATTAGATTCAAAAGCGACTTACTCGACAACGAAGCCGAGAAAGCCGACACTGCAAATCGGTTTATTAAAGAAATTATTGAAAAGCAATGAATACACAGCAAGACCATATCGTTCAGGAACAGCCGGTCGAAACAGCCGTTCGCCGACGTAGGTTCACAGTCGGTTTTCCTGCATCAACTGAAGCGGGAGAACTTCGTTTCCCTATAACGCCGGAAGGTGTAGAGCAGCTTACGCGGTCGGGATTGGGGGTGTTCGTGGAAAAAGAAGCCGGACATCCGATCCATTATTCTGATGCCAGATATGCCGAGGCCGGTGCTATCACAGGTAGCCGAGCCGAGGCTCTGTCTGCCGATATTGTTGTCAGTCTTGCGCAGCTTTCATTGGCCGACACCCAACTGTTGCGTAAAGGTTCGATGTTGCTGACGCTCAATTCGCGTCGTAAACTCACTCCCGAATTTGTAAAGAGTTTGTTGAAACATCACGTTACATGCATTGAACTTGAAAAAATCTCATTAGCCGGAGGGAAACATCCGTTTGCCGACGTTTTGCTTGAAGTTGACGGCAGGGCAGCTATGGCTTTAGCCTCGGCAACATTGTTGCGAAACGATTTGGGTAAAGGTATTCTTTTGGGAGGGGTGCCGGGTGTCATTTCTTGTGAGGTTATGATTGTCGGGTCGGATATCGGAGCCCGGGCAGCCGCGGCAGCCGCGGTTGCCATGGGTGCACAGGTGAAGATGTTCGACAACGATGTTTACGGATTGCGTCAGGCTGTAGCTTCGGTTGGGGCGGCTGTGGCAACATCGGTCGTTCAACCACATGTGCTGGAGAATGCACTCCGTTCGGCCGACGTTATTATTGCATCGCCGGCAGTCGGGTTCGACGAGTTCACTTCGCGACAAATGTCTTTGGCCAAGAAAGGGGTGGTTCTTGTCGACATCGGCCCTGTTTGTAAGACCATGTTTCCCACAGAAGAACAGATTTTCATCGGCAGTGGCTTGCCAACAATCAAGCCCGGTTGCAGGGCATGTTTCCGTGCTGTCGGCAATGCAGCGCCTCGAACAGCCGCAATGGCTTTGACAAACACATTGGTTGAATCTTTGGGCAGGCTTGGCCAACTCGATGGTGCGCTTTCCCTGCTTCCCGCCGATGAGGGATTGCGTCCGGCTGTCTGCACCTTTATGGGAAAGGCCATTAATGCCGATTACGCACGCGTTGCCGGTGTCCGGCCGATTGATCTCAATCTGCTTCTCTCTTGCTCTTGACAAAGAATGAAATATCAATAACAATAATTGTGCCCGCAATATTGTACTCCATCCGGATAGTCTTTATCCGGCATATTTTCAAATAAGATGAAACGTAAATTCTATGTCGTTTGGAATGGATTTGCACCAGGGATCTACGACTCATGGGAAGAATGCCAACAGCAAATCAATGGTTATCCAAACGCAAAATATAAAAGTTTTTCGTCGCAAACCGAGGCAACCGAAGCGTATCGAGGCAGCATTGAGGACGAAATGTATGCTTTGCGTGCAATAGCAAACGGTGTGCCCGAACCTGAACCTCAGTCAAAGGAAAAGCCAAAGTCAGAATTGTTTGCTTCACGTCCGTTAGGATATCCTGTAACCGGGATTGCTGTAGATGCGGCATGTGCCGGAAATCCGGGTCCGATGGAATACCGTGGCATTGATTTGGCTACCGGCAAGGAGATTTTTCACTTCGGCCCAGTTGCTGACGGAACAAATAATGTCGGCGAATTCCTTGCTGTTGTTCATGCGCTGGCTCTTTGCCGTAGAAATGGATGGGATAGTTTGACAATTTATTCCGATAGTCGCACTGCAATTTCATGGACGCGTTATGGAAAAGCCAAAACAACGCTTAGCCTTACGGCTGCCAACGCATCGTGGTTCCCGATGATTGCACGTGCTGAAAACTGGCTACATCAGAACATGCGCCATAACGAAGTCAAGAAATGGCAAACCGAAGTCTGGGGCGAAGTACCCGCTGACTTCGGTCGCAAATAAGAGTCTGCCTTAATTTATGGTTTAGTTGGCGTATTCTCAGCCTGATCGGCTGAAGACTGATCGGGGGTCTGGCTGCCGATAGTATCGGCCGAATTAAATAGTTTCGACAAATACTTTTCCTGAAATTTCTGCAATAGCTCCCAGAACACAGGCACAAAAAGTGTTCCGGCAATGCCGTTTACAGCCATTCCGAACACAACGGCTGTGCCCAGAGCGATACGTGAATTGGCGCCGGCTCCGGTTGCAAACATCATCGGCAACACACCGAAAACGAAAGCGAGCGCTGTCATCATGATAGGTCGGAAACGGATGTTTCCTGCGTCAAGAGCAGCTTGACGTATCGGATTGCCTGCTTTACGGAAGTCCATAGCATATTCTACAATTAGAATCGCATTCTTTGCCGCGAGCCCAAGCAGTAGGATGATACCAATCTGAGTGTAGATTGATATGGATTGCGACATGAATATACAACCCAAAACTGTACCTAGAATAGCCGTTGGCATAGCTATGATTACGGCTATAGGGCTTGTCCAGTTTTCATACTGTGCTGCCAGAACGAGCAGGGTGATTATCACGGCAAAAATCAAAACCATCGATATTGTGGTTCCTGACTGTGTTTCCTGATAGGCTTCGCCGGTCCAGGCATAGGAAAAATTGTTGCCGACGGCTTCATTAAGCAGTTCCTCCATTGCCTGAATACCCTCTTGGCTCGAAATTCCCTTGGCCGGCGTACCGGTGATTCCACCGGTTGTGTACATATTGTATCGGCTCACGTTTGATTGACCCATTGTCGGAACAATTTTAGCAAACGAAGAGAAAGGAACAAGTTCTCCTCCGGAATTGCGGACACTCAAGTTTGGAATCTGGGCAACGGTTGCACGTGTACGGGCATCGGCCGACAATGTCACCTGATAGGTGCGTCCGAACTTCACGAAATCGTTTACATAGCTGCTGCCCATAAATTGCGACAGAGTCGAGTAGATGTCGGCAAGTTGCAGATTGAGTTGTTTTGCTCTTTCGCGGTTGATTTGAATTGTATATTGAGGAACCGATCCCTGATACTGGGTCATTATCGATTCAATACGCGGATCCGATTCGGCTTTTTCCTGAATGTCTTTAATAGCCTGCGCAATTGCGTCGGCTCCGAGATTATTGATGTCGAGAATCTGCATTGTCAGACCTGATGTCATACCGAGTCCAGGAATAGCAGGGGGATTGATCGAAAATACAACAGGCTCCTGATAGGTGGCGGCGATTTCGTTGACTTTGCTCATTACAGCGTCTACGCTCTGACTTTTTTTCGTGCGCTCTTTCCATGGCTTAAGCACAACGAACAGCGAACCTGTGTTACCTCCGGAGCCACCACCCATCATCGACTGGCCGGCTATGGAGATAACATCCTTGACTTCGGGTAATTCAAGAACCTTAGATGTAAAGCTTGTCATAATTTCGTCGGTACGTTCAAGCGAGGCTCCGACAGGCAATTGGACAGATGTCATAAAATAGCCCTGATCCTCTTCCGGGATGTAGCTTGTCGGCCATTTTACAAAGCCCCAGAATGCGACTGCACAAAGCGCGCCATAGATGCCCAATGATACCCATGGTTTTCTTAGCGTGGCGCCAACCCCTTTTCCGTAGGCTTTCACGGTTGCACCCCAACCGGTATTGAACCAGCGGTATAAGAAAAATTTAGGCTCTGCCGATGATTTTTTCTTAAGGAACAACGCACACATGGCCGGAGTGAACGTCAGTGCATTGAAGCCGGAGAAAGCCACTGCGGTGGCAATTGTCAAGGCAAACTGTTTGTAGAGCGATCCGGTTATTCCGCTGATAAATGCAGTTGGGATGAAAACAGCCAACAACACAAGTACTTCTCCGACAACCGGCCCCTGAAGCTCTTTCATAGCCTTTTCGGCGCTCTGCCGCGGCGTCAGCTTCCCTTCTTGAACTAGACGCGCACAATCTTCCACCACCACTATCGCATCGTCTACAACAATGGCTATCGCCAGAACAAGTCCGAAAAGGGTCAGTGTGTTAAGCGAGAACCCGAGTAACTTCATTACGGCAAAGGTTGCAATGAGAGATACCGGAATTGAAATCATGGGGATTATCACCGCACGCCAACTCTGCAAAAAGAGCAGGATGACAATCATCACGATTAGCGTGGTTTCAACAAACGTTACCATAACATCGTCGATCGATGCTGTAACGAAGTCAGTTGTGTTCAGTATTATTCTATAATGAACGCCATCTGGGAAGTATTGCGAGAGTTCATCGAGTTTCTTTTCAACTTTTTTCGCCACATCGAGTGCGTTAGCTCCCGGAAGTTGTTGGATGCCTATCAGTGCGGCATTTTCAGCCGAAACATGAGCTACCGACGAGTAGCTCGACGAGCCAAGTTCGACCCGTGCGATGTCGCTTAATTTCAATTGAGAGCCGTCTGACTCTGTGCGCAGAATAATGTTTTCGAATTCGTCGACAGAATTGAGCTGTCCTTTGGCTGTCAAGGTGTATTCGAAATCGACCCCTGAGGGTGTTGGGGCTTTGCCAACACTTCCGGCCGAAACCTCCATGTTCTGCGACTGAATCATTGTCGCTACGTCGGACGGTGTAAGATTACGTATGCTCATTTTTGCCGGGTCGAGCCAGATACGCATGCTGTACTCGCCGGCGCCAAATGCACCAGCACCACCGACACCTTCGACTCGCGACAGTTCGTCGATGATGTTCAAATCGGCATAGTTGGTCAGGTATAATGAAGAATACTGGTCGGGATTGTCTGATTCAAGAGCAATGAACAGCAACTGATTCGAGGCTTCGGAGAGAACTGAAATCCCTTGTTCCTTTACTGCTGCCGGAAGCGTGGCCTCGGCGAGCGATATGCGGTTTTGTACTTTCACCGCTGCTTCATCCAGATCTGTGCCGTTCTCGAAGGTCACAGTTAGCGAGTAACTGCCGTCTGACGAGTTGGAGCTCATATACATCATGCCTTCCACACCGTTCACTTGTTCTTCGATTGGTTCGCCGATAACTTTTGCAACAGTGACAGCGTCTGCTCCCGGATACGAAGCTGAAACCATAACTGTAGGTGGGGTGATATCGGGGTATTGCGAGATCGGCAATTGTTGAACTGTGATCAGTCCGACAATAACCATGAGTATTGCCAGTACGGTGGCGAAGACCGGGCGGTCGATAAAGTATTTGGACAGCATAGGGCAGATGGATTTTTAGATTATTCCCGAATCACAGGATTGACAGTCATTCCGTTTTTCACTTTCAAAAGAGCTCGTGTAACATAGCGGTCGTCAGGTTTCAGACCACCGGTGATGATCCGCAACGAATCCTCATACAGTTCGCCGGTTTCGACAGGGGTGTAGACTACACGGTTCGAATCGTTCACAACATACATATAATTGCCCTGCTGATCGGTTGCGACCGAGGCATTGTCAACAATGATTGCATCTGTCGCTTTGGCATAGGGCAAACGCACCTTTACATACATTCCCGGGCGCAGTTCATTGTAAGGATTGTTGATTTTACACTCCATTTTCATTGTTCCGGTTGATTGCATCATGTTGGGTGCCATGTATGTCAAGGCACCAGTGTATTCGTGAGGCAGCGGTTCAGAGAATGTTAGCGGTATGTGTTCGAAATCGAGAGTGTCGCGCGATTGCTGAGAATTGAGAATGGCAAGATAGCGTTCATCTTCGATAGCAAAATTGGCTGTCATCGAAGTGTTGTCGTATATAGTTGCAAGCTTCACAGGTTCAGCTTCGCCTGAAATATAGTTACCAGTGCTGACAATATCCGAAGTTGCCATTCCGCTAATCGGAGCTACTACCGTGCAGTAGGCAAGATTCCGTTTTGCCATTTCAAGGGCTGCTTCGGCATTCTTGATAGAAGCCTGTGCCTGTTCGTAGTTTGTCTGTGCCTGGATTACTTCCATTTTGCTGACAGCGTCGCTTGCCAGTGCTTTCTGCACGGCTTCATAGTGTTCGCGAGCGTAGTCGCAGTTGCTCTTGGCTGTTGTCAGAGCCGATTGTGCTTCGGTGACGCGGTTTCGATAGACCGACGGATCTATTGTGAAGAGTACCTGACCTTTTGACACGGTCGAGCCACTTTCGTAATTCTTCTGTAGGATCTCACCATTAACTTTGGCTACAACATCGACTGATTTGTTGGCAGTCAGATAGCCTGGATATTCATTGTATAGCACTACGGTACTGATGCGCGGGCGCGCAACGGTAACTGTTTCCGATGTCTTTTCCGTAGAAGATTGGCGATGCCCCGACTGTGTGCATCCTGTTAAGACAGCGGACACAACAGGAAATAAAAAGCAATAGATTAAACGTGGTTTCATATCTGAATTCCGGATTGAGGGTGAGTGTTTTTTTAAGGATTAGGGGTGCCTCCGAGGGCTTTGTATAGGTTTATCAATGCCAGAATAGCATTGCCTTTGGCTGTGGTGATAGCGTTTGCAGAATTAAGAAGATCGACTTGCGCGTCGACAACGTTTGTGAACGCTGATAATCCCTGTTTGTATTGATCCATTGACAGTTCGAAAGCTTCTTTGCTCTGTTTAAAAAGTTCGGAATTTATTTTGAGCGTTTCAACAGATGTGTGGTAGGCAACAATTGCATTGTCAACTTCACCGACAGCGGTCAAGACAGTGAGGTTATAATTGTCAATGGCGTTTTGCATCTGCAGCTTTGCCTGCTCAACACCGTAGCGACGCGACAGACCGTCGAAGATAGTCCAGCTTAAAGTAGGAGCGATAGAGTATTGAAGGCTTCCGCTTCCGAACAGATCGCCTGGCCGGGCAGCTACAGTTCCAACTTCTCCTTGAATAGAAAGTGTGGGTAGGAAATCTTTTTTAGCTATGCCCACCGACGCGGCGGCAGCAGCGAGCTGAGCTTCGGCTGCAATAATGTCGGGCCGTCGGCGCAAAAGATCGGCAGGGATTCCTGTAGGAAGGAGCATATGGGGGGCGGGCAGAGAAGAATAGCCGGATATGTCAACTGAAATTGAGTCCGGGTATTGTCCCAATAGTGTTGCGATTGCGGTTAATGTCGAACGCATTTGCGAGCGCAGCTGCGGGAGGGTTGCCTTAGTATTAAGCAAAACGGTTTTTGCTTGCGCTACGTCGAGTTTCGAAACAAGTCCGGCCTCATGTCGGGCTTCTGCTATACGCACAACCTTCTCCTGTGAATTAATGTGTTCTTCGGCTATAGCAATTCGCGACTGAAGCATACGGTAATCGATATAATATGTCGCTATTTCGGCTGCCATACTTAGCATTGCGCCATTGAACTCGGCACTTGAGGCTCGATATGAGGCTTTTTTTGATTTAACAGCTGAAGCCACTTTGCCGAATATATCGATTTCCCAGTTCATTTGCGCTCCGGCAGTGTACTGATTAGAATTTTTTCCGCCTTCATGCTGCCGCGTGTAGCCTGCTGAAACCGACAATTCGGGCCAATATGCACTACGGGCTTGTCCTATTGCGTTTCGAGCCAGTTCACGGCGTATGGTCGCCTCTTTGATGTCGTAGTTCCGCGATGCAGCCAGCGAAACAAGCGAGTCGAGTTTGCTGTCGCCAAACAATGTCCACCAGTTGTCCGTTCCAGGCATTGTCGGTGTATGGTCCGAATGGTAAACCCAGGCAGCCGGCAACTGAGATGTCAGATATTTGTTCTGCTCCTGTGCCTTTGCCGATAGCGCTAAAGTGCAGGAAACTGCTATTAGGGGAAGTGCGAATAGTTTTCTCATCTGAAACTTTGGTTGAAACGGTAAATTGCATAAGTTCCTATAAATTTTAATGCACAGACTATTACAATAAAATTTATCAGCGACTTATATATTTTCAAACATCCATAAATTTATTAAAGTTCACGACGTCGCACCGGGTCACGCTGAATATATGATATACAATCAGTTCGTAATTTTGATATGTAAACAGCAGACCGGCACAGACTTATGCTAATAAAGTCTGTGCCGGTCGTTAGCATGAAAAAATTTCAGTTTTTTTCGAGCAGGAGTGTTTTGGAATTGAATTTGGCCACTTCGTTTCTCACAGTCACCATATCGGTCCACGCTTGCGCCGGGAGCGATGTTTTGTTGTGTCTGTATAATGTGTGCAGTTTCAGGTATCCGTCTTTCACTTCGGCTTTTGAAATGAACGATACCGCATCGTTGGTGGTTTCGGAGTTCAAAGATGCCAATGATGTGGCCGAAACCATGTAACCTTCCGGTAGCTTGAGGTTTATTATGGTTTCGTCAAGAGATGGGTACTCCAACATTACGTTGTCGCCAGGAAGCCTTTTGCTCTTCGACGGTGGTATTTCGGAATAACGGTTTGTTAGCTGACCGACATTGACAATCAAGTTTTTCCCGGCGCGTTTCACCAATCCATCAAGCGAATAGTCGGCTTTGATTGAGATTGCGGAGGAATCTGGTGTAATCCCGATACCGGACGATAAAACTTCTAATTTTTCAAAATTGTTGACATCCGCGCCGTGATAATCTTTCAGTAACTGTTGCATTTGTTCGCGTTGCTCTTTAGCCGCATCGGCATAGCGTTCCATTCGAGCCTGTTTGTCTTTATCTTTTTCTTTACGGAGCAGTTGTGGATCAGCAACTATTCCTTCACGATTCAGATACGAGAGATAACCGTTGAGGATGTTCTCGCCTGTGAGTATTAACCCGTACTTGTTTTTTGATGCACCGAACACATCGATTTGCGTTGTCACATTCATATTCAGTCCGTCGACAGCCGCATTGATTGTTGTCACCACACGATTGTCTTCTGGCGAGCTTTGCGGTACGGTGATACGACGGTCTTCGCTCTCACGTTCATTTTTCGACAGTTTTTTGTTGTGAGTCAACAATCCCTTCTGTCCCTGAAAGAATGGAAGTATTTCCGAGGAAGTGTTGTAGCCAAGGAATGCGTTCGAAAAGAATTGCTCCGTTTCGGGAAGATAAATAAAGTAGTAGATATCCTTGTAATCGATAATATCTTCAAGTTCACCGTTGTTACAGCTTGTAATTATTCCTTTTCGAACATCCTTGATGCCTGCTTGTTGCAATGCGGCGTATAATTCATTTACAAATGTCCCCGCGTAATAACGGTATCTGCCTGTAAGATAGCTGAACACTAACAGGTTGTATACGTAGTCGGCCGTTTGCGCCTGTGTCCATTCTCCGCTGGTGTATTTTTTCTTCACAGCTTTCATCGGGTTGCCTTTAACACTGCCAAGTTGTTCTTTTACCGATCGTGACATGTCCGACCAACCTTCGAGCATCTTGATTCTGTCGGCAACGGCTGTCTTCATTCCGTCGGGATTGGCCTGTACGCCATCTTTGCGCGCAAAGATGGGTGTGTACTCGTCGAACCGCCTGTTATAGATCAGCATTTCGATGTGAGGTGATTGAAGGCGCGGACGATAGCAGTTTTCCGGTTCTGCATCCTGTGGAGTAGTGGTTTCTCCTGTGATTATATAATCTTTGTCAGGTCCCTGCTCAGTTTTAAGAGCAAAAGCTCCGTTTCGCTCAGAGTACACTGTTGTGAGGTCATCATCTATTTTACAATTGACAGTGTACGATAGTATCGGGTATTCGCTGCGCAGTGGAATGATGATTGGTTCCGGTTGAATGTTTTTAAGGGCGGTGTGAGTGAAAATGAATATATCGAGTTTGTCGCCTATTTCGAGTCCGGGAACGGCAAGTTTCTGTCGGTCGGCCTTCTTATTTTTTTGTTGCATCTGCATCAGAATAAACTCGTCGGTCGGAACCTCGACGATTTTTCCGTCGGGTTTGATTATTCGCACGCCAAGAACATAGCTGCGTTCGTCTTTTTCCTGCCAGAACCAGTCGCTGTTGCCGCTTTTAATAGGCAGGTCGTACTCCGAAAACGCTTCGAGTGCTGATTTATCGTTAATCTGAATCAACTTGCGGTCGTAGTCATCCATGTTGATTAGAGCAACACGCTTCAGTGGAATCAACGATGCGTTCCGGTCGAATCCAACGCCTGTTTTCTTTTTAGCAAAGACATTTTTGTGGGCGGTGAGTATCACAGCCGACTCGTCTTTGTATTTGTCGGGCACAGCCGGTGGATTGTCAAACAGCGGTAACGAGTCAGCCCATACTTCGGCACGCACGCGTGAAGCAAAGTCTTTGTAGTCTGATGCTTTGTCGGCAAACGCCTGTGATGTGCTGAAAATGGTAAATAGAAGAATGACGATGTATTTTTTCATATACAGTTGAGGATTGTATGATTATTCAAAAGAAATTTCTATTTGATTCTTGCAAGCATTTTCCCATTCCGACAATGTTTTGTTCCATTGTTCGATGCCGTCGACAGGGAGTATCCTTTCAGTAATTTCAACTGATTTGTTGAGTTCAATAACTCCCGGCTCGGGCGTGCTGAAAGTGCAACTGAATTTGGCCTGCGGAAGAACGGCGCTGTAATTGTCAGGTAAATGACTGACTTTTGCTCCGGCCGGCAACTTGACTTTCGAGTTTCTGACTATCCGGCCGCGAGTGGGCAAGCGGTATGGCGATCTGCGGTCAGTATTGTCGATTCGTTCGGTTGGAATCACATTGTTCGCATTCAGGTCGATATAAGTCAGCGGAGATGCATCGGTGACAGCTTCGTTATTCACAATCTCGGCTTCGATTGTTGCTTTTCCGTCGCCGGCGTTGTAGTTGTTAGTGATGTTTTCCGAAATCTTTGAGTGTTTAAGCGGAGTCAGTGTCCGCGCCATCTTTTCCTTGACATTCTTTTCGCTTGTCGAAGTGTAGGCCGACAGATAAATTTCCTTTAAGTCTCCGGAAAGTGTCTGGGTGACGTTTCCTGTCAGGGCATCACGCTCTGGAGTAAACGAATATGTATAACATATGGAGTCGAGAGCTGTGAGATGAGCCGGTAGCATAGGAATATTTATCAACCGACAGTGGTTGTCGGTTTGCGACGGCAATACAATTGCATCTTTTCCCTGCAGTGCATCCGGGATATGTGATGCCGGGATATGTTCGTTTGTAGCATCAAGATACAATGTGTCGCCGCTTTCGATTGCAATGCAAATGCTGTGGTTGGTTGCTGCTAAAGATGGATTTTCCGCTATTTTGAACGGTATGTCGTCAGTTCCTATGACAGCGGCATGTGCATCGATTCCTTCATGGCAAAGTAAGGTGGCCAACAGCATTGCCATACCTTTGCAGTCGCCGTAGCGCTTTCGGATCACTTCGGCCGGTTTGTCAGGACGGTGGCCGCTTTCGCCTTCTTCATAGGCTATGTAGCGTATGTTGTGTTGAACCCATGCGTAGATTCTTTCAAGGCGCTCCCGGGGGCTTAGACCACTGCTTTCGGCACCATAGACATCGGTAGCTAAAAATGAGTCGATGTCGGGAATTTCTGTGTCGATGTCAGACATGCCGGTGTGCCAGTTGCACAAGCTGTCGACAGAATTGAACCAACCCTTCACAAGCACCACCGGCTGATAGAGCAACGGAAATGGACTCCCTTTTTCTGATTCCGGCTTTTCCGTACCGGGTAGATTTGTCAGCCGATAAACATACGTTCGACCTCCATCTGCGTTCGCCTGAACAGTCCGGCTGATTTCCGAACCGTCGGCAGAGGTGAAGTTCAGTTCGTCGACCGTGATTTGAGGATATTCTGCCGGGATTATTATGTGAACCTCTTTATTTTTTATCGGATACTGTTGTGCCAGAAACAGACGACAGAAAAAAACCGGATCAGTTAGCGTTCGTTCAAAGATTACCTTGGACCTTTTACCGACTTTGTTGAGAGAGATATCATAATAGCAAACCTTGTTGTCGTCGTGAAAAACATTGCGCGAAGAGGCACTTTCATGACGTGCTTTTCCGTCGGCATTAGCTTTGGTTAGTTTTGTGCGGTTGTCATAGAACGCAAATGGATGTATTACTTCCGGGTAACGTGTTGCTTCATAGTGATGTGTGATTGTGTTTTTCACACAAGCGGGTTTGTCGCCTTTTGGCGGAATGAATTGCCACGTTTCAATTCCGTCGGCAATAAACACATTATCGTCGGTATGGGCAACGGCTGCAAGGCTGAGAAAGACAATTGCTGCCGAAGTCAGCAGATATCGCAAGAAGGCAATAGACGGTCTTTTCATGTTTCGGAGGGGGAGAAACTAAATAAAACAGAGCGTTTTCAAAGGTATATAAAAATTTTCGCACCCGGCAGGACATTTGTCCTGCCGGGTGCGAAAATTGGATAATCATTATTCCGTTTAAATCTTATAGCCTGTGTAGGTGTGTGGCGACAGACGTTTGAGTTCCTCTTTTACGGAGTCGGAAACATTGAGAGTGTCGATGAATTCCGCGATGCTCTGCTGTGTAACAGTTGTGTTGACACGAGTGAGAGCTTTCAGTGTTTCGTAAGGTTTCGGGTAGCCTTCGCGGCGCAGTATCGTCTGTATGCCTTCGGCAACAACATTCCACATCTGGTCGAGATCGTTATCGATCGCAGGCTGATTGAGCAGGAGTTTTCCAAGACCTTTCAATGTAGAGCTGAAGGCTATCAGGATATGAGCCATCGGCACACCGAGATTTCGGAGAACAGTGGAGTCGGTCAGGTCGCGCTGCAAACCCGATATTGGCAGTTTTGTT
>CAYQYL010000041.1:0-19958 GCA_964421745.1 uncultured Muribaculum sp. | reverse complement strand
CCGCCGAGGAATTCAACTCTGCATGGGACTCGCCAAAAGAGGTTCAAAAAAAGGTATTTGGCAAAATAGCCGGTTCTCCCGACTGACCTCAGAGCGATAAAAGCGTTCATTAGTCCCCACCACAACCCCTCAATAAATTATTGAATCCGATGATTTCAGACAGAAGAACATAAGAACAAAAAACAGATTGACCCTTGTCGTCGCAGCCTTCTGTCCTTTTGTTCTTCTGTCCATAATTCTTTAGCTGATACTAAACTGTGTATATAAGTAAGACACAAGAACATAATGACAAAAAACAGTTTGCGCCCAACCGTCGAAGCCTTCTGACCTTTTGTCCTTCTGTCCACAATTCTTTAGCTGATGCTAAACTGTGTATATAAGTAAGACACAAGAACATAATGACAAAAAGCAGTTTGTACCCAACCGCCGAAGTCTTATGCCCTTTTGTTCTTCTGTCTGTGAAACACTCCACCCTATCATAACACAGCATAGGCACCGTTCTTTGCTAACGACACCTATGCTGTGTTATGGTGAAAGCAATTATTGATTCTATTCTGCTATCAGTAGGAAGTACTGCTTCTTCCCTTTTTGAATCAGAATGTATTTTCCGGCAAGCAGAAGCGCATCAGTAGCGACAGCATTTACGTCTGTCACCTTCTCCTTGTTGATCGACAGGCCGTTTTGCTGGGCGAGTTTGCGCAGTTCACCTTTGCTGGGGAACACTGTCGCACGGTCGGTGAGCAAGTCAATCAGTTTCACCGATCCGTCGAGGTCGGCTTTCGAAATTTTGAATGTGTCAACCCCCTCGAACAGGTCGAGCAGGGTTTTCTCATCGATTTTGTGCAGTTTTTCGGCTGCATCCTTGCTGAACAATATCTGCGATGCCTCAACAGCGGCTTCGTATGCTTCAGGCGAATGCACCATGCATGTCACTTCCTTTGCCAGACGTTTCTGCAGCGGGCGCAGACCCGGATCTTTTGCCTGCTCGGCAACAAGTTCTTCAATCTCCTCGCGCGACAGTTCTGTGAATATCTTGATGTAGCGTTCAGCATCGGCATCGCTCACATTAAGCCAGAACTGATAGAATTTGTAAGGCGACGTATAGTCGGGATTCAACCAGATGTTGCCCGACTCTGTCTTACCGAATTTGCCACCGTCGGCCTTCGTTATCAGCGGACAAGTCAGTGCGTAAGCTTCACCTCCGTTTGTACGGCGAATCAGCTCCGTTCCTGTTGTGATGTTGCCCCACTGATCCGAACCGCCCATCTGAAGTTTACACCCTTTGGTCTGGTTGAGATAAAGAAAATCATAACCCTGCAGAAGCTGATATGTGAATTCTGTAAACGACAAACCGTCGCGGGCCTCCCCGTTTAGACGTTTCTTCACCGAATCCTTAGCCATCATGTAGTTCACCGTGATGTGCTTTCCGATTTCGCGCGCAAAATCCAGGAAAGTGAAGTCCTTCATCCAATCATAGTTATTAACCAGTTCGGCTGCGTTCTCGGCATCCGAATCGAAGTTAAGGAATTTGGCCATCTGAGCTTTCATTCCCTCTATGTTGTGTTTAAGGGTTTCTTCAGTGAGCAGATTGCGCTCGGCCGATTTTCCCGAAGGGTCGCCGATCATACCGGTTGCACCACCGATAAGAGCCATTGGCTTGTGGCCGCAGCGCTGAAAATGGCGTAAAATCATTATAGAGCACAAGTGACCGATGTGGAGCGAATCGGCTGTCGGGTCGAAACCGACGTAGGCTGTCACCTTCTCGCGGCTCAACAATTCCTCTGTGCCGGGCATGATATCGTGGAGCATACCCCGCCATTTAAGTTCTTCTACAAAGTTATTCATCGAATTATGCAGTTGTTATTAGTTTTATTCGTTGTTTTGGATAGGAAGTGCAAATTTAGCGATTATCCAGCTTTCAAGCAAACAGTTGCGAGGTTTCGCTATTTTCATGAACATATATCGCCTAAATTTGTGTTAAAAAATGTGTATTACAACCTCTGCCGTCGCCGCGACAGTAAGTCTTTGCCAGCTTTTTTGTAATTTTACGCAAATATGCGATATCCGTAATTATGTCAATTAATTTCAAACACATCATAACGTCTGTTTTTGCCGCAGGGGCATTGTGCTCATGCGCCGGAAGCCAGAACCATAACTACGCGTCAACGACACACGATGTTCAACAGCTGATGCCTGACTCCAATGTGGAATTCAACGCCGACAGTGCCTATGCCTACACGGAACGCCAGGTTGCTTTCGGTCCACGTATTCCCGGATCTGACGCTCACACTGCATGTCGCATGTTCATCACTACTCAGATGCGTACAGCGGGTGCCGACACAGTAATCACACAATCGGGCTCAATGAAAGACGCCGCCGGTAACAACGTGCCTGTAGCCAACATTTTTGCCCGCTATAATCCCGAAGCTAAAAAACGGATATTGCTTCTTGCACATTACGACACACGTCCCTGGGCCGACAACGACCCCGACAAAGCAAACCACTCAAAGCCTGTCGACGGGGCTAACGACGGAGCAAGCGGAGTCGGCGTGCTGCTTGAAATTGCCCGACAGCTTGGCGCTGCAAAACCGGCCATTGGAGTCGATTTCCTTTTCACAGACGCCGAAGACATGGGTGTCAGCGGCTCGAAAGGCTCTGAAGACTCCTGGTGTCTGGGCACTCAGATGTGGGTTCGCCAGCTTCCCTATTCCGCAGACGACATGCCTGCCTATGGCATATTACTCGACATGGTTGGCGACAGTGATGCCGTTTTCCGCCGCGAATACATTTCCGACCGCTTTGCCCGTGCTGCTAACGAACGGGTTTGGGCCGTCGCTAAAGCCTCCGGCTATGAGTCGCACTTCGCCGACGGACAAGGAGGAGCCGTCACCGACGATCACATATTTATCATTCGGGCCGGCATACCCTGCATCGACATTGTCGACTGCGTAAATCCCCGCACAGGCTCGTTCCCGGCATCGTGGCACACCACCGACGACAACATGAGCCACATCTCCACCACGACTTTAAAAGCCGTCGGACAGACTGTGCTCAACACCATAATTTCTGAAAAACCATAACCACAATGACTATAAACGAAGCTCAAGACGAAATAATTGAAGAGTTCTCCGAACTCGACGACTGGATGGATCGCTACGCCCTCATCATCGACATGGGCAATCAGCTCCCCGATATGCCTGAGGAATACAAAACTCCGGAATATCTCATCGAAGGATGTCAGAGCCGCGCATGGCTGCATGCCGAACTCGATCATGAAGGCCGCATAATTTACACAGCCGACAGCGATGCTCTCATCGTCAAAGGCATAATCAGCATGCTTCTAAAAGTTCTTTCGGACCACACCCCGTCCGAAATTGTCGATGCCGACCTCTACTTTATCGAACAAATCGGACTGGCTGAAAACCTGTCGCCTACACGCTCCAACGGTCTGGCCGCTCTGTTGAAACAGATGCGCCTCTATGCTGTTGCCTACAAAACCCGTCAGGAATCAGCAAATAAATAGAAACAATCTATAACCAATCATAATATCAAGTCATGTTTAAAAATCAACCGAAAGGGCTCTACGTTCTGGCCCTGGCCAACACTGGCGAACGCTTCGGCTACTACACCATGCTGGCTATTTTCCTGTTCTTCCTACAGGCTAAATTCGGCTTCGACGCCACTTGGACAGGTCAGATTTTCTCAATCTTCCTGGCTTTAGTCTATTTTATGCCCGTTCTTGGAGGCTGGCTGGCCGACCGCTGGAGCTTTAACAAATGCGTACTAACCGGTATCGCCGTAATGTTTGTCGGCTATGCACTCATGTCTGCTCCAACGCCTGTCAGAAGCGACTCTTCACTGATGATTCTGCTCGCTTCGCTGCTGCTCATCGCAACCGGCACCGGTCTTTTCAAAGGCAACCTTCAGGTGATGGTCGGCGACCTCTACAACGATCCCCGCTATAGCGAACGCCGCGATGCTGCCTTCTCGCTCTTCTACATGGCAATCAATCTCGGTTCAATGTACGCGCCCGGAGCGGCTATCGCGCTAAAAAACAGCGCCCTCACAAAAGCCGGCTTTCTGAGCAACAATCCAATGGCCGCAACAGTCAGCAACTGGTGCCTCGACACAAACGGCTTCACCGCAATGCCCTCCGATCCGGAAAAAATAAAGACCATGACCGAGTTTGCCACTAAAAACGGCATGGAAGCCGGCGGCGATCTGGCTGCGTTCCTGACAAACTACCTCAACGAATTCGCTGCCGGATGCCAGGCATCGTTCGATTCGCTGACTGGATTCGCCGAGGGATACATCACCGCCTTCTCAACCGGATGCTCCTACGCATTTGCTCTTGCATGCGGTTCGCTCATTGTCAGCTTCCTCATCTATACACTCGGACGCAAAACCTACTCACACATCATCACCGACAGCCCCAAAGCAGCCAAAGACGGAAAGAAAGCTGTTGTCAATAACGGCCCCGAACTAACCCCCGAACAGACACGCCAGCGCGTTGTAGCTCTGTTCCTCGTCTTCGCCGTCGTAATCTTCTTCTGGATGGTGTTCCACCAGAATGGCCAGACCCTCACCGAATTTGCCAAGAGTTGCACATCGTCGGTTTCCGACAGCTGGACCCGAATCGGATTCAACCTCGGTGCACTGACTGCGATAGCCGTAGGCGTTTATGCTCTCTTCGGTGCTTACCAGAGCACAACAACTAAAGCACGCTCAATAAACGGTGTGGTACTTGCCATCTGTATCGCCGTCGTTGCTTGGCTCTACATCGCCGAAACTCCGGCCGTTCTCGAAGGCATCGACCCTGCCGCCTACCAGCAATTCAATCCCTTCTTCGTCGTTGCTCTTACACCCTTCTCGCTTGCATTCTTCAGCTGGCTCAACAAACGCGGCAAAGAGCCGTCGGCACCCCGCAAAATCGGCTATGGTATGGTAATGGCCGGCGTAGCCTATCTCGTAATGGTTATGGGCTCTCTCTCGCTTGTCGGCACAAACGGCGACGTTTCAACAAACTGGCTCATAACAACCTATCTGCTTCTCACCTTTGCTGAACTGCTCCTTTCGCCAATGGGAATCTCATTTGTCAGCAAGGTTGCTCCTCCAAAACTGAAAGGCGCCATGATGGGCGGTTGGTTTGCAGCTACTGCCGTCGGCAACTACCTTGTGTCGATTCCTATGCTTCTCTGGGGAAAAATTCCCGTATGGTCGATCTGGACTATACTCATCGCCCTGTGTCTGCTGTCAGCTGCCTTCATTTTCTCTATGATGAAGAAGCTCGAAGCTGCCACAGCCGATGTTCCTGCGCCCGAATCGCTCGAAAACGTCGAAGACGACGCTATCTGATCCGATCACATAACTTCTAATACAATAAACACCTTGGCGACCTTTCGCCAAGGTGTTTATATTGACACATAATCTTCATCGTATGTCAACCGACGTATTCAACATCCGAATCGAAGACTTCGATTACGAACTGGCCGATCAACGCATTGCACGCCACCCGCTCGAACAGCGCGACCAGTGCAAGCTACTCGTACGCAGTCATGAAGGCAAAATCTCCGACACCACATTCAACCGTTTGCCTCAACTGCTTCCACCGGATTCAATGCTGGTGCGCAACAACACCCGCGTAATAAACGCAAGGCTACGTTTCAGAAAATCAGGTGATAATGGAGCAGTTATCGAAATTTTTTGCCTCGAACCTGAATTACCGACCGACTATGCGCAGAATTTCGCCTCAACCGGTCAATGCCGCTGGGTGTGCTTCGTTGGTAACTCAAAGAGGTGGAAAAGCGGCCAACTTAGTTCTAAAGTTACTGTCGGTGCACTCTCAACCGTACTTTCTGCCACAAGAATCTCGCGGCAAGGCAACGCCTCGGTTGTTGAATTCAGCTGGGATAACCCCGAAATAACATTCTCTCAAATAATCGAAGCCGCAGGCGAAATTCCGATTCCACCCTACCTGAACCGTTCTACCGAGGCAGCTGACTCCACCGATTATCAAACTGTTTATTCTCGCATCGAAGGTTCTGTTGCAGCCCCTACCGCCGGCCTCCATTTCACCCCGGAAGTATTCGCCGACATAGAGGCTCGCTCAATTCCATGCCGTGACCTTACTCTGCACGTCGGAGCCGGAACATTCCAGCCCGTGAAGTCCGACAGCATAGGCGAACACACAATGCACAGCGAGTTCATCAGTGTAAGTCGCGAACTCATTCAGGAACTTGCCACAACCAACCGCCGCGTCATAGCTATCGGAACAACATCTGTCCGCACCCTCGAAAGCCTCTACCATGCCGGTTGCCTTATGGCAACTGATCAATGGACCGGAGACGTTCCACAGTGGTATCCATACTCACCAAACCATCCGCGACTCAATCGCCATCAGGCTCTCGAAGCCCTTCTGCACCACCTCGACTCAACCGACAGCCCGCGCTTTGTTGCATCAACAAAAATTATTATTGCTCCAGGCTACGAATTCAAAATCGTCGGCGGCATGGTGACAAATTTCCACCAACCACAATCAACCTTGCTTCTGCTCGTTTCAGCCTTTATAGGCACCGACAATGGAACATGGCGCGATTTTTACAGACATGCTCTCGACACCGGCTACCGCTTCCTCAGCTACGGTGATGCACAACTCCTCCTGTAATTGTATATAACCTCTTTAGCTTTCGATAGGATTCATGTAAACATTTTGATAACTTATTTTGTTAAAATGATATACTAAAAAATCAAAATAAATCGTAAATTTGCAAAGTCTGAATTATTTTCTCAGATTTCAAATTTATTAAATTAAAATTTTACAACTATGAACATCGACACAATCGGTTACAATGCAGGTTTGGTGTGGAATGCACTCAACGAAGCAGATGCGCTTGGTTTGAAGCAAATCAAGAAAGTAACAAAACTTAAAGACAAAGAACTTTATGCCGCAATAGGTTGGCTGGCTCGCGAAAACAAAATTGTTATCGCTGAGGGAGTAGACGAAAAAGATCTTATCGTTTCTCTGGCCTAAACCATAATTGATCCCTAAAAACAAAGGGGCTGAGTCTAAAAGATTCGGCTCCTTTGTTTTTGCACACCTATATCGTTGGCAAACCACTTTTTTTTCATACATTTGCACGCGGGAAAATTGTTAACATCCCTGATTTTTTAAGACGTATGCATCCATGGCTCAAAGGCCATGATAAATTGTATGAACATAACAAATAAACTGCGCGACAAGCGCTTGATAACCGCCACCGTAATTGGCGCCACAATCCTGATTGTATTATTTCTGATTTTTTGGAAAAAGCCCCATACACCCGAGCCTGAGCCATTGGTGGAAGTCGAAACTGTCGAGAGCGACGACGTTGAGATTTACGGCGAATATGTAGGGCGCGTTCGTGCCGCACAGTTTGTCGAAGTCAGGGCCCGCGTCGAAGGATATCTCGAAAAAATGCTCTTCAAAGAAGGCTCCCATGTCGACAAAGGCCAGGTATTGTTTGTCATAAACCCCGACACCTACCGGGCACGAGTCGACAGAGCACGCGCCCAACTGAAAAAAGACCTCACCGCCGAGCA
Organism: uncultured Muribaculum sp.; assembly: GCA_964421745.1. Classification (GTDB taxonomy): domain Bacteria; phylum Bacteroidota; class Bacteroidia; order Bacteroidales; family Muribaculaceae; genus Muribaculum. The sequence goes on along the minus strand of CAYQYL010000041.1, from coordinate 12,380 downwards.
GAAATGCCAGCGCGACCTTCAGCGCATACGTCCCCTTTACGAACAGAACGCCGCTTCACGCCTCGACCTCGACAATGCAATTGCAGCCTATGAAACAGCCCAGGCACAAGTAGGCATGAGCAAAGCCGATTTAGCACAGGCCGAGCTCGAATTGAGTTACACTTCGGTTCGTTCCCCTATTTCAGGCCAGATTTCCGAACGCAATGTCGACCTCGGCACACTCGTAGGGCCCGGCTCAAAATCGCTTCTTGCGACTATTGTAAAGAGCGACACCGTACTGATCGATTTTTCAATGACAGCACTCGACTATCTGAAGAGTCGCGAACGAAACGTCGATCTTGGCCAACGCGACTCTTCTCGTCGCTGGCAACCCTACGTAACAATCACATTAGCCGACAACACGGTATATCTCCACAAAGGCATGGTTGACTTTGCCGAACCGCAGGTCGACCCCAAAACAGGTACATTCTCCGTGCGCGCCACTATGCCCAACCCGGAACGCGCAGTTCTGCCCGGACAGTTCACTAAAGTAAAAGTGCTGCTCGATTTGCGGGCAAATGCTACAGTCGTTCCACTCAAGGCCGTAATCATTGAAAAAGGAGGAGCTTATATCTATGTCGTTCGTTCCAACGACACTGTCGAAAAACGATTCATTGAACTTGGACCAGAAATAGAAAACAACGTAGTGGTCGAGCGAGGATTGGTTCCCGGCGAAAGAATTGTCACCGAAGGCCGCAACAAACTAACCCCCGGTATAAAAGTGCGGATTCAAACCCCCGACGACAACGAAACCGACGACTAAACCCAAAGGAGTATCAAAATGAAAGTAAGTTTTTTTGTCGATCGGCCCGTCTTCTCGATCGTATTGTCAATTCTCATTGTAATACTCGGCCTGATTGGTCTTTTGCTGTTGCCAATCGATCAATACCCCCAAATCACACCCCCGGTCGTAAAAATTTCAGCTTCCTATCCCGGTGCAAGTGCTCTTACTGTGTCGCAAGCGGTTGCCACACCAATCGAGCAGGAACTCAACGGAACCCCCGGAATGCTCTACATGGAGTCGACAAGCACAAACACCGGAAACTTTTCCGCCACAGTAACGTTCGACATATCATCGTCGCCCGAACTTTCGGCTGTTGAAGTGCAAAACCGCATAAAACTGGCCGAATCGCGTCTGCCGGCTGAAGTTGTACAAAATGGTATTTCTGTCGAAAAACAAGCTCCAAGCCAGCTGATGACAATATGTCTGCAATCATCCGATCCTAAGTTCGACGAAATCTACCTGTCCAATTTTGCTACACTTAACGTCATCGACTTGCTCCGACGACTCCCGGGCGTAGGACGCGTTTCGAACATCGGCGGTCGTTACTACGCAATGCAGATTTGGGTGCAGCCCGACAAACTGGCGAATCTCGGAATAACGGTTGGCGACCTGCAAACCGCGCTTAAGGACCAAAACCGTGAGTCGGCTGCCGGTGTCCTCGGACAGCAACCCGTTTCCGGACTTGATGTCACAATACCGATCACAACACAAGGTCGACTGTCGTCAGTCACCGAATTCGAGGATATCGTGGTACGTGCCAACCCCGACGGTTCGCTGATCCGCCTGCGCGATGTGGCACGGATTTCGCTCGAAGCTCAGTCATACAACACCGAGTCAGGCATTAACGGCGAAAATGCTGCTGTGCTGGCTGTTTATATGCTCCCGGGAGCAAATGCCATGGAAGTTGCCGAGGAAGTGAAAGCTACAATGAGCCAAATTAGCGCAAACTTTCCCGATGGACTCACTTATGAGATTCCATTCGACATGACCACCTACATCTCTGAATCAATTCACGAAGTCTACAAGACTCTGTTCGAAGCCCTCGCGCTGGTTATTTTTGTGGTTTACCTGTCGTTGCAGAGCTGGCGCGCAACCCTGATTCCACTCATCGCCGTACCCATTTCGCTAATAGGCACATTCGGATTCATGCTGATTTTCGGTTACTCGCTAAATATGCTCACACTGCTCGGACTCGTTCTCGCTATCGGTATAGTGGTCGATGATGCGATTGTTGTGGTCGAAAATGTCGAACATGTGATGACCGAAGAGGGTCTCTCGCCATACGACGCAACACAAAAAGCAATGAAAGGTCTGGCGAGTCCGATCATTGCGACTTCGCTTGTCCTGGCCGCGGTATTCGTGCCTGTCAGTTTTCTTCCGGGCATAACCGGCCTCCTCTATCGTCAGTTCACCGTCACAATAGTTGTCAGCGTATTGCTCTCTGCAGTAGTGGCACTGACGCTATCGCCGGTGATGTGTTCGCTGATTCTTAAACAACGCAATGCCGATGAAAAGAAAAACTTTGTGTTCCGTACAATTAACCGTTGGCTTGCAAAAGGCAACGACGCGTTTGTCGGTGCTGTCGGTGCCACTGTTGCTGCACGCCGCAAAGTGCTGATTGGATTTGCAGCTATGATTGGAGCAATCTTGCTCATCAACTATCTGATGCCCTCAAGCTTCCTACCCTCTGAAGACCAGGGATATTTCAAGGTTTCACTCGACTTGCCCGACGGTGCGACTCTGGAACGAACACGCACAGTAACCGAGAGGGCCGTTTCTTACCTAATGGACAATCCTGCCGTTGAATACGTTCAGTCAGTCGACGGTGGAAGCACACAGTCGCACAGTGAACTGACAGTTATTCTCAAACCTTGGGAAGAACGTGACGGACAGACAATCGAAGAAATTATGACACAAGTCCGGACCGACATGGCTGAGTATCCCGAATGCACCGTTCTGTTAAGCAAGCCACCTGTCATTCCAGGACTTGGATCGGCCGGTGGGTTTGAACTTCAGCTCGAAGCACGAGGCGACGCTACGCTGTCCGACTTACAGGCTGCCGTCGACACGCTCCTTTACTATGCCGCTAAATCTCCACAGGTCACAGGTCTGGCTTCTTCGCTTCAAAACGAAATTCCACAACTCTACTTCGACGTTAACCGCGACAAAGTGAAATTTGCCGGCGTCCCGCTGGCCGATGTATTTTCCACAATGAAAGCTTACACCGGCTCGGTATACGTTAACGACTTCAACATGTTTAACCGCATCTATCGAGTCTATCTTCAGGCCGAAGCACGCTATCGCGAACATCGCGACAACATCAATCTCTTCTTTGTCCGCGGAGCCGGCGACACAATGATACCCCTCACTGCACTTGGCTCAAGTCGCTACACTACCGGGCCTGGAAATATCCACCGTTTCAACATGTTCAACACTGCGCTGATCACCGGTGATGCAGCCCACGGCTACTCCTCGGGCGAAGCAATGTCGACTATGGAAAAAATTGCCGCTCAGCATCTGCCCGAAAACATAGGAGTCGAATGGAGTGGATTGTCCTACCAGCAGAAACACCAGAGCGGACAAACCGGCATGGTGCTCGGCCTTGTTTTCCTGTTTGTTTTCCTGTTCCTCGCAGCGCTGTACGAAAGCTGGACAGTGCCCCTTGCCGTACTGCTTTCACTTCCAGTCGCCGCCCTCGGTGCCTACCTCGGTGAATGGATTCTGGGTCTTGAAAACGATGTCTATTTCCAGATTGGTCTGGTCATGCTCATGGGTATGGCTGCAAAAAATGCCATTCTCATTGTGGAATTTGCCAAAGAACAGACCGACAAAGGTGTGTCGGCCTACGATGCTGCCGTTTACGCAGCACGTCAGCGCTTCCGTCCGATTCTGATGACATCGCTCGCATTCATACTCGGAATGTTGCCAATGGTCTTAGCCTCAGGTCCCGGTGCGGTAAGCAGACGCGCTATTGGCACAGGCGTATTCTTCGGAATGCTCTTTGCAGTGGTTCTCGGCATACTACTGGTTCCTTTCTTCTTCATCCTGATTTACAACGGCGTAAAGAAACTTCAGAGCAAACGGTTGTTTGGCCGGGGCGCTGCGGTATTGGCTCTCCCGCTACTACTGGCGATGAACTCATGCAAACTCGGGAACACCTATGTTCGTCCCGACGTCAGCGATATGCCGGCAACAATTGCTCCCGACAGTATCGGGCCTGACACACTTTCGCTTGGCGACATCGAATGGTGGAAAATATTCCCCGACCCGGCATTGGATTCTTTGATAACACGCACACTTAAAAATAATAACAATCTCCTTGCTGCCCGAGCCCGAATTAAAGAGATGGCGGCTTCGCGGCGTGTCGACCGCGCCCAGCTGCTTCCACAACTCAACGCAAATGCCTATGCTCAAAAAGAAGCTCTCAACTATGGAGGCTACGACTACAAGAACGATCCTGAATTAGGGCTCAAAGGCATTGTTTCGTGGGAAGCCGACCTTTGGGGAAACCTCCGCTGGGCTCTTGACAAAGGCACATCCGAATTTCTGGCTGCAATCGAACAGGAACGCGCCCTTAAAGTATCGCTGATTGCATCGGTTGCTTCGGCTTATTTCGAACTGGTCGCACTCGACAACGAGCTTAGAATCGTGCGACGCACACTGGCTGCGCGAACCGAAGCCGCACGCATAGCAAAACTTCGCTACGAAGGCGGATTAACTGCCGAAACAACCTATCAACAGGCACAAGTGGAACTTGCCAGAACAGCAACCTACATTCCCCGTCTGGAACGCGACATCTCACTGAAAGAAAACGAAATATGCCTCATATGCGGTGAATTTCCCCACGATATAGTGCGCACAGGCACTCTCACATGGTACGCCGACGCTCCTGGCGACATTCCTGTCGGACTGTCTTCGGCTCTGTTGGAACGCCGACCCGACATACGGGCTGCCGAACAGAAACTACGCGCAGCTAACGCAGCCGTCGGTATGGCCTACACCAACCGGTTCCCGCGTCTTACACTCACTGCTCAAGGAGGTTTGGAGAGTGATGAATTTGCCGGATTTCTCCGCTCCCCAATGTATTACTTCAGCGCCGGACTGCTCGGCCCGATTTTCGACGGCGGCCGTCGCCAGGCTCAGTACCGGGCTCAGCAAGCCGCTTACCAACAGCAAACGTATGCCTACAAGCAAACCGTCATTGAAGCTTTTACGGAAGTGCGTAACGCTATTGTCGACTATCATCGCACCGCTGAAGCCGCAACCTCCTGGCAACAACTCGAAGCCTCGGCCAAAACCACACTCGATCTGGCACAGTTGCAGTACATCAACGGAGTTGTTGCATACCTCAACGTACTCGACGCACAGCGTACCTATCTTGACGCACAAATCGGTGTCAGCAACGCCACCCGCGACCGTCACCTATGCCTGATCCGCCTCTATAAAGCACTTGGCGGAGGCTGGCAACACGAAAACTAACCCACTGAAAACACTCTCACAACCCGCGTCCATCTGCTGCTGCAGCCATCACCATTAAATTGGGGGTTGCAAAATTGACTCTCGCCATGAGAAGTCGCATTATAAGAATACTGCACGTTACACAACCAATATCTACCCCAACGTGAATTATCAACATCGCGATACAGCTTGAAATTGCTTTTATATGCAGTGTTAAAATACGATTTAAAATCATCAAGTCTGGCAACTGCCGCGTCATCTGTATAGGGACTTGCGCATACAAAAAAATTCCTCCGAGCCAGCCGACTTTCAATAAGTCCGATAAGATGCTCATGCGAGAAAAAATCCATATCGAGGACATTCGAAAGCAGATTCACTGCCGTATCCGACGTGCGCCGCGGCAACTCTTCTTCTCTAATATCATCGAACTTTCTGCATATAGTTATCACATTTGCATCCGGGGCAAATTTCCGGCAATGCAGCGCAGCTCTTTTCAAAGCAAGTTCCGAAGGCTCGATAAGCACAATCATATTTATGTTCGAACTTCCGAATTTCTCAATGAAAGCCAGTGTCGCTATTGCCTGTCCGCATCCCCAGTCGATTATGTCGATTTTTTCCGTTATTTTGGGAAACGGATCTGCTATAGCTGAGGCCACTTTAGCAAAATGCATATTGCCATAGTTCTTGAGATAAATCAGCAGATCGTCAGGATTGTCGATGATTTCAACCCCTCGTTGTTGCAATTGTGCATTACATGGAGCCAGATCTCTTGCCAATTTTCGCAACGATGAAAAGTCGTAAACATTATTTTTAACTTCGTCGGCATAGTCTGTATCCGTTTCTATCATCTCACCGAATGTTTTTGCCACAATCGGTGCATCGTTACGGTCGAGCGTACGATCTATTTCTCGCCCAATAGCCTCGCTGTCAATTTCCGCGTTGTGAATTTCATCAGAAATCAGTTGAAGAATCGTGTGATTCCCAATTAATTCATCGTATTTCTCTCTGAACTTATCAACGAAAATCGACGGCAGATTGTCTATAACATACTTGTAATAGAGCAATAATGCGGCTTTCGTATTTTCAATATCCGTCTGTCGTTCGTCCCATGCCTGCTGCAACAGTTCGCAAAATCTATCGAAACTGTCAATCAAATCTATGTTGTGCGATGGTTTTGGGTAAAAAAGCAATTTCTCCGCTTCCAGTCGCTTGCTGAGAACAATATGATTTTTCTCAACAATTGGCACCAGTGCTGTAACCATCGCCGATAGCCCGAACCGACAAGCATAGTCAAACAAACCAACGATAAAAGCTTTTACAAAATTATTATCGTAGTCTAGCTGACGGAGTTCACGCGAGTGCTTCACTACGAGCTCATACCAGACATCCTGTTCCAGGTCAAGATAGGGATTGGTGGCATTAAAATACAGGAACAATTCCCTCGCATTGTCGTTGATGAACGATGCAAGAGCCAATGGAGAATCAAACGATGTCTTTATCCGGCTAACTATGCTCACTGTGTCGCTCACTGTTTCGGTTGATTTTCGTTAGCAGTAAATATTGCCTTTAAAAGTGCATCCTTTTTCATATTCTTGAAATTGGCAATACCCATCTTCAACGCTACTGCCTTGAGTTGACTGGTACTCATGGCCGACAACTCCATCCAGCGTTCAGCCAGTTGTAACTTCACAGCCGGCGACAAGCCTGCCGATGTGCGCCTCTGCTGTTCCGATACACGCCGCATTGTTTCGGCATAAACAGCCTGTCCGGCTTCAAGACATGCTGAGAATACAGTTGAACGCGTCGGGTCGAAGCTTTTGGCACTACGCATGGCAATCTCTCCCACCCAGTTGTTTACTGAAGCCGACACTGCCTGTTCCTTAGCAACTTTAGTTGGCATTGGCATAACAGTATAGTCCAGAATCCGTTTTCGTCCGGCCTGAACAAATTTCCCTGTCCACCAGCTTTCAAATCCGGCGAAGTCGGTCGACGCATTACCTGTCAGCACATAGCGGTAAACGCTCTCAACTGTGTAATAGTCAAGGCGGCTGGCAAATCGGAATTTCGTGTCTTTCACAATCCCTTTCTGGCGAGAAACATACTGCTTCGGGAACACTGAATACCCTCGATTGTATCCATAATAGGTTGCCACCAGCTCGCTCTTGTCTGATTTTATACCCTGCGTGAAGCCAGAAAGCACAAGTTCGTCAACTTTTTTACGCCTGGCCTCGTTGCCCACACCATACATATTCAGTATAGCGATAACATACGTCTGCCTGTCGAGATTATCAAGCTTCATAAGCTTTGTCAGCGGATCATATTCCACCCGTTGTCCTTCCGCTTTAGCTTCATTGACAACAACTTCATCTGTTATCTCCGACGAAAGCAACTTAATTTTTGGATCGCGTTCGTTTCTGTCGAGCAGCGGTCTGTATTTTTCAGTATAACCTTTTCCAAGGGCTGCTTTTGCTTCAGTTTCCACTTTCCTGCACACCAAACCGAGCAATCCGAAATATGCATCGGGCACGTAACCCTCTTCATACACCGTTTTCATCAACATAAAAGCACCTAAAAGCCGGTCATAAAGATCGATTTGACGCGACAAGTTTGTTACCGGTGGTGCCATGGGAATCTTCGGTGCGGTTTCTCCTTCGAATTCTCGAACTACCTTCATCACGTTCTTAGGAACAAATGCTGTACTTAACTCGATGTTGGCAAACGAGTTATTCATTTTTTCCGCATCACTGAAAAGAATCCGCCTCACCCTGCTGAAAGGCAACATCAGATCGAAAAGATACCAACCTTCGCCAGCCGAAATTAGCCTGTGTGTTTCTTCAGGGAGCAATTCAAGTTCAAGGCAGCACGATGCGTCCCGATAGCCTTTATACGAAGTCAGCAACAGGTGGCAGGCAGCCGAATCCTGAATGTCTTTAGGCTTATTTGTAAAATAAACTGCAGGTTTTATGCATGCACTTGCCAAATAATGAGGAAGCGATGACGATGAAATCGGCAGATAAAATATATTGTTGTTCATGATTGTCAGTTATTCGATAAAGTTAGCGAATCTATTGCGGAAATTAGCGTCCTCCCGCTTATTTAACATGTACAAATTACTTCTGGCACGTGTGACGGCCACATACATGTCTTCTTCCGACAAAGAATTGGGATACGAACCTTTTTCTTGACATTCGTAATAATATTCGAAATCAGGAAGAATTACTGTATCAAATTCCAGTCCTTTGGCCGAACGATAAGTCGTGACATGCACATTTTTCAGCGGAGGACAAGTTAATGCATAATCATCATTCACATAGAAGCTGCAATCGATTCCATTTTTGCTGATATATTCATACAGACTTAGCACGTCATCTCTCCAGCCGGCAAGGATTCCTATATTGTGTGATTCGCCTGAAAATTGTCTTATAATGTTTAATATGTTCTCCCTAATATTTCCACCTTGCATCACAGGTTTAGGACCGGGATTACCGGCAAGGCTGTCTATCATTTTCCTGGCAATGAACATATTAGGGAATGCCGACTGCGCAAACAATATGATATTCTGTGTGCAGCGGAAATTCCGGTCAAGCACATGCGGAGTGTTATCCGGAAACAGCGCACTTAACTCTACAGTGGTTGAACAATGATCCTTGTACAGAATCTGAGAATCATCTGCACCATAGCTCACTTTATAACCATGGTCTATCAGGCTTTTGAAATAGTCAGGTTGCAGATCCTGGGCTTCATCTACAATCACCTCGTCATACTTCGCTCCTGTCGGTTTTCCCAGATTCGAAGTTGCTACATTATTACCGGCTTGTTTAGCTACCTGAGCGTTATCTACTCCTTCACAACAGCTGGTGAGATAACGCATTAGTGAATGTGTGTAAGTCAGCAACAGACTTTTCCGTCCACGTGCATAATTGTTAATGTGGCGCCATGCCGATACCACACTTTTACCCGTTCCCGGGCCACCCGACAAAGCAATCTCCCCTATATCGTCGAGTGCTGCCTGCTGAGCTACAGTCATTTCTGTCAAACGCGGAAAACGATAATAATAATCTGCCATGATATTGATCAACTTAGTATAGATTCCGAATCGGGATTGTCAAGATGCCGTTTCCAGTTTGCAAACGCCGAACTCTTCGAGGTGTTTGCATAGCAATACTCACACATATGTCCGCATGTGTTGTATGTGCCGATATCCTTACTGACTATGCATCCGCAAAACTCACGTTGACCTTTGTCGCGATTATCGCTGTGCGGAACCGCATACAGCGACCCAGTAAGATGAATCGCTTCTGGGGGGACACTGGAAAGACCCGAAAAAAGGTCTGTTTCAAAGCGCTCTACTTTCATTCCGAGAAAATCCATAAGAACACTGTCATTATAGGCTCTCCGCGCTATAAGGGTGTCGTCGACACATCGGTTGTGCGCAATGCCGAACTGCTCTAAATCCAGCTTCTCGCCGCATGTGGCCAGTTCAAGATGCCAGGCCGACGAATTGGCCGACGACAATCGCGAAGCCATTTCTACCATCTCTGCCTCTGTCCAGTCACGGTATTTAACTCCACTTTTTTCGAGATTGCATTTCACCTTACGGTATTGCATGATGTCGGCAAAACTAAACACCAGCTTTTCGGTGTACCCTTTTAATTGCGCAGCTATTGTATCGATTTTTTCGAGAAGTCTGACAGGCGATATTTCATCGGTAAGTATCAGCGGATCGAATCGCCACACAACTCCACCGTAGCCTAATTTGTCGACAAGCCGCCGGAACGTGTCGATGCGCTGTTGAACCGGAGGCACACCAGGTTCAAGGCGCTCGGCAACATAGTCGTTCAAAGTAAACTGCACATAGCAACCAATACCTCTCTCCTTGAGCTTATCAATATCCGCAAGCAGTGGCTCAGGATTCTTCGACCAGAAGACAATGAATCGCGTATTTTCATACGAAACATAGCTTCTTACTCCGTTAAAAGGATTCACCCATGCGGAATAACCCTTCTCAAGGCGCTGGAAGAACCAATCGGCATAAAAGGCAGGAATGTCAGTACTCCTGCTTGCCGACACAATAACCGGAGCCTGGGCATCTGTTCTGATGCCCGCCTCGTTGATTATTGTCGTCTTATTCCAGCCTTTTGCCATTATAATCTGTCTATTACTTTGTAAATCGCTCCAATATGAGGATGCGTCAAAACAGCAAATTGCCTCGGAATGTAGGGGTGCTCCATTTAACATCCCTACATCCGGGTGAATCATGAATTGCAACCCAAAAACAAATTCTGTGGATATATTTCAAACATCCACCGGTGTTTGTTCAAGCGCGGGGCTTAGCGAATTTCGTATTTGTAGATGTCTTTGAGGCGGATATTGAATTGCAGATTGCTGAAAGGAAGAATCGAGCCGCTTCCGTCTGAGCCATAGCCGGCGGCGAAAGGCACAATAATTTCGCAGCTGTCGCCCACATGCATCATCTGCAGGGCAATCTGCCAGCCTTCGATGACCGACGCAAGGTTGGTATGGAATATCGAATCGCCGTACGACATCTGAAGATAGCTCGAATCGAACGGAGTGCCGTCGTAAAGATGACCGATATATTTCACGTCGACTGTCGATGTAAACTTCGGCACAAGATTTCCGGCAGTCAGCGAACGGTCGTTACACCAGCGCATGAGCACATAGCGATCCTGATTGTACGACGGAATGACTTTCACATACATCTTTTCGCCGGTTTCCGGATTTATCTCCATGCTCTTCTCTTCAAGCCAGTTATTATTTTCCACAATCCAGTCGCGGTACTTCTCCCAGCCGTCATCGTCATCTCCACAGGCAACAAACGTTCCGGCCAACACAAGCCCGATAATAGTGAGTATGAAAAACAGAGGTAATTTTCGCATTTCAAATATCGCGTTTAGAATTCAACCTTTGGCGCCTGTGAGGCTCCTTCATCAGCACTGAACTGCGGTTTGGGGGTGAAACCGAACCATCCGGCGTAAATCACAGTTGGAAATTTTTTGATTGCCGTATTATAGTCGCGCACAGCCTGCGTGTAGCGGCCACGGGCGGTTGCAATACGGTTTTCTGTACCTTCGAGCTGCACCTGCAAGTCGCGGAAATTTTCGTTGGCCTTCAGGTCGGGATATGCTTCGCTGACGGCTAACAGCGATTTCAGCGCGCTTGAAAGTTGATTCTGCGCAGCCTGGAATCGGGCCAGATTCTCTTCGTTCAGATCTTCCGGATTAATTGTAACCGAGGTTGCTTTGGCGCGTGCTTCTGTCACCTTGGTAAATGTGCCTTCCTCGTGAGCTGCGTAGCCTTTCACTGTCGACACAAGATTCGGAATCAGGTCGGACCGACGCTGATATTGATTTTCCACTTCGGCCCATTGCTGGTCCACATCCTGCTGCTTCTCAACGAGTGAGTTGTAGTTGCACGACGACAAACCCAGTGCGCACACTAAGCCGAGAGCCAGATTACGAATTGATTTCAGTTTCATTGTTATTTCAGTTTACGGAGAAGAGCATTGAGGCTTACGTTGTCGTGGATCAGACGGTGAAGGTCAGCTACCGCAACGCGTTTCTGTTCCATTGAGTCGCGTTCGCGCAGCGTAACGGTGTTGTCTTCCAGTGTCTGGTGGTCGACAGTCACGCAGTAGGGCGTACCGATTGCATCCTGACTGCGGTAGCGCTTGCCTATCGAGTCTTTTTCCTCATAGTGGGTGGGGAAGTCGAACTTCAGGTCGCTCACTATTTCGCGTGCCTTTTCAGGCAGACCGTCCTTACGCACCAGAGGCATCACCGCACATTTCACCGGAGCCAGTGCCGGCGGCAGATGAAGCACCGCACGTGTTTCTCCGCCCTCCAATGGCTGTTCCTCGTAGCAAGAGCAGAGCACCGAAAGGAACATACGGTCGACACCGATCGAAGTTTCAATCACATATGGGGTGTAGCTTTCGTTCAGTTCGGGGTCGAAGTATTGGATCTTCTTGCCGGAGAATTTCTCGTGCTGCGACAGGTCGAAGTTGGTGCGCGAGTGGATACCTTCCACTTCCTTGAAACCGATCGGCATTTCAAACTCGATGTCGGTTGCGGCATTGGCG
>CAYQYL010000040.1:0-20581 GCA_964421745.1 uncultured Muribaculum sp. | reverse complement strand
GGCTTCGCACCTCAACATTATCGACTACAATCGTGTTGTCCGCGACCTGAATGGACTGACAACGGCTCAATTGCTCGAAAAACTGGCCGAAAACTTCACTGTCGAAGATAAAGGCACCGAAGAATACCGCCCGACTGGACTCCACAACTTCTCTCTCTACCTCGACGGACGCTGGTATTCGCTAACAGCCAAACCGGGCCGCTATGACGACAGCGACCCGATAGGCGGCCTTGATGTGACAATTTCGTCTGACCTGATTCTGCGCGACATTCTCGGAATCACCGATCTTCGTTCGGATCGCCGAATCGACTTCGTTGGCGGCATACGCGGACTCGGCGAACTCAAACGCCGTGTCGACTCAGGTGAAATGGCCGTAGCTCTGGCTCTCTACCCAGTTTCAATGGAACAGCTTATGCGCATAGCCGACACCGGCAATATAATGCCCCCGAAAACGACCTGGTTCGAACCAAAACTCCGTTCGGGTCTGGTGATACACAAACTCGACTAATCAACACGAATTGTGGACTACGAAATTAAACATACAGGGAAAGTGACCGGCGTCAGCGCCGATAGCCGTTCGGCAATCGTAGTGATTACCGATTCGGCCGGTGCCGACTGTTCGGGGTGCGCGGCTCGCTCGCTCTGTCATCCGACAGGAAAAAGCCCCGAACAAACCGAAATAGCCGTAGCCACTGACAACTTCGCCCTTGCTCCGGGAATGACCGTTGAAATCGGGCTTCCGGCTTCAGGGCGCTACCGGGCAATAACTACAGCGCTCGGCATTCCGAGCGCACTCCTGATAGGAGCTGCCGTTGGATTTCCATTGCTCGGAATGAGCCAGGAAATCTCAGCTGTGTGTGCAGTGGCGGCTGTAGGACTTTACTACGGAGCGCTGTTTCTGATGCGCGGGCGCATACAAAGCCGTTATCGATGGCGCGTTACCGGCGTGATAACCGGCTGACTTTGTTAAAAACAACTTAACCAACTATAAACCAACAATTATCACTAACCTTTCAATTCAATGCCTATTTTAACAGCAATTATTGTATTAGGCGGCATAGGTATACTTGGAGCCGTGATTCTTTACGTGGTGTCGAAACGTTTCTTCGTCAAGGAAGACCCGCGTATCGAACTTATCGAGCAACTGTTGCCCGGAGCAAACTGCGGCAGCTGTGGACGCTCGGGATGCCACGACTTCGCATGTGCCTGCGCCAAAGCAACATCGCTCGACAACCTGGTGTGCCCCGGTGCCGGCAATGAGGCTATGGCAAAGATTGCCGAAATTGTGGGTCTTGCTGCCGTGAAGACGGAACCGATGGTTGCCGTGCTTCATTGCAACGGAACCTGTGAGAACCGTCCGGTCACAGCCAACTACGACGGACCGAAATCATGCGCTATCGTGCAGCAGCTTGGCGTTGCAACAACCGGTTGCACCTATGGCTGTATCGGCGAGGGCGACTGTGTTGCCGCATGCCGTTTCGGCGCGTTGTCAATGGATCCGCAGACAGGACTGCCGGTAGTAAACGCCGACGCATGCACAGGCTGCGGCGCCTGCACCAAAGCCTGTCCGCGCCACATCTTCGAACTCCGGGCCAAAGGCCCTCGCGGAATGCGCGTGTGGGTGGCTTGTGCCAACCGCGACAAAGGCGCGCTTGCCATGAAGGCATGCAAAGTAGCATGTATCGGTTGCGGAAAATGTAAGAAAGCTTGTCCGCACGATGCCATTACGGTTGAAAACAATCTTGCCTACATCGATTTCAAAAAATGTAAGCTCTGCCGCAAGTGTGTGCTTGAATGTCCGAAAGACGCCATTGCCGATGTCGGTTTCCCGATGACAGCAAAGGCTATGGCTGAACTTGCAGCCGAAAAGAAACGCCAGGCCGAAGCAAAAAAAGCCCAGGCCGAAGCTAATAATGCCGGACAGACAACTGAAAATTAATAAGCCATTATTTCACAGCAACATTATGCATACATTCAAAAAAGGCGGTATTCATCCGCCCGAATATAAAATAACCGCCGGCACCGGTATCAAACCGGTTGAACTGCCGCGCGAGGTTGTGATTACGCTGGCACAACACATCGGCGCCCCCGCAGTGTGCGCCTTGTCGAAAGGCGACCGTGTTGCACGCGGACAGGAAGTTGCCCAGGCCGGCGGATTCGTTTCTGCCGCTGTCCACTCGCCGATCACCGGCACAATTACTGCAATCGGCCAGACACGCAACGCCTATGGACAACTCGTAGCAACTGTGACAATAGCTGCCGACGAAGCCGACCATGAGGCAGATCTGAAAGCAATTGCCGAAGCAAAACCGTTGCGCACACCGCTGGAAGTGAGTGCACTCGGCGCAAAAGAAATTGTTGACATCGTGGCACAGGCCGGTATAGTAGGTTTGGGTGGTGCAACATTCCCCACACGCGTAAAACTCTCGCCCCCTCCCGGCTCGAAAGCCGATATCGTCATCATCAACGCCGTTGAATGCGAGCCGTTCCTGACAAACGACCATGCACTGATGATGGCACACCCCGACGAAATCATCCAGGGTGTGAAACTTCTGATGCGGGCCGCCGGTGTGGATCGTGCAGTTATCGGCATTGAAGCAAACAAACCTGACGCAATCGCACTGCTAAGCGAAAAAGCGGCAGCTGTCGAAGGCATCGAGGTGATGCCGCTGAAAGTGAAATATCCGCAAGGTGGTGAAAAACAGCTAATCAAGGCAGTCACCGGACGCGAAGTTCCTTCGGGAGCTCTCCCCATTGCAACCGGAGCTATTGTGCAGAACGTAGCCACCGCTTATGCTGTCTATGAAGCCGTAGTCTGGGGCAAACCTCTGATCGAACGTGTCATCACAGTGACAGGTCCGTCGGTAACAGCTGCGGGCAATTATCTTGTTCCGCTCGGCTATCCTGTTGCGAAACTCATCGAACTGGCCGGCGGTGTTCCGTCAGACACCGGCAAGATTCTGCTCGGAGGCCCGATGATGGGACGTGCTATCACAAACATCGACACACCGACAATAAAAGGTATATCAGGCGTGCTGATGCTGCCTGAATCGATGTCGGAACGCCATGCTCCGGAACCCTGTATCCGCTGTGCCGGTTGTGTGAGTGCGTGTCCAATGGGATTGCGACCCTACCTGATCAGCACCCTGTCGCGCCTCGGACAGTGGGAACAGGTCGAAGCCGAAGGCGTGATGAACTGCATCGAATGCGGTTGCTGCAGCTACACCTGCCCGTCGTCGCGTCCGTTGCTCGACTATATCCGCCTGGGCAAAATGACCGTAGGCGGCATCATACGTTCACGTCAGCAAAAATAACCGTCAAACGAAATTAATAACAACGTAATATGAATCAATTACTTACTGTTGCGGCTTCGCCACATCTTCACACACGGCGCACTGTTTCGACGTGTATGTGGAATGTGATCATTGCCCTTTTGCCGGCTCTTGCAGCTTCGCTCTGGTTTTTCGGCGTTGGCGCAGCAATCGTGATAGTGACAGCCATTATCGGCTGTCTGGCCACTGAGTACGCAGTTGACAAGTGGCTTCTGCGTCGTGAGTCGACGCTTCTCAACGGTAGCGCCGTTCTGACGGGACTGCTGCTGGCTTTCAACCTGCCTTCGAATCTGCCCATCTGGATTGTGCTGATAGGCTCTGTCGTTGCCATCGGCATCGGTAAAATGGCCTTCGGCGGTCTTGGTTGCAACATCTGGAACCCTGCGCTGGTGGGTCGTGTGTTCCTGCTGATTTCATTTCCGGTGCAGATGACAACATGGCCTCTGCCGCTCGTTAACCGCTGGAACTACACCGACGCTACAACCGGTGCAACAACCCTGCAATGGCTCAAAATGGGCGATGCCGCCACTGGCGCAACTCCCGGACAAGCCGTTGCCGAAAATGTCGACATCTGGAACAACGCAATCGGTATGATGGGAGGCTCGCTTGGCGAAGTCAGCGCCATTGCCCTACTGCTCGGCCTTGCCTATCTGTTGTTGACACGCACAATCAGCTGGCATATACCCGTAGCTGTTGTCGGCACCTTTGCCCTATTCACATGGGCAATCGGCGGCGATGTGCTCGTTGAAGTGCTTTCGGGCGGTCTGCTCCTTGGCGCATTCTTCATGGCAACCGACTATGTCACCTCGCCTATGTCGCGCAAAGGTATGCTGCTGTTTGGTGCAATGATCGGTATAATCACAGTAGTAATACGTCAGTGGGGAGCATATCCCGAAGGTATGTCGTTTGCGATTCTGCTGATGAACAGCTTCGTTCCACTGATCGACCGCTATATTAAACCGACTCAGTTCGGAGAAAGGAAGGCTGCAAAATGAAAAAGTTAGCATCAACACTACCCAACATGATAATGTCGCTCGGCGTGATCACCATTGCCGCCGCAGCCCTGCTCGCCTGGACACACTCCGTTACATCCGAGCCCATCGAGGCCGCAGCTAAACAGAAACAGATCGACGCCATAAAAAGTGTTGCTCCGCAGTTCGACAACGACCCGCTGGCTCAGGCTTGGAGCTACACCCCGGCAGGCGCAACCGATGCGTTCACCGTTTTCCCTGCCTACGAAGGCGACACATTCACCGGCGCTGCTGTAGAGGGTTACACTAAAAACGGATTCTCCGGCGAAGTGCGTGTGATGTACGGCTTCAAAGCCGACGGCACAATCACCGGCTACGAGGTGCTGTCGCACGCCGAAACACCCGGTCTTGGAGCCAAGATGAACGAATGGTTCCGTTCCGATGCCGGCAACCGCTCTGTGATCGGCCACAATCCGGCCACAGACGACATGCGTGTTGCAAAAGACGGCGGTGTGATCGACGCAATCACAGCGGCCACCATATCGTCGCGCGCCTTCCTCGACGCACTCCGCGAGAGCTACAAGGCATTCGAGGCTTACAACGAACAGAATAACAAATAAAACACCAGCCGAAAATGAATAAGCTACGTATAATATACAACGGACTTGTGGTTGAGAACCCAACGTTCGTACTGCTGCTGGGTATGTGTCCCACACTGGGAACAACGGGCTCTGCCCTGACCGGACTCTCAATGGGTCTTGCAACGGCCGGTGTGCTCGTATGCTCGAACATGGCTATTTCCGCCATAAAGAGTTTCGTGCCCGACCGAGTGCGTATTCCCGCCTACATTGTTGTGATCGCAACGTTCGTGACTCTGCTCCAGATGTTCATGCAGGCCTATCTGCCGGCACTCAACGAGAGCCTGGGCATCTTCATCCCGCTGATCGTGGTTAACTGTGTGCTTCTTGGCCGTGCCGAAGCCTACGCCTCGAAACACTCAGTCGTCGACTCGCTCATGGACGGTGTCGGAATGGGACTCGGTTTCACATGCGCTCTGACTCTGCTCGGTTCTGTCCGCGAACTTCTCGGTACAGGCTGCATCTTCGGCGCACGTGTGTTTGCCGAAACCTACGGCTCACTGGTATTCGTGCTCGCTCCGGGAGCATTCCTTGCTCTGGGCTTCCTTATTGCAATAATTAATAAACTCCGTAAGCCATGCTGACCTATATATCCATCATCGTAACGGCTATATTCGTTAACAATATAGTTTTTGCCCAGTTCCTGGGTATATGCCCGTTCCTGGGAGTGTCCAAGAAACTGTCGTCGGCCACAGGCATGGGTATGGCAGTGGCATTCGTAATGACCCTCGCCACCTGTGTGACATGGCTGATACAGAACTTCGTGCTCGATGCATTCGGGCTGGGCTATATGCAGACAATCGTGTTCATTCTCGTGATTGCCGCACTGGTTCAGATGCTCGAAATCATCATCAAGAAAATAGCCCCGCCGCTCTACGAAGCACTGGGTGTGTTCCTGCCGCTGATCACAACAAACTGCGCCGTACTTGGTGTGGCAATTCTTGTTGTTCAGAAAGGTTTCGACCTCGGCCAGTCGGTAGTCTACGCCTTTGCAACTGCCCTCGGCTTCACTTTGGCGCTAGTAATGTTTGCCGGCATACGCGAACATCTTGAGATGATCGAGGTTCCCAAAGCAATGCGCGGTGTGCCAATAGCCCTGATATGCGCCGGCCTGCTGGCCATGGCTTTCATGGGCTTCTCCGGAATCACCGTCGGCTAACAAGCAGATTAATCATCAAAATAGAAAGCAGAAAGGATCGCGATGTCCTTTCTGCTTTTTTCATACCCGGAATTAAAGCGCAAGCCTTATTCCTTTATCACTTTCACCCAATTGGTTATTTCAAAATCGCTCTCGTATTCACCATAGTAGGTAAGGAAAAGAATATTGTCAACAATCTCAGCCTTATAAGTCCATGAACCATATCCGTTACCATCGGCATCCACACCATTAATTGTCAATTGTGCTTCATTGTCTAAATCACCAACTAACGACCAATTGAACGGATGAGTGAAGTTGATTTCCGGATCGAATTCAAATTCAGCCGATACGACACCCTTTCCGGTTCGCAAAAAGGTGAGTGTAGTGACTGTTTTACCGTCTTCCTCTTCATATTCGGTATTGACCCATGTTCCAATAAGTCGCTCGGCCGGACCCGACAGAACGTCGTTGTCATCATCATCGTCGCTGCATGCTGTTAAACCAACACAAACCGCCAGCGAGAAAAGCATAAATGCTAAAAACTTAAATTTTTTCATCGTAGAACAGATTAATTGATTAATGTTTCATCTCTATAATGCGCCAGTTCCCAAAAAGTCCTACTCAGTGCCCGAAAAATGTAGATTTGTGGCACCGCGACGCATCGCAGCCGCATACCACCATGAACAGGGGCTGCGAACCTCTACGAGGCTTTTACCTCTGCCTAATATTCTGACGGCACCTATGGCGCCTTACCTACGGGAATGACTGATCGACAACGGAACACGCGGCTAATCGCTTACACGGAGGACTGATACGGATTCAGTTCGGTTTGGGTGGGGAGCATATAATAATGAGGTTGTGTGATGATTATGAATTCGTCCGCAATGTAGGAGGGTGTGTCATAAGTGAAGTTTTACCCAGATTGTAGGGATGTTCCATGGAGCATCCTCCTTACAATCAATAAATTGACTCTTTACGTTGTTTCCCTATGTGCTATATCGTATGCATCTGTTAATCAGGAGGATGTTCCATGGAACATCCCTACACTTAGAGTTAATCTTCATTATGACAACTCCTCACGTCGTGCGCAGCCCCATCTAGGACGTGTGGGGCTGCGCCGACGATATATGAGATTTATGGAGAACTTACAATGTAGGGGGTGTCCGCCATTTTTTTGCCGGGACAAAACCATAAAGCGCCTGAACAAAGAACCGAATGACAATCAATGGTACTATAATAAACGCAACTATTCTTAAAAATCGATCCATTTCTAAAGAGAAGAGCATATTGAGAAATGAAATGAAACCCAATACAAAACCAATCGCGTCAAATGCTTGTATTTGCCACGAAGGGTAATAATCAATGATAGTTAAACCATATTTAGATTTCCAATAAAAGATCTGACAAAGTTTAAAGATCGAAAACAAAATTAAACTAATAGGGAGAGCAGCAAACACAATATTGATACCAATCATCAGGTTTGAATCTGCAATTTGTGTTTCTGCGCTAGACTTTAACGCTATAGTCCACACTGACATTGTACTGAGGGTGTACAGGCACGCTATGTCTTTTCGACCGTCAACAATTCTTTTCATAAAAGTTCGTCTTAAATTGTTTCTGAATTAAATTTATTTCGGGGTTTCGTTTAATGCAAAATTAATAAAGACAGTTGGAAAAG
The DNA here is from genome assembly GCA_964421745.1 of uncultured Muribaculum sp. GTDB lineage: Bacteria > Bacteroidota > Bacteroidia > Bacteroidales > Muribaculaceae > Muribaculum. The sequence continues at coordinate 12,824 of CAYQYL010000040.1, read as the reverse complement.
CATCTAATCTGCCCTTAAATTAATCTATGACCAACTCTTTGTAATCAAATAATTATCAACGCCTTATAATAGTCGATTTTTGAAAATTCTATGATTGTATGTTTTTGTGCCATAATCTTGCTAACTTTGCGAGATAACATTGAATTTATATGATAAATAAAATATTTCGCGGGTTAGGTGATAGTGCAACTATTCGGGTGGTCGAATACCTGCTAATATGCATTCTAATCAGTGTTGTGGCATTTGATGTAGAAAAAACCTATATACTCGTGCTTGGAATATATATTTTGTGGATACTATCGGTTGTTGCGCCTCTACTAAAATTAAAATCATTCAATTGGTCAATAATCAAAGCCATGGAGCAATTTACATCAAAATACCCCGACAAAAAGTCTATATTTCTGAAAAGTGGATTAATTTGGGATGCTTTCATTTTTATTTTCTACCTTGGCATGATGGGGTTGTTGATTCACCTTGACGACGATTCCAGAATATTTTTAGGACAAATAACACTGTTGTTAGCCGTCGTTGGCTTTATCATCTTTTTGGTTTACAACGTAGGCGCTTCGGCTCAAGAGCGGGAGAGTGCACAGATTGTGGTGGAGAATATGCAGCAGATAATGGAGGCCGACAACGAACGCAACCGGGCGGTGGTGGCCTATCTTTTCCGGCGCCAGTTCGAGGCTGTCGACCGCTTTGCCGCCATGCGCTACGAGTGTGCCGACGACCGAAAACTATCGGCAAACTACGGCCGCGAGGCACTGAAATTAGTAAAAAGCCTTGCTCCGGACTCTGACGAGCTGGCAAAACTGGAAGAATACATCAATAGCCAACGCGACAACCTGATGGTGCGTCTTGATGAGGTCTTCCCGCAGCTGACGACTACGGAGCGCGTGATATTTATGTATGCCGTAATCGGACTGTCGCCCAGGGCAATGAGCGTGCTGCTCGACATGAACATCGAAACCATCTACAACCGTAAAAGCCGCCTGAAAACAAAACTCAAGTCGGGTCCGGCGGAGTTTGTCGAAGTCCTAACCAATTAAAATGATGAATTATCACCTGAAATGTAGGGGTGATTTATATTTTGTCCAAAATGAAGATGTGTCATAATTGCGAATGAATTCACAATTATAACACACTCTCTTTTCGTATGAATCTTCAAGACAACTTACTATTTATCAGTAGTTTTTACCAAACTTTGCTATTCCTATCAGGAGAGGGAAAACAATCAGAGGAACAAGTAAAAACTGTATAGCAATTTTCACTGACTCACTGCCGATTATCGCCGGGATAATTAGGAAAAAGGGTATAGTGTTGTAAAGTGTCCAAAATTTTTCTGCTTTACTGCCGTTGACAGCTATCAACTTCGCTATCGCAACTTTTATCGACCACCGGCATTTTGCCAATGAAAGCAGCGAAAATATCGGAATCAAAAGATACATCACTACGGCATTAGTAAAATACACGCCTTTAAAAAATGGCGTACATGCCATGTCGGCACCAAGCGAAACGCCTAACAACATTGTCCATGAAAATACACTGTAAAGCGCTTCAAGATTCTTTCGTGTTACAACAGTTTCAGTTATTTTCTTCATTGTAATTTGCCCAAAATTTATAACTATATGCTCCTACTGATAGAGCTATATATAGATTATATTTTTCAATATCAGACAATTCATCACTGGAATCAATTACTGAAATATATTCATTTGTCAGGTCAACCACGTTATTAATGTCTACTGGACCATTAAAGTATCCTAAAGCATCAACATAAAAATCTAATATTATACGAGAAACACTATCATCGGACATTCCATTTGATTCTCCATTAAAAATAGCATACATACTTTGATCAAAACTTTTTATATAATCATCAGAATATATGACAGCACGTTCAAAATCTGATAATTGAAGTAATGTTCCATGATCTTTAATAAAATCATCTGAAGGTTTCGACAAATCGTTTCCTGAGTCAAGAGTCATAACTCCACCATTTTGTTTTATAAGTGTAGTAAGAGTCAGATTATGATATTTTCCGACATTTTCCAGAGAATCCAACATTAGTGGTAGCTCAAGGACACTTTCCAGATCACTATAAGAGCCATTGTCGCATTTTAAGTCATAATTTAAACAATAAGCTTTTGTAACATCATCGACTGTCGGTAATATAATTGTATATCCCCCACTATTTTGCCTACAATATTCGACATAAGAACAGCCTATTGAGCCAATTGATGCACCTATCAATCCACCTATAAATCCACCGCCAAATGTTCCGATTCCAGGAAAAAAGGAACCTAAAAAACTCCCACCTCTTATTCCCAACCGACCACCTTCGTAAGCGCCTGCAATATCTGCAGAAGCGAGTAAAACATCTTTAGGTTTAGCACGAGATAAAAACATACTTGGTCTAATGCTATCATTTATGTGATTAATTCTTTTTACTATCGAAGATGTTTCAGTAGATATTTTATTATCAAATTCATTCTTTACATCTTCATCAGAATTGCAAGCACATAAGCCAACAAGTAAAATTGTAGATACAAATAAAATTTTCATGTTCATAAATTTTTTTGATTATAATTAATAATTTAGATAGTTAATGCATTGCAAAATTAATAGATATAATATGCATTATGTCTATCTCAAAAATATATTATTCTTTAATCCTCAAGTTATATTTTACTAGCATTCAGTGTTTTATAAAAAGAAAATAATAATTATTCTACTAATTATCAATTCATACCTTTAATTAACCAATTTAATAAACTATATTTACATAATAATTAGATAAGATTATCCAAGTATGGTAAATAAAATATTTCGCGGATTAAAAAACAAAACTACGGTTTTATTAATAGAGTATCTCCTGTTATGTATACTAATTAGCATAGCGGCTTTTGATTTAGACGGAACAAATATATTCGTTTTATCCATAATTATTCTTTGGGGTATATGGACTCTATCGTATGTGTTAAAATTAAAATCTAACAATTGGTCGATAGTAAAATCCCTTGAAATATATGTGTCAAAAAAAAATAAATCTAAAAATTTAATTTATAAAGACTTATTACTAGATTCTTTAATGCTGTGTTTCTATTTAAGTATGATGGGATTACTAATTCACCTCGATGAAGATTCCAGAATAATTGTAGGACAAATAACACTGTTATTAGCCATACTTGGTATTATTTTCTTTTTGGTTTACACTACTGGCGCTTCGGCTCAAGAGCGGGAGCGGGCACAGATTGTGGTGGAGAATATGCGGCAGATAATGGAGGCCGATAACGAACGCAACCGCGCGGTGGTGGCCGATCTGTTCCGACGCCAGTTCGAGGCTGTCGACCGTTTTGCAGCCATGCGCTATGAATGTTCCGACGACCGAAAACTATCAGCAAACTATGGCCGCGAGGCGCTGAAATTAGTGAAGAACCTTGCTCCGGACTCTGCCGAGCTGTCAAAACTTGAGGAATACATAAACAGTCAGCGCGACAACCTGATGGTGCGCCTCGATGAGACATTCCCGCAACTGACAGCTACTGAGCGCCTGATATTTATGTATGCTGTCATAGGTCTGTCGCCCAGGGCAATGAGCGTGCTGCTCGACATCAACATCGAAAGCATCTATAACCGCAAAAGCCGCCTGAAAACCAAACTCAAATCCGGTCCGGCGGAGTTTGTGGAAGCGTTTGGCGGCTGAGAGGGCAGCGAGTTTGGGATGTGTTTTGCAGTTACGTCTGAAAATGAGTAACTTTGCGGCCAGAAAGAAGATTGATATGAGATTCCGACATTTTGTTTTTACTATCTTTATGGCTGCAGCTTGTTGGGCTACAGCTCAGGAGAGTGTTGATTATAAGCCTAATTTTCATGGTGCGATCCGGTCGCGGTGGGAAATGGAAACCGCGACAGGCGAAGGGCGTTTCCAGGTGCGTTTCGCGCGCCTTACCATAGACGGGCAGATTGCTCCGGGAATTGAATATTTCGCACAGACTGATCTTTGCGACCAGGGAAAGTTTAAGGTTCTCGACGCTTACGGGCGACTAAGAATTGTAAAAGGATTGTCGTTTCAGGCAGGACAGTTCCGTTTGCCTTTCGGCGTAGAACCCTTTATGGCCCCCCAGAACTATATTTTCGCCAATCGGTCGTTTATGGGCAAGACAATGTGCAACTATCGCAAAGTCGGCGCAAAGTTAGTCTACAACATCGCTATGGCGAATCCGCTGGCGCTGGAGGCGGGTGTGTTCAACAACGGCGCCATCGGCGACCACAACGAGTGGAACAAGAGCTACTCCTATGCCGGAAAAGCAGTGTGGACCTTAGGACAATTCAAACTCGCCGCCGGTGCAATGAGCGTAATGCCTGAAACCACGCGTTTGTACCTCTACGACGGAGCCGTGTCGTGGCAGAACGAGCGTCTTCTGATTGCCGCTGAATACATGGCCGAATGCTACAGCAAAAATGCACACAAAAGCGCACACAGCTATTGCGCCTACGCCGACTATCGGATACCGGTTAAAGTGGGGACATTCAACAAATGGTCGGTTCAAGGACGTTTCGACGGAATCACCGCCTATTGGTCGGGGCTGAAAGACAGTCCGACAATGAACGCCCGCAACCGCGTGACAATCGGTTCGACGCTTACCTACAAGTATAAGGCCGTGTTTGCCGACATTATACTTGACTACGAAAAATACATCTACCACTCACATGTTCACCCCGAACAGGGCGCAGGCGACAAAATCGTGGCCGAATTAGTGGTCAGATTTTAATAGCTTGCCGTGGACGCCTTCTAAAATTTTTCAACAAAACTATTGCACAGACCAAAAATTTGATGTAATTTTCGCCCCGAAAACAACAAACGATATGACAACTCATCTTTCATTACAAAATCGTTGGTGGCGCCACCCGCTTAAAGCATCGGTGGCGCGGATAATCCGCGCATGAATGTGCCCGGATTAATCCACAACATTATTGTTTGAAAGAGCACTTTATAAAGAACCACCGATGCCACAACGGCACAGGTGGTTCTTCTTTTTTGAATATAAAAACAATACATATAAAACAGCAATGAAAAAATTTGATTCAAAACTTCCGGTCGATGACAAAGGCTACTACGGACACTTTGGCGGAGCATATATTCCTGAGCTTCTTCACAGGAATATCGAAACTCTGACCCGGGCCTACACACAGTACATCGACGACCCGGAGTTCAATGCCGAATTCGACACCCTGATGCGTGACTATGTCGGCCGACCGAGTCCTCTATATTATGCCGATCGACTAAGCCGACATTACGGTACGAACATTTATCTCAAACGTGAAGACCTCAACCATACAGGAGCCCATAAAATCAATAATGCCATAGGCTCTGCTCTGCTGGCCAAGCGAATGGGTAAAACAAGCATCATTGCCGAAACGGGAGCCGGCCAACATGGTGTGGCAACAGCAACTGTATGCGCTTTATTGGGCCTTGACTGCATAGTCTACATGGGAGCCACTGATGTAGCCCGCCAGCAACCCAATGTGGAGCGCATGAAAATGCTGGGTGCTCGCGTCGAGGCTGTACACAGCGGAAATAAAACCCTGAAAGACGCCACCAACGAGGCGATACGTCACTGGTGCAATCACCCCGACAGTTTCTACATCATCGGCAGCACGGTTGGCCCACATCCCTATCCCGAAATGGTTGCACGCTTCCAGTCGGTGATAAGTAAAGAAATACGCGAGCAGCTCAAAAGCCACACCGGCAAAGAGGAACCGGATTGTGTTATAGCCTGCGTCGGTGGGGGCAGTAACGCTGCCGGAGCATTCTATCACTTCATCGACTCGCCGGCAGTAAGACTTATAGCTGCCGAAGCGGCAGGACTTGGAGTAGACACGGGCGAAACCGCAGCAACCATAAGCGTAGGAACCGAGGGAATCATACACGGAGCCCGCACACTTGTGATGCAAACGCCCGACGGACAAATCGTAGAGCCATACTCCATCTCAGCCGGCCTCGACTATCCGGGCATCGGCCCATTACATGCCTACCTCGCTTCAACCGGACGCGAAGAGGTTCTCGCTATTACCGATAGCGAAGCATTGGACGCGGCAATGCGGCTTACCCGGACAGAAGGTATTATCCCGGCACTGGAATCAGCCCATGCTCTTGCAATTTTAGATAAAATCAAATTCGGTCCCCAGCAGACTGTAGTCGTAAACATATCGGGCCGAGGCGATAAGGATATGCTCACATACATGAAATACTGCGAATAAACTTTATCAACCATGCATAAAATAACACAATACAGACAGACTCTGCCGGCCGATTTAGAAACCCCGGTAGGACTGTATCTGAAAATACGAGATCTTTACCCACAGTCGGCACTCCTGGAAAGTAGCGATTATCATACAACCCAGAACTCTGTTTCGTTTGTTGGAATTAACCCAATCGGAGGATTCAAAGTTGCTTCCGAAAAAATATATATGTCCTATCCGGATGGCTCTGAAACAGTCAAAGATATCAACTCTGACACCGATGTGATTACAGAGCTGCGCGGTTATATGGAATCATTTGCAATCGACGGCGACAATGGATTACCCGATGGCCTGCTCGGCTATACAGCCTATGATGCGGTTCGCTATTTTGAGAGTATATCGATACAGCCGCGCGAGGAGCAGTTTCAGGATATCCCCGACATGTGGTACATTCTGTACCGTTACATAATTCAGGTCAACCATTACCGCAATGAGATGACCATCGTGGAGAACTGCCCCCGCGGCGACGAAAGTCACATGGATAACATCATCTCGATCCTTCACAACAACAATGTCGCCCAATATCCCTTTTATGCAATGGACGACGAGGCTTCATCCATGACCGACGATGATTTTGTGAGAATTGTAGAAAAATGCGTTGCTCACGCACGTCGCGGCGATGTATTCCAGATTGTGCCGTCGCGACGTTTTTCCCGCGGATTCAGAGGCGACGAATTTAATGTTTACAGATCATTGCGACGCATCAATCCATCGCCTTATCTTTTCTACTTTGACTTCGGCGGCTTCAGGATTTTCGGTTCATCGCCAGAAACCCATCTGCGCATTTCAGGGAATACCGCCTATATCGACCCCATTGCCGGAACTTTCAGGCGCACAGGTAAAGATGAGCGTGACCGCCAGCTGGCCGATGAACTGCTGGCTGATGAAAAAGAAAATGCCGAGCACATCATGCTCGTTGATCTTGCCCGCAACGATCTGAGTCGTAGTGGCGGACGTGTTGAAATTGAATTTTTAAAACAGATTCAGTACTATTCACACGTCATTCACATGGTGTCGCGTGTCAAGGCTACTCTCCCTGACGGATGCGACCACTACCGCCTCTTTGGCGACACATTCCCGGCCGGAACCCTGAGTGGAGCTCCCAAAGTGAGAGCGATGCAGATAATTAACGAACTGGAGCCTCATAGCCGTATGATTTACGGTGGCTGCATAGGATATATGGGGTTCAACGGTGATATAAACCAGGCAATAACTATACGCAGTTTCCTCAGTGTAGGCAACCGCCTTTATTCGCAGGCCGGAGCCGGCATAGTTGCAAGTTCCAATCCATATAGCGAACTGCAGGAAACACGCAACAAACTCGCTGCACTATCCTCGGCCATAGGTTCCATCAATAATCGATAATAGCAATGAAACTACTCATATTTGACAACTACGACTCATTTACCTATAACATTGCACATGCAGTGAGAGAACTAGGTGTGGAGCCTGATGTGATACGCAACGACCGCATCGCACTTGAAGAAATTAAGAACTATGACAAAATAATCATCTCTCCCGGCCCGGGTATACCGGCTGAAGCCGGCCTGCTACCTGAATTGCTGAAAGAATATGCTCACCGGAAATCAATTTTGGGCATATGTCTGGGCCACCAGGCCATAGGCGAGCGATTTGGTGCAAAGCTCAGGAATCTTGACGATGTATACCACGGTATAAAAACTCCTGCCAGGATTGTGACACGAGATTATCTATTTGAAGGGCTTCCTGATGAAATCGAAGTAGGCCGCTACCACTCGTGGGTTGTTGAACGCGATACTCTTCCGGATGAACTTGAAGTGACCGCCTTGAGTCCCGACGGCGAGATAATGGCAATGAAACACCGCAACCTCGATGTGCGGGGGGTGCAGTTCCACCCAGAGTCAGTACTGACTCCAATGGGCTTAACCATAATTAAAAACTGGATTGAAAAATGAAACAATTACTCTATAAAATGTTCGAGCACAAGAATCTCACCCGCGAAGAGGCCCGTGAGGTGTTGCTCAACATAGCCGACGGACGTTACAACGATTCTCAGCTGGCCGCTTTCATGACCGTGTTCCTGATGCGATCAATCACCCTCGACGAACTTACAGGCTTCCGTGATGCTCTGCTCGAACGTCGTCTTCCAATTGATCTCGGCTGCGATAATGCCATTGATATCGTCGGGACTGGTGGCGACGGCAAAAACACTTTCAACATTTCTACAGCGACATGCTTCGTAGTAGCCGGAGCAGGCCGTAAGGTGGTAAAACATGGTAACTATGGTGCAAGCTCTGTATCAGGAGCAAGTAACCTGCTTGAACAGCACGGTGTAAAATTCACAGCCGACACTGACCAGTTGAAACGATCACTTGACGAGAGCAACGTAGCATTCCTGCACGCACCTCTTTTCAGTCCGGCTCTGAAGACTGTTGCTCCGGTGAGAAAAGCTCTCGGGGTAAGAAATTTCTTCAATATGCTCGGCCCCCTCGTCAATCCGACGATGCCGCGCCACCAGCTATTGGGAGTCTATAATCTGAAATTGATGCGACTCTACAGCTACCTCACAGCTCGTGAAGGTATCAGTTGTACGGCCGTGCATTCGCTCGATGGCTACGACGAGATATCTTTGACTGCACCCGTCAAGGTAGCCACTGCTCACGGCGAAGAGTTGCTGACTCCGGCCGATCTCGGATTCAGCACCGCTCAACCGGATGAACTATCGGGCGGGGATACAGTTCAGTCGGCTGCGGCTATATTCGACAACGTGCTTGCCGGAACCGGTACACGTGCACAGACCGATTGCGTCATTGCCAACGCCGCATTTGCTCTGACAACCTTGGAACGTGGGCTGAATCGCCAGGATGCTATAGCCATGGCAAGGGAGTCGATTCAATCAAGACGTGCCTTGGATGCCTTTAAGAAATTCATTGAAATTAACAGCCGCTGACTCCATGAACATCCTACAACGCATTGTGCAGACCAAGACAGCCGAAGTTACAGCGCTAAAGCAAGTTCTCAGCATTGACACCTTACGTGAACTGGCTTTTTCAACTGCTTATAAGCCCCAATCGCTCGCGCAGGCAGTCAGAACGCATGAAACAGCGATCATTTCAGAATTCAAACGTCGCTCACCTTCCAAGGGCGAGATAAGCCCTATGGCACAGATCAGTGATATCATACCTTCATATTCCGTTGCCGGTGCCGCCGGTATCTCGGTACTCACTGATACACCTTACTTCGGCGGGTCATTAACAGATTTCATCACCGCACGACAGCTCACCTCTACACCGTTGCTGCGTAAGGAATTTATCATTGACGAGTATCAGATATATCAGGCACGCTTGTGTGGGGCCGACGCCATTCTGTTAATAGCTGCAATACTCGACAGGAATCAGATTTCGCGCTTCGTAGATGTAGCACACGATCTCAAGCTCGAAGTTCTGTTTGAAACTCACTCTGAGAACGAGATTGACTTAATTCACCCCGATGTCGATTTAGTTGGAGTTAATTCAAGAAACCTTACCAGTTTCCATACAAGCCTCGACGTTACGCGCCGACTGGTCGAACATCTGCCGGCCAATATAGTCAGAATAGCCGAGAGCGGCATCGGCTCGCCGGCCGACATAGTAGAATTGAAGAAATGCGGGTTTGATGGATTCCTAATAGGTGAAGCATTCATGTCGACCACACAACCCGGTGAAACCTTAAAACAATTTATCAATGAATCAAAATAACAAGAAACCACGTCATGCCGACATGGTAATCAAGATATGTGGCATGACGGATCCCGACAATATCAGGGCAGTGGCTCAGCTCACACCCATGCTCATGGGTTTTATATTCTACGACCAAACCCCACGGTCGGCCATCGGTTTAGATCCTGATGTAATAAAAGCATTACCTCATTTTGTGCGCCCTGTAGCTGTTTTTGTCAATGCCGACAGAGAATATATCCAATCGGTAATAGACAAGTACGGTTTCAAGATTATTCAACTACACGGCAATGAATCGGCCTCTGAATGCCGTTATTGGCGTGACAAGGGTATAACCGTGTTTAAAGCTATTCCAATAGCCGACGAGAATGATGTTGCACGCACAGCACAATATGAAGGTACTGTTGATGCCTTCCTGTTTGACACCCGCAGTGATAAAGCCGGTGGATCAGGACAGCAGTTTGACTGGAAATTACTTGAAAACTACAATGGATCGGTGCCTTACCTGCTTAGTGGAGGCATCGGAGCCAACGATGTTGATGCTATAGTCGATGCTATGCGCCCGGGTATGGCCGGTATTGACATTAATAGTCGCTTCGAAAGCGAACCCGGTATAAAAAACCTCCCGCTGCTTATCCATTTTATTTTATCACTTAGACGTTATAATGAAGATGAACAGATTGCAAAACCTTTTTGGGAAAAAGCCTGATGGCAATCTCCTATCAGTATATTTCACTGCAGGATTTCCTACGCTCGATTCAACGGTTGACATAATTCGCTCGCTCGAGATGGCCGGAGTCGACATGATTGAAGTCGGGGTACCGTTCTCTGATCCAATGGCCGACGGGCCTGTAATTCAGGAAAGTTCCTCAATAGCTATTAAAAACGGCATGAATCTTGGTCTAATTTTTGACCAGGTTGAGGAAGCTCGCAAAACCGGAAGTCAGATACCACTTGTTTTAATGGGATATCTCAATCCTATGATACAATTTGGGATTGAACGTTTGTTTGAACGATGCAAAGAATGTGGCATCGACGCTCTTATTGTGCCTGACTTACCTTTTGACGAATATCTGTCAACATTCAAGAATCTATGCGAGCGCTACGACATTCCACTTATCATGCTCATAACTCCCGAAACATCCGACGAACGCATAAAACTTATCGACCAACACTGCGACGGATTCATCTACATGGTATCCACAGCAGCTACCACCGGAACACGCGACTCATTTGCTCCAGAACAAATTGAATATTTCAAGCGAGTCAACAACATGGGACTCCGACATCAGCGTCTGATAGGTTTCGGTATTTCCAACCCCTCGACTCTGAAACAAGCACAAGACCACTCAGCCGGCGCTATCATAGGCTCATTATTTATCAAATGTCTGAAACAGACATCAACAGTCGACAACGCCGTTAAAATGCTCCTATCAACCCTCGGGGTTAAAAGGTAATCTGAAACTATAATAATACAAAGAAAGCACGCGGTGGAAGTCCGCGTGCTTTCAATTTAATGATATAACTGTTTTGTCTGACGCTAATCGCGATTATTGCACGTCGTCGTCAATTGAAAAATCGTCGTCGTCATCGTCCATAACGAAGTCGTCGTCGATGTGTGGCATCGGATTTTCGCCACTGGCAGCAAGGGCAGAATCGTTATCGTCGTCGGCCTTTGTAACTGCCGATTTCAACTTTAAGGTCTTTTTGCCTGCTTTCTTTCCCGGTTCGCTCAAAGCGGCCATAATTTTGGCTTCTATTTCGTCGGTCAGATCCGGATTATCGGCCAATACATTCTTGGCAGCATCGCGGCCCTGCGCAAGCTTAGAGTCGCCGTAGCTGAACCACGAACCGCTTTTCTTGATTATACCCAGTTCAACACCAAGGTCGAGCACTTCCGATTCATGCGAAATGCCTTCGCCATAGAGAATGTCGAATTCGGCTGTCTTGAAAGGAGGAGCAACCTTGTTTTTAACCACTTTGGTTTTCACGTGGCGGCCAATAGATTCTTCACCGTCTTTAACCTGGCTCAGACCACGGATGTCGATTCGCACCGAAGCATAGAATTTCAATGCATTGCCGCCTGTTGTTGTTTCACTGGGACCGAAAGCCAATCCACCGATTTTTGCACGCAGCTGATTGATGAAAATACACGTAGTGTTGGTACGCGCAATCGAGCCTGTGAGTTTACGCATAGCTTGCGACATCAGTCGTGCCTGCAGACCCACATTGCGGTCGCCCATCTCGCCTTCGAGTTCCGATTTGGGTGTGAGCGCTGCCACTGAATCGACAACAAGAATGTCGACTGCCGACGAACGTATGAGTTGCTCGGCAATTTCCAATGCTTGTTCACCGGTGTCGGGCTGAGCAATAAGCAGATTATCGACATCCACCCCGAGTTTTGCTGCATAGAAACGGTCGAAAGCGTGTTCTGCATCGATCAGCGCAGCTATACCGTTGTTTTTCTGTGCCTCGGCAATAGCATGGAGAGCCAGAGTGGTTTTACCCGATGATTCCGGACCGAATATTTCTGTGATTCGGCCGCGCGGAAAGCCGCCAACTCCCAACGCGTGGTTGAGTGCAATCGAACCTGTTGAGATCACCTCGATGTTTTCAACCTGTTCGTCGCCGAGCTTCATGATGGCTCCGCGTCCGTAGGCTTTTTCTATCTTTTCCATAGCGGCGTCGAGAGCCTGCCGTTTAGCGGCCATAGGGTCAGCGGCATCTTTCTTCTTCAGCGCCACTTTCTTGGTTTTGTCGTTCTTTTCCATTTTATAGTCGTTTTAAATTATTATTTCTTGATTATGCGGCAAATTTACCGGCAAA
>CAYQYL010000039.1:0-20797 GCA_964421745.1 uncultured Muribaculum sp. | reverse complement strand
ACACCGGCGAAAAAGAGGAAATCCTCATTGAAAACACCGAAACCCGCGACCAGCCAAAGAACAAGGAAAATGCTCTGCGACTGCTGCGATCGATGCTCTACGAAAAAGAACTGCAGCACCGTCTTGCCGAGCAGCGCAAAATCGAAGATTCCAAATTGAAAATCGAATGGGGTTCGCAGATACGCTCATATGTATTCGACGATCGCCGGGTAAAAGACCATCGTACCGGACACCAGACCTCAGATGTAAATGCTGTTATGGATGGCGATCTGGATCCGTTCATCAAAGACTATCTGATGCAGTTCGCGCAGAAAGAAGAATAAGAAATGGAAAAACTTACCATTATAAAAGTAGGAGGCAAAATTGTAGAGCAACCGGAGTCATTGCTCCGGTTGCTTGAAGCCTTCAGACAAATTGAAGGGAAGAAAATTCTTGTGCATGGCGGCGGCCGCTCAGCAACGGCACTTGCAACCCAAATGGGAGTCGAAACGACAATGATCGATGGCCGGCGTGTAACCGACGAGGCAATGCTACGCATAGTCACGATGGTGTACGCAGGACAGGTGAACAAGACCATTGTCGCCTCACTCCAGGCGTTGGGAATCAACGCACTCGGAATGACGGGTGCAGATGCCGACATTATCCGCTCGCACAAACGCAAACCGACAGCCCAGGCCGATTTCGGCTGGGTTGGCGACGTTGACCGAATCAGCGCCGAGCCATTACGCATGCTTCTTGACGCAGGAATCACTCCGGTTGTTGCTCCTCTTACCCACGACGGCGAAGGCCATATGCTCAACACAAATGCCGACACAATGGCACAAGCGGTGGCCACCGGAATGGCTCCATTCTACAATGTGGAGCTCATCTACACCTTCGAAAAGCCAGGCGTAATGAAAGCCGACACCGACAATTACGAAGACGTAATCGGCCATATCACACCGGGATATTTCGACGAGCTTCGCGCCGACGGTACAATTTCCGGGGGCATGATTCCCAAAATAGAAAATGCCATTGAGGCACTTCGACAGGGAGTGAGCCAGGTAACAATCACCAGCGCCGAAAATCTGCACAATTCCGGTTGCGGCACGAAAATCACACTCGGAGAGTAACAGATGAACATTAACGAACTGAAACTGTCAATCGCTAAAGAACAGCTTGCCCAGCTGCCCGTTGTGGTATATACCGGCCTCATCCGCGTGATAAACACCGAAGAAGAAGCAATTGCCGCAATAGAATCGCTGCGCAAAGTTAAAATCGTAGGCTTCGACACCGAAACAAAACCCTCATTCAAGAAGGGACGCACTAATACGGTTTCGTTGATTCAGATTTCAGACGGTGCTTGCTGCTATCTGTTCAGAATCAACAAATTCGGGTTTGCAAAATGCCTGGTCGATTTCTTGCAGGATCCTGCAGTAAAAAAAATCGGGCTCTCGCTCCGCGACGATTTTCACGTGTTGCACCGCTTGTCGCCCTTTGAACCACAGTCGTTCGTCGACTTGCAGTCATTTGTGTCGGACTACTGTATCACCGATGCATCGCTTCAAAAAATATTTGCAGTAATTTTCGGTCAGCGCATATCTAAATCACAACGGCTCTCAAACTGGGAAGCCGATTCGCTTTCAGAACAGCAACAAACCTACGCCTCGATCGACGCATGGGCATGCCTGAAAATATACAATCATCTAATTAGCGGACACTTTAACCCGCAGCAATCGCCCTACGTGGCTCAGACAGCCGAAAACTGACTGCAAAAACATAATTTCGCCGCAAAAATAGGAAATTACAAAGAAAAAGACTAACTTTGCGCAGTTTTTCAAAAAGACACAATTGTGGGAAAATTCTCAGCATTCAAGCTTCCTTTGAAATCACTGCCCGTCGGCAGCCATGATTTCGACTTCCGCCTCGACAAGGAATTCTTCCAGAACATGGAAAGTCCCGACATACGCGACGGCAACGTTGACGTGCACATCACAGTTGTCAACAAAGGGCCGTACTACGACCTTACGTTCGACATTACCGGTGAGCTCACGCTGTTGTGCGACCGCTGTCTGGATGAAATGCAGCTTCCAGTCGAAACACAATATCACATTATTGTCAAGTACGGAGAAGACTTCAACGACGATTCAGACGATTTGCTTGAAATTCCTGAGTCGGACACATACCTGAATGTGGCCTACATGATTTATGACACAATAGCGCTGACGATACCCATAAAGCATGTTCATCCGCTTGGGAAATGCAACAGAGCAATGAGTTCACTTCTGCGCAAGCATAGGGCTCCAGGTTCTACAACAGATTCGGAAGATGCAGAACTGCAGGATGAGCTGATGAGCGACGATATGCTCGACGAAGCAGAACCGGACGACACCACAGCGCCCACTGATCCACGTTGGGACGCACTGAAAAAACTGACAGATAACAATTAATAATATTTATACAATAAATACATTCAACAATGGCACATCCTAAACGAAAACAATCCAAAACCCGCACAGCAAAACGCCGCACCCACGACAAAGCACTTGAGCCTACACTGGCAGTATGCCCCCACTGCGGTTCTTGGCATGTTTACCACTGCGTATGCCCCGTATGCGGTTACTATCGTGGCAAAATAGCCATCGAAAAAGAAGCTGCTGTTTAATCTGCAGCAACTCCGCAACAGGCCAAAACGCACATCTCCTCAACAGAATTCTGTCGGCGGCACGATAACATAACTCCCGGGAAAAGCCTACAGCCTCAGGCGCGGCAATCCCCGGGAAAAATATGTTATATTCCCACATCAGCCGACAGATAAACAAATCATTAAAAAACAAACAATCGTACCCATGCCAAATCCACGCATAGCCGGTATCGCGTCATACGCACCCGAAGACATCCTCGACAACGAAATGTTGTCCAAAATGGTCGATACTAACGACGAATGGATAACAACCCGTGTCGGAATCAAACAGCGCCGTATTCTGCGCGCCGAAGGTCTGGGATCTTCATTTCTTGGCGCTCAGGCCGTCGACAAATTGCTTGCTTCGACAGGCGTCAGCCCCGAAGAAGTCGACCTGCTCATCTGTGCCACCTCCAACCCCGACTACCGTTTCCCGTCGACCGGATCTGTAATCGCACATCAGTGTGGCCTCACAAACTGCTACGCTTACGACATTCAAGCTGCTTGCGCCGGCTTCCTGGTAGCTCTTCAAGACGCTGCAGCCTACTGCCGCTCGGGAATGTATAAAAACATCGTTGTCGTAGCAGCAGAAAAGATGTCGTCAATGGTAAATTACTCAGACCGTACGACTTGCACGCTTTTCGGCGACGGAGCCGGATGTATGCTCATTCAACCCACCGACAAAAACGTCGGCATTATCGACGGCGTATTCCATGTCGACGGCGAAGGCTTGCCCCACCTGCTGATGAAAGCAGGCGGATCGGTTCGCCCAACTTGCCAGGAAACTCTCGACGCAGGCGAGCACTACCTTTATCAGGAAGGCCGCGCAGTCTACAAACATGCAGTTTCCGATATGCTCAGTTCGTCGCTTAAAGTTATGGAGCGCAACAATCTGACAATTGAAGATGTCGACTGGCTTGTTCCTCATCAGGCAAATCTCCGCATCATCGAAGCAGTGGCCGACCGCACCGGAATTGACAACAGCAAAGTACTGGTGAATATTGAACGCTATGGCAACACTTCGGCCGCTTCAATCCCGTTGTGTATGGATGAGTTCAAAAACAAGCTCAAACCCGGCGATAAAATCATTCTCACCGCATTCGGAGCCGGATTCACATGGGGAGCCATGTATGTCATTTGGGATCTGTAATAAGTATCCGATTTAATTCATCAAGTAAACGCAGTGGCGGCAGTAGTCAACAAAGACAACTGCCGCCACTGACGGTTTTGTAGCATTATAAAAAATTCACTATATTTGCTATTGCAACATCAATCGCACCACTTCACGATGGAAAACTACATAGTATCGGCCCGTAAGTACCGTCCGGCGACATTCGCTTCCGTTATCGGGCAAAAGGCGCTTACCACCACTCTGCTGAACTCGATTGCCAAAAACAGGCTTGCTCATGCCTACCTGTTCACAGGATCGCGCGGCGTGGGCAAAACCTCATGTGCCCGAATATTCGCGAAAACCATAAATTGCCAACACCGCACACCATCAGGCGAAGCCTGCAACGAATGCGAGTCATGTCTGGAATTCAATCGCGGCACCTCGCTCAACATTGTCGAACTCGATGCGGCATCAAACAATGGCGTCGACGACATCCGAGCCCTGACTGAACAGGTGCAAGTGCCCCCGATAAACGCTCAATACCGAGTATTCATAGTCGACGAAGTGCATATGTTGTCGCCGGCAGCCTTCAACGCATTTTTGAAAACGCTCGAAGAACCACCATCGTACGTCGTGTTCATTCTGGCAACAACGGAGAAACACAAAATCATACCGACAATTCTTTCGCGCTGCCAGATTTATGACTTTTCGCGAATCACAATCCAGGATATGGTCGACCATCTGGCCTATGTCGCATCACAAGAAGGGATTGCCGTTGAAGAAGCGGCACTGAATGTTATCGCAAGAAAAGCCGACGGTGCAATGCGCGACGCACTGTCGATTTTCGATCAGGTGGCAGCCTCCACGTCGGGCAACGTGACATATGCGGCAACTATCGACAATCTAAATATACTCGACTATGAGTACTACGATCGTCTTGTTGAAGCGTTTCTTGCCGGCGATGTTCCAACTGCGCTGCTGATCTACAAAGAGATCCGCGACAAAGGTTTCGACTCGCAATTTTTCATCAACGGTCTGGCACAGCACTTCCGCGACCTGATGGTTGCCCGCGACCCCAAAACAATTCAGCTTCTCGAAGCTGCCGAAAGTGCACGCAACGCAATGGCTCAGGTAGCAGCGAAATGCACACCGCAATTCCTATATAAAGCAATGGATCTGTGTAACACCGCAGACCTCAACTATCGTTCGGCTACAAACAAGCAGTTCCTCGTTGAACTGACCCTAATTAAACTGTGCCAACAACTTAGCCCCTCGTCCGAAAACAACGGCGCAAACGAGGGGCAGAAACTACGTCCCATAGCTCCGGCTCAGGGACAAGCGCCAATAGCTCCGGCTCCAAGAGAGTCGACACCGATAGCGGCAACGCCACAAGCTGTGCAACCCAAACCAATTTCTGCACCCACATACACTCCACCGGCGCCGCAACCGGCACCACCACAGCGGCCAAGACCGGCACGTGGTAATCGCCCTACAATTTCAATCAATGTCAGTCAGCCGGAAGCAACCATACAAACAACGGCTGTACACGATCAGCAACCGACCTATAACCGCAATTTCACAGACATTGAGCTTGAAGATGCGTGGCGGCAATTCATTGAAAATCATCCGACCGAGCATTTGCTGCGCAATGCCATGAGAAACTGCGTTCTAAAGCGTGACCCAGCCGCTCCGGCCCATATAACCGCCACAGTCGAGTCGGAAGCGATCCGCGATGCCATTGTGAACGGCCTCCCTACTCTCACCGCTGAATTACAGTCAAAGCTGAAAAACTCCGAAATCACTCTCGATGTAGAACTGAACAAAAGCCAAGCGTCTGTGACCTCGCTCACCGATGCCGAAGCATTCGCGCTGATGCGGAAAAATCACCCCTATCTCAACACACTCGTAGCCGATCTTAGGCTGACAATGATTTAAAATCAATATTTATTGCACTTATTCCTTGCCTATATCCGAACAAAACACCATTAAAAACACTTATAATAGGCAACTTTTCATTAATTTTGCGCAAAATTCCAGTCAATGGCAAAAAACTTAGTAATAGTCGAGTCGCCTGCAAAGGCAAAAACGATAGAAAAATTTCTTGGAAAGGATTTCAAAGTGCTTTCCAGCTATGGCCACATACGTGACTTGAACAAAAAGAAAATCAGTATAGAGGTTGACAACGGATTCAACCCCGTTTATGAAATACCAGAAGACAAACAGCTTCTCGTTGCCGATTTGAAAAAAGCAGCAAGTGAGGCACAGACAGTATGGCTCGCATCCGATGAGGACCGTGAAGGAGAAGCCATAGCCTGGCACTTGTGTGAAGTGCTTGGCCTTGACCCGACCACCACTCGCCGAATAGTGTTCCACGAAATCACTAAAGGCGCAATCGAGCATGCGATAGCACATCCACGCACAATCGATCTCGACCGCGTAGACGCACAACAAGCACGTCGTGTGCTCGACCGCATAGTCGGATTTGAATTATCGCCGGTGCTCTGGAAAAAAATCAAACCCTCGCTATCGGCCGGACGAGTGCAGTCTGTAGCCGTACGACTGATTGTTGAGCGTGAAAACGAAATTAAATCATTCACCCCGGAGCCATATTTTCGCGTCACTGCCAATTTCACTGCCGAAGATGGAGGTGCACAACTGTCGGGAGCACTATCGGAACGTTTGTCTGACTTACAACAGGTCGATACATTCCTCAAAGACTGCTCCGATGCATCGTTCACAGTAAGCTCTGTTCAGAGCAAACCGCTCACCCGACAGCCGGCACCGCCGTTCACAACATCGACTCTGCAGCAGGAAGCGGCACGTAAGCTGGGGATGACAGTTGGCCAGACAATGGCTGTTGCACAAAAACTCTACGAAGCCGGTCACATAACCTACATGCGTACCGACTCGCTCAATCTTTCGGAAATGGCACTGAAGGCCATTGCCAACGAAATCACCACAGCCGTAGGAAGCCAATACCTGAAACCACGTCAGTACCACACAGCATCGAAGGGTGCTCAGGAAGCTCACGAAGCAATTCGTCCGACCGACATATCTGTGCGCGAAATCAGCGGTACAACTCAGGAAAAACGGCTCTACAATCTGGTGTGGAAGCGTGCAGTGGCCTCACAGATGGCTGATGCTCAAATCGAAAAAACAACAATCGAGATAAAGCCGTCGACCCGGCATGAAAACTTTGTCACCACAGCAGAAGTGATTAAATTCGACGGTTTCCTTCGTCTGTACACCGAAAGTCACGACGATGCCGAAGAAGACGGACAACCGATCACCCTGCCTCCGTTGAAACCTGGCGATGCGCTGAATGCAGTTGAAATCACAGCAACAGAGCGTTTCACCCAGCAGCCACCGCGCTACACCGAAGCGTCGCTTGTCAAGAAAATGGAAGAACTCGGCATAGGCCGTCCGTCGACCTACGCCCCGACAATCTCTACGATACAGGCCCGAGAATATATAGAAAAAGGCCAAAACGAGGGGCACCTCCGCAATTTCACTGTAGTCACACTCAAAGACGGAAAAATCACTGCCGAGGAGCACACCGAAATCACAGGTGGCGACAAAGGCCGTCTGCTCCCGACCGACATAGGCATGATTGTCAACGACTTCCTGATGCAGTATTTTCCCCAGATTCTCGACTACGACTTCACAGCCCGCATGGAGGAAAAATTCGACCTTATAGCCGAAGGCAAACTCCCGTGGTCGGACGAGATAGCTACGTTCTACAAGCTGTTCCACCCGGATGTTGAAAACGCAATGTCGATGCGCCTCGACCATAAAGTTGGCGAACGTGTGCTGGGAACTCATCCTGAAACCGGCAAAACAGTATCGGTAAAAATCGGTCGTTTCGGACCTCTGGTTCAGATTGGCGAAGCCGATGCCGACGAGAAACCGCAATTTGCATCGCTTCTCAAAAACCAGTCGGTTTCGACAATCACACTCGATGAAGCGCTCCGGCTGTTCGAATTTCCGCGCGAACTCGGCACATTCGAAGGTAAAGATGTTACGGTTGCAATAGGCCGTTTCGGGCCGTACGTGAAACACGATGGCAAATTCATATCTATTCCAAAAGATATCGCTCCGGCAGAAATCACTTTGGAACAGGCCGAAGAGCTTATTGCCGCAAAACGCGACAACGAAAGCAAAAAAATAGTGAAAACCTTCGACGAAGATCCCGACCTGCAGATTCTCAACGGTCGGTTTGGAGTTTATATAGCCTACAAAAAGTCGAACTATAAAATTCCGCGCACTGTCGACAATCCGGCCGAACTCACACTCGAACAATGTCGCGAGATTATCGCCGAGCAGGACGCTAAGCCCAAGAAAACAACCCGCCGTACACGCAAAAGCTGATAAGAATCACCCTTCACCACTGCAATGCAACGTTCACAACAACAGCGCCCTCGCGCCCAAAAGCCTGATGTTATCGAAACATACCCGGTCAGTGCACCGACACAACTGCTGCCGTTTCTGATTGAAGCTATGCCGCAGCGCAAGCGCACGACGATAAAAAACCTGTTGCGCCACAATCAAGTGGCTGTCAACGGCACTCCGGTCACTCTGAACAGTACTCAACTCAACGAAGGCGATAAAGTTGAGGTGAACCTGACTCGCGAATTCCGGGTGTTCTCAAACCGTAGGGTTAAGATTGTCTACGAAGACGACGATGTTATTGTGATCGAAAAAGGCTACGGACTGCTATCGATGGCCTCTGACCGCAAACAAAAAGGCAAACCCGAAGAAACAGCCTACTCAATTTTGCGCGAGTACTTCAAATGGCATTCGCCCGACAACAAGGTATTCATAGTGCACCGCCTCGACCAGAACACATCAGGCTTGATGATGCTGGCCAAAAACATAGAGGCAAAAGACACAATGCAGCACAACTGGAACAACATGGTTCTGCAACGTAAGTACATAGCTGTTGTCGAAGGCTATGTCGACGAAGACCAGGGAGAAGTGCGCAGCTATCTTGCCGAAACCTCGCAGCACGAAGTGTACTCGACCGACAAACCTGAAGAGGGCAAACTGGCTGTTACGCGCTACAAAGTTCTCAAACGCGGATGCGGCCACACAATGCTCGAAGTCGAACTTGACACAGGCCGTAAGAATCAGATACGCGTCCACATGAAGGATCTCGGCCACCCCATTGCCGGCGACCGCAAATATGGCGCACGCCCGACTGCTATCCACCGTCTGGCACTCCACGCCCAGACACTACGATTCGTACATCCAGTGACACGCCGCGACATGAATTTCACAACCCAGATTCCAGGCTCCTTCTTCAAACTCGTCGGAGGCAAATAATCAGGCCGAGGGGAGTTCGATGCGGAATGTGGTGCCACGGCCCGGTTCTGACCATTTCACATATATTCGGCCGCCGTGGTATTGTTCGACAATACGTTTAGCGAGAGCCAGACCCAGACCCCAACCACGTTTTTTGGTAGTATAGCCTGGATTGAAAATTGTTTTGAACCGCTTTTTTGGTAAACCTTTGCCAGTGTCGGTCACTTCAATGAAGATTTGATTTGTGCGTGTGTCGCGGCCGGAGGTTACTGAGATCGAGCCTGTTGCCTCCATAGCGTCGACCGCATTTTTGATCAGGTTTTCGAGCACCCACTGAAACAGAGAATCGGACAAACTGGCCTGCAAAGGCAACTCGTCGCGTTGCGGGGCAACATAGTCGAGGCTGATCCGCTGACTGATTCGCGTTTTCATGTAGGACACGGCCGAGCGCACCACTTCGTCGACGTCGGTAGGCTCGATTTTCGGCTTGGAACCGATTTTACCGAAACGCGATGCTATTGTCGACAACCGCACTACATCTTTGTTCATTTCAGACACTACATCGGGGTCAACATCCATTTGCTGCAGCAGTTCGACCCATGCCATTAGCGATGAAATCGGTGTGCCGAGCTGATGAGCTGTTTCTTTCGACAGGCCGACCCACACTTTGTTTTGTTCGGCTTTCTTTGTCGACATAACGGCATAATAGACTACAGCAACAAAAACAATCATCACCAGCATCTGCACGTAAGGATAATAGTTGAGTCGCTGCAACAGATAACTGTCCTCGTAGTAGAGATGCTGTGTCATGCCTCCGCCAATCTCAATCGGGATCACATTCTGATTACTCCCGGCAATCGAGTGCAGTTTGCGGTTAAGATAGGCCTGGTTTGCGGGCGATATATAAAGAGGATTTAACGAGTCGAGAGGCTCGGGCAAATTGAAATTTCGCTGAAGAATTATGTTGCCGCTGTCATCGGTCAGTATCACCGGAATGCTTTGGTTGTCTTCAATGATATGCAACAGGAAGTCCATGTACTGGCGGTTCAACGTTCCGTCGCCACTGTCGTCGTCGGGCCATGATGCATTGATGATTCCTTTAGTTGCTTCGGCCCACAGTTCCATGCGCTGACGCTCCTGCCGGGCAAGGTCGCTGACAAGGGAGTTTGACACACCCAGAAAGCATGCTGCCAGTGCAACAGCCACAGCCATGAATGCCAGTGTGCCATAACGGCGTATGTCGTAGATATTAGCCATTTCTCAGAAAATCGGATTTGATGAACCGTGCTACTGAATCGGTTTCGTTGGTGTCGATCACAATATCGGCGGCTTCCAACACTGCGGGAACGGCATTGCCCACAGCCACGGCTACGTCAGCGACTCCCATCATAGAGAGGTCGTTGATGTTATCGCCGAACACAACAATACGCTCCGCATTGGACAACTGCGCAACACGCCTGACAGAATCGGCCTTACTGGTGCCCGGCGCCTTAACCTCAAGCACACCTATGCCTCCGGAACATGGGTCGGAATATGCGCTTACGGAGCACGGATGTGAAGCATCAGCCTCAATCTGAGCTGCCGCAGCAAAAACTTTGTCCGGATCGCCAAGTGTAAAAACTATTATACAGTTACCGACGCTACCATCAAACACAGGCTCGCTTCCTACAATGAATCTCTTTAGAGGCAGATTGTTGCGCTTTGCAACAAAATCGGCGTCGGCATCGTTGAGCTGTGCCGGATGATAGGCGCGGATGATATTGTCGGAGGGCAGCATATAGACAAACGGGCACAAACCGTGATGAACCATCGTTTCGTAGACCGATTTCACGGTTTCAAATTCCAGGAATTTAGGTTCCAGATACGAAACCGACTGTCTGTCCCAAAGCGAAGCTCCGGTCATCACTACGGCAGGGGGAGTTGTCAGGGTGTCGGCCAACAATGTCTGAACAGTTGCCGGCGTACGTGCCGTAGCAACGGTTATCAGGGCACCCGCACGCGACAAATCAGTGATTATGCGGGCACTTTCGGCACTCACTTTCGATTCATTATTGAGCAGCGTGCCGTCTAAATCGGTGACGTATAATATTTTACTCATTTCTTTACATTAACCTGCCGCTGTTCGAACATGTTGATTTTCTCCACCCAATGTTCGGCAATAGGCTGCGACTGTCCGGTTGTCAGGTCGACGCCGACCATAACTGTGCGTGCCAGACATTTCACCTGGCCTGAAACAGTGTCGACCAGACGTTGTTCCATGACAAGGCTTTTGTGGCCGATCGACACCACTTGAGTCAACACAACAACCTTGTTGCTCAGAAATGTCGGGGAAAAGAAGTCGACATGAATATTAGCAACAACAATGTTAACATTAGTCCAATCGACTTCTTCGCCAGCGACTGCATTGAAATAGCCTGTTTTGCCGAGATCGAAATAGCTCAGATAGGCATTGTTGTTTATGTGTCCAAGCAAATCGGTGTCGTTGAAGCGCATCTGTACATCAACTTTGTGGCGGAACGGAAACTCCGCAGCCGGGACACGCGGATTAGTGTCTGCCGGAATATTGAAGATGTTGTCAACCATATAGATTTTCAGTTTAATTCTTTGTCTGATAGTATAATTTTTGCTGCATGCACCTGAATCTTGTCAATGTCGGGCAAGCGCATATAATCGCCGTACAATTTCCGGAGGTAAGCATCGGTGTCGCGTGGAGCCTTGAAACTATGTCCCTCAAAAGTCACTTCCGACAGTGGAAAAATGTCACGTGTGTCGCGTGGGGCTGCAAAATACGACGGCACCTTGTGGCGCAACCGTGTGCCACAACCTGCGGCACTGTTAATTGCCGACAGCAACGGATAGCATACACCTCTCGACAATAAATGTAAAGCTGCAGCAGCTGCACCTTGATTACCGGTTTCGACTGACTTCTTTACTTCCGTTCCCAGCAATTTCCCGGCTATTCTGTGAGCCTTTCGGCTACCGGAAGGAACAAGTGGAAAAATATCAATGAAGCAACCTCTATAGCGCTGCAAAGCGTCCAATCCGGTAGCCTCCTCTATTCTCGAACAGGGATCGTGTAGCTTGGCGTAGGGAAACAGGAAATTCGGGTCAGTTTCAGATGTGCAAAGTTTGTATTTTCCAGCAAACCGTGGCTGCGATAAAAGCGCTATCAATCGTGTGTAATCAGCTTCAGGCATTTCGATGTCCACGTCGTCGTCCCACGGAATGAAACCGCCATGACGCACTGCGCCAATCAGTGTTCCCGAACTGAGCCAGTAATTAATGCCATGTTCGCGGCAAAGTTTGTCGACATGCTCAAGAATCTCAAGCATGCGCATTTGTGTTGCTCTCAACACCGAACCGTCGGGATTAAATCGCTCTCGCAACTGCTGTTGTATTTTTGAGTCAATCATCGCTTAATCACTGTCTGATAAATATACTTTATGTCGGTTAGAACCCTGAAACGGAAGAGCATCACAATGGCAGCGTACACCACCGCAAAAACTGTCACGATATATGGCCAGTTATGCTCGATATCGATGCCGATAGCCAAAAGAGCCAAGGAAGCGGAAGCCACACACGCTCCAACAAACGGCAATAGACTTAATAATTGATCACCAAATCCATATCCGACATAGCGTTTTGCTAAAAGTGCATTCACTAAATAAATATTTGCATTCGACACCGCCATAGCCCACATGATGCCATCCATGCCAAAGAACATACCGCCGATCAACAGCACCAACAGCAGTCCCCACTTGTAAAAACTCCAGTTGAACAGCACACGTGAGTGGCCACGTGCGGCAACGGCATAAAAATTTATGTTCTGCAGCGATGAGAACAAACCGCCGACACAGAGAATGCGGAAATATGGTGAACATGCCCGCCACTGTTCTCCAAACAGCCAGACAATAAGTGGCTCGGCAACGACGATCAGAACGGTGAGCAATGGAAAGATGAACAGCGCAATTATGCGTACACACTTTCCGAGCACAAGCGCAAGCCGCTCTCTGTCGTGCTGTATGCGGGAGTAAAACGGGAACATCACTTGCACCAGAATCTGCGGTATAGCATATGAATTGATTTGGTCGAGCTTGTGTGCCTGACCGTAAAGTCCCACCTGTGTGGCCGAATAACGCCAACCGATCAGCAGCGACTGAATGTTTTTGCACGTTTCTTGAAATATCGTAGCAGCAAGCAAGTAGCCCCCATAGCTGAACAACTGCCTGAATGATTCCATGCTAAAGCGCCATCCGGGGTGCCAGCGTGAAAATAGATTATAGCACACAGCTGCTACTGCCGAATTGCAAAGCTGCATCCACACCAACGCCCACGCCCCGGCACCTCTGACCGCAAGCCAAATGCCTAAAGCACCACCTGCTGCATAAGAACCAAGATTGATTGCCGCTATCGTACCGAACGCAAGATTCTTACGTAGACGAATAATCTGAACCTGAGCTAAAGCACTGAGTAACAGCGACAGACTAAAAATACGTATAATATCTGTCAGCAACGGCATTCGCTCTATCGAAGCGATTAGCGGAGCTGCTACGTAGAGCAATGCATAGAACACAAGTGCAAGAACCATGTTCCAGACAAATGTGACTGAATAATCTGTCTGCGTTGCATCGCTTTTCTGAATAAGGGCAGTTGCGAAACCTCCATCGATTAGCACCTGCGAAACAGACATGAACAGAGCCAGCACGGCGATATAACCGAAATCGCCCGGTGTGAGCAGACGAGCCAGAACCAGATTGACTGCAAACTGGAGTCCGAGCGAACCAAAGCGCTCGATAGACGACCACACCGTGCCGACCAGCACCTTGCGTCCGAGTTTGCGCGATGTGTCGTCTGCCGTTGTCATATTCGCTATTGTCGGTTTACTAAATCGAAAATTTGCGATGCGAAGTAAACATCGTGCAGTCCAAGCCCGATGTTGTAGGCAATAATTCGTTCACAATCTGAGCTTCGGCCAGGCTTCGCGCCCGACAAAACATCGGAAAGTTCACAGAAACTGCGGAACTCATTAAAATAACGGAACGTACAGACATGTCCGGTATCGTCGGCTACGATACGGTCAAATACCGTGTCGCAATTTTGAAAACCGCGAGTGTGTACAGGAACAAGCAAAGCACCGGGTTTGAAGCGTGCAGGCGAGTCGATCATCAACCCGTCGGCATCGGTCACGCAGGAAACAAGCACATCGCTGTCAGCAACGAGCTGTTCCATTGCTTCGCAAACAACAAATTTAATTGACGGATATTGTTCTGAAAACTCTACTATAATCTGCTCCGCATGATCCTTATATTTTTTCAGACGAATCTCTACATCCGGATCGTTGCCGAGACGGCTGAGCAGACAGCTGAGTGTAGCGCGACCTGTGTTGCCTAACCCGACAAAAGCATACCTGGCTGCTTCAGGTCGGCGCAAAGTTTCGATTGCCAACGTAGCCACAGCTGCCGTACGCAAAGTCGTGATGCGATCGGCATCGATTAAGGCGAGTAACCGACCCGTAGCAGAATCGTAGAGCATAACATCGGAACGCAGCGGAGGATGCACTCCGGCAATACGTGACACAATCTTCACTCCAAAACGTCCGATGCGCTGCGGTAGCAAACACGGCATTGTTGTTATGAAATCACGTCCTTGCGGATGAACCGACACTTTGGCCGGAAGCTGGCTCTCATGTTTGAACAGAAAATCGGTACGCACCCAGTCGATGCACTCGTTCCAGGTGATGTTCAGACTGTCGATCTGTTCGGTTGTTATATGCATCATACAATCAATTCGGTTTAAGTTCGGCAAGTGCTTTGACAAGACGACAATTGTCGGCATCGTCGCGAACAGCTATGCGTACATACTGACGTCCGTTGTTGAACCCGCGCTTTCCCGTACAGTCTTTAATAAGAATTCCATAGCGATCGAGAAGCGCTACACACAATTCATGAGCAGTAAATGGCTCATAGACTTCGCATAGGAAATAATTGGCCTGCGACTGAATCGGCCTTATGTAGTCGAGATGCAACTCAACTATGTCGATGAAAAATTTTTCGCGTGCACGTTTAATGCGTTCACAAGCCGCTTCGTAATCAGCCTGATACTTGCCATAGATCTGCATAAAATATTCACCATAGGAATTAATGTTCCAAATCGAGCAGTTGCGTTGAATGTCAGCTATAAGGTCCTTGTCGGAACTGGCTACAATGCCAAGCCTGAATCCGGGCACACCGAAACTCTTCGATATGCTCTTAATGACCACAAGATTCGGGAACTGTTCGAGCAGCTCATTTGTAAGCAACGAGTTTTCTTCAATCGGACCATAGGCAAAATCAACAAACGACTCATCGACAATCAGTTGAATTCCTTTTTTCTTTGTCCATATGCAAAGGTCAATCATATCGGACAGCAAAATCTGATTGCCCGAAGGATTATCAGGATTTACTACAAGCAGACGCTTGAGTCCACGGTTGCCGAAATAGTACATCAGTTCCGAAGCCGTATAGCGGAAATCATCGAAATCAGGTTCGTATACCACTATCTCATCGTCGGTCATGCGATTGAAGTATTCCTCGAACGAGGGAAGCACAAGCCCTGTCTTACCTTTGTTGCGAGCTCTGGAAACTTCAATAAGAGTTTTTATCAGCTCAGCAGCTCCATTACCGACGGCTGTATACTCTTCTCTAATTCCGAAACATTTGCCGGCAAGCATGCGGTTCACTGCCGATCCCGACGGATACTGCCTCATCAGCTGATCGAACGACGCCTTGATCTCGTCAGTCATGCGGGGTGTCGGGAAATAAGGATTCACCAGATAGCAGAAATCAGTCAAACCCGGATAACGCCAATAGCCGCCATAGCTGGCATGCAGTTTGGCGAGCCTCTCGGGAGCCGATGAAAAAAGTAGTTCGGCAATACGAAGATCTTGAATATCGTCTATCTCATACCAGCGGTGTCCCTCGACTGAAAGCGCCACCAGCGGACTTGTGTCGATCAGCGTAATTACCCGAAGCACTTGCTCGTAATACTCATTATGCCCCATAACCTTTATGTAGGCATCGAGGAAAGGCAAATAGTGGTCGGATGCAAAACGACGCGATATCTTGTAAATGTTAACTGTCTTGTAATATGAGTCTGCGTCCGCATAACGGAATGCTTTTTTAGGCACAAAATTCAAAATTCGATGTGTCAGCGGATCTATCTGCACCATTGTGCCGTCCATCCACGGTTGATATCGGTCAACCAGAACAACATCGGGTTCTGGGCTGTCACAGGCCATGCGGATAATATTACCGTCGAAAATAATATCGCTTTCAAGCAGCAGAGTGTCATCGTCGGTCATGTATTCTCGCGCAAGCCACAACGAATAGATATTGTTTGTACGTTCATAGACAGGGTTATCGACAAAAACAATATTCATGCCACGATGATATGCCATCACATGGCGACGCAGTTTCTCACCCTCATAACCCGTGATTATTACGATACGTGACAATCTCAAAGGAGCCAGCTGACTGAGCATCCGGTCAATCAGACACTGTCCGTTGACTTCGACCATGCACTTAGTGTTGTCTGCCGTCAAAGCCCCGAGGCGGCGGCCCATTCCGGCGGCGAGTATTATTGCCTGCATAAAAATCTGTTTTGGTGACTACGTTGTTCCGCAACTGCAAATATACACATATTTGGCGAAGATTCGCTCTCACCGGTGCTTTAAATGTGTTCATATAACTTTATTGCGATGTTCAGCGACATGAAATTGGAGTTCTAAAATAATTATGATAAATTTGAAACCTGACTGCTGACATAACTTTGTGTGCCCGGCAGTTGTTATCTTAATAAAAACTCTCAGAAACTATGTTTACAGCATCAGCAAAACGAAAAGAAAATATTGCGGAATACCTGCTCTACATGTGGCACATTGAAGATCTTATCCGAGCTAACGGGCTCAACATTGAGCGGATAAAAGCAGCCGTAATTGACAATTACGCCGGCTTATACAATGCGCAGCGTAAAGAACTGACAGAATGGTATGAGTCGCTCATCGACATGATGCGCCGTGAAAACTGTCATGAGCACGGGCATCTGCAACTGAACAAAAACACTTTGTCGCAAATCGACGAATTGCACCGGACTCTTCTGGCATCGCCAAAATTTGCCGACTACCATGCTGAATTCTACAAAACATTGCCTTTTATTGTAGAACTGCGTACACGTCAGGGCGAGAAACCACTCGGCGAGATTGAAACTTGCATGACAGCCCTCTACGGAATGCTAATGCTACGCTTGCAAAAGAAAGAGATTGGTGAGGAAACCCAGAAAGCACTAAATCAGATTGTAAAACTTATGGCAATGCTGTCCAACTACTGGCAGCTGGATCAGGAGAACCGCCTGTTCGAAAACCCGGACGACGATCCACGAAACGGCCAATAGCAAAAGAATCAGCCCACTGTATTTCTTTTTGCGGACAGGCCACATGATTGCAGCCGGAGAGAGTACTATTCATCACCCAATTTCACAAACAGTTAATATATACAAAAAATGCGTAAAAAAAGAAGTCGAGTTGGCTAAATGAATTATTATTATTAATTTTACATTGCATTTGTAAGCGTCTTTCCAACAATAAACGCACATTTGTTTCAGACAGCCAGCAGATGCAAATGTTGTATTAATAATATCGATCACTTTCATAAATATTACTATGCTTGATTTTTGCCTTCTCTTTCTTGGTCCGCTGGGAATGCCCGAAGTTATCGTAATCGCTTTGGTTGTTCTTTTGCTTTTCGGCGGCAAAAAAATACCCGAACTCATGAGTGGCCTCGGCAAAGGCGTGAAGAAATTCAAAGATGGTGTCAACGGAATAGAAAAAGACATTACAGACGGTCTGGATTCAGACTCCGATTCCTCAAACAAATAGCCGACCGGGCTATCTTCCCTTGTCCGTATTCCAACACACATTACCAATCGTTATTTGAATCAGCTAATCACAAGGAAATAGCATCGTGGCAGAAGCACAGGAAATGTCATTCTGGGATCATCTGGAGTCACTCCGATGGATGCTTGCGCGTTCCGGCATCGCCGTGGCCGTTTGCTTCATAGGTGTGTTTGCTTTTGTGCCTTGGCTGTTCGACAACGTGGTAATGGCTCCTATCAGCTCAGGATTTCCACTCTACAAATATCTCGACAAACTTGGCGCGTTCGGTCAGTTTCTGACAGGACAGAGCGAAACCGGACAGATCTTTCATGTCGACATAATCAACATAAAGCTTGCTTCTCAGTTCTTCACGCACATGTCGCTTGCATTATGGTTCGCGTTGCTGATAAGCTTTCCGTATGTGATTTATGAAATCTGGAAATTTGTCTGTCCCGCACTCTACGACAACGAAAAAACCGGAGTCCGCTTCACTTTTGTTTTCGGGTCGGTGATGTTCTATATGGGCTGCGCAGTAGGCTATTTTCTGGTATTTCCGCTCACATTGCGATTTCTCTACACCTACGAGCTAAGTCCGGTAGTCGTCAACCAGCTATCACTTGAAAGCTATATGGACAACTTCCTGATGCTGATATTTGTAATGGGTATAGTGTTCGAACTGCCGTTGGTGGCGCTGCTGCTGTCACGGCTCGGATTGCTGACACGTCAATTCTTCCGCACCTACCGTCGCCATGCAATAGTGGTCATTCTTGTGGCCGCAGCCATAATAACTCCTTCGGCCGATCCGTTCACACTGATGGCCGTATTCATCCCTATATATATATTGTGGGAATTCAGCGCACTGTTGATTACAATGCGCCGGTCGACACCACCACCCGGTGAAAATCTTCCGCAAACCCACGAACAACAAGCGTAAACAATGCAACAGGATAAAAACATAGTGTCCTCCGCTCCCGCACCCCTGCGCATAGGCATCATCGGCTTTGGCCGCATGGGTGGAAAATTCTTGACCACACTCCTGCAGTGTCCGCAGTGGGAGGTGGCATACGTGTGCGACATTGACCCCTATTCGCGCACTTTGGCCTCACAACAGGCACCCGGGGCAAAAATAGTTGCCGACTACAATGAAATTTTCAACGACCCCACTGTCGATGCTGTCGCCCTGACAACTTTGGCTGATCAGCGCCGTAAATTGTTTGAAAAAGCGATAGCTGCCGGCAAACACGTCGTTGCAGAAAAGCCCGTGGCCCACACTCTCGAAGATGAATGGGAAGTGGTGAAATTAGCAGAAAAATCACCGATTCTCGCAACAGTAAACATGTATCTGCGCAACTCGTGGTATCATTTGCTGATGCATCAGTTTGTCGAAGAAGGTGAAATTGGCGAGCTTGCAATCATACGCCTTTGCCACATGACTCCCGGTCTTGCTCCCGGCGAAGGCCACGAATATGAAGGCCCCGCTTTTCACGACTGCGGCATGCACTACGTCGGCATGGCACGATGGCACGCCGGCGCCGACTTCAAGACATGGCATTCTCAAGGAGTGAGGATGTGGAACTACAAAGATCCATGGTGGATACAATGTCACGGCACATTCCAGAATGGAGTGGTGTTTGACATCACCCAAGGCTTTGTCTACGGTCAGCTGGCAAAAGACCAAACACATAACTCCTACGTTGAACTGATCGGCACAAAAGGATTTGTGCGCATGACTCACGATTTCAAGACTGCCGTCGTAGAGTTGCACGGTGTCAACCGCACTGAGCGTATTGAACGCCCCTACGGCGACAAAAACATTGATCAGCTTTGTATACGCTTTGCTCAGAGCATACGCAACGGTCACCTCGATCCACTGTTGCCTACTCTGCGACAGTCGGCCGAAGCATCGGAGTATGCATGGAGATTTTTTCACGATGCACTCACACACGACTGTCCTCCAATAGGGGACGAGCAAACTCTCGAACAGATCAGAGAGCGTCGCCGTACGATGACTAACGGCTACGGACTTCTTCGACCGAGAGTCAAACCTCAAGATTAAACAATTTTCTTCTTAACCATATCATTAACACTCAAAACAATTACCACAATGTCGAATATCTCAAGACGACAGTTCCTGAAAACCGGCGCAGCAGCTGCGGCCGCTTTCACCGTTGCCCCCAGCTCTATTCTGGGTCGTAGCCACGGACATGTTGCCCCGAGCGACAAGCTCAACATCGCCGCTATCGGTATCGGCGGTATGGGTCACTCAAACATCAATGCTGTAAAAGGTACAGAAAACATCGTTGCTCTTTGCGACGTTAACTGGGATTATGCCAAAGGCGTCTTCGACGAACACCCCAATGCAAAACGCTATTGGGACTATCGCAAGATGTACGACGAAATGGGCAAATCAATCGATGCCGTAATCGTAGCTACTCCCGACCACACTCACGCTATCTGCGCTGCCGACGCTATGAATCTCGGCAAACACGTATACGTACAGAAACCTCTGACACACTCTGTCTACGAATCACGCTTGCTGACAAACCTTGCAAAATCGACCGGTGTTGCAACTTCAATGGGTAACCAGGGTGCTTCCGGCGAAGGCACAGCTCTCGTCTGCGACTGGATCTGGAACGGCGAGATCGGCGACGTGACAAAAGTTGAATGTGCAACCGACCGTCCAATCTGGCCTCAGGGCTTGCAGCGTCCGGCTAAAGTCGACAAAGTTCCCAAGAATCTCGACTGGGATCTTTTCACAGGCCCGGCAGCACTGCGTCCCTACAACGGAATCTATCAGCCCTGGAACTGGCGCGGT
>CAYQYL010000038.1:0-22316 GCA_964421745.1 uncultured Muribaculum sp. | reverse complement strand
AACATGCAGCGCGGCGGCGTACGTCAGAGTGCCGACGACATGCAGACTCTTCAGGTAGCAGACTTCACTGCCCTACGCGATAATGCAAAGTATATTTCGGCCATTTCACCTTCGGTCAATTCTGCCGGACAATTAATTAACGGCAACAACAACTGGCCATCGTCGATCTACGGTGTCACACCCGAATATCTCGACATACGCAAGTTAAAAGTTCAGGACGGCACAGTTTTCACCGAGCAGGACATAAAAAGTGCTTCCAAAGTGTGCCTGCTGGGAAAAACAGTTGTCGACAATCTGTTTCCTAACGGAGAGAATCCTATAGGCAAAGTGGTAAGGTTTAACAAGATTCCATTGACTGTAATCGGCGTACTCGAACCAAAGGGCACGAACTCCATGGGTATGGATCAGGATGATGTCGTTATTGCTCCGTATACAACTATAATGAAACGCGTCCTGGCAATCGATTATATTCAGGGACTTTTTGCATCGGCCATGGACGAATCAATGACCGATCAAGCCATAGACGAGATAACAGACATACTCCGCACAAACCATAAACTTAAAGAAGATGCAGACGATGATTTCACTATCCGCTCACAGCAAGAACTGAGTCAGATGATGAACTCAACATCCGACATGATGACCGTGCTGCTGGCTTGTATTGCAGGAATTTCTCTACTGGTTGGTGGTATCGGAATCATGAACATCATGTATGTGTCGGTAACAGAGCGTACGCGTGAAATTGGTCTGAGAATGTCGATCGGCGCACGTAGCATCGATATTTTATCACAGTTTCTAATCGAAGCGATCATCATCAGCGTCACAGGCGGTGTGATAGGTGTCATAATCGGCGCATTAGCCTCATGGCTTGTGAATATCATTGCACACTGGCCTGTTGCGATACAGATCTATTCTGTGGTTCTGTCCTTTGCTGTTTGCACAATAACGGGTATTTTCTTTGGCTGGTATCCCGCTCAGAAAGCTGCTAATCTCGATCCGATAGAGGCAATCAGATATGAATAGCATGACAAAAACCGATGTATCGCAACGATGGTTAAAGGTTGCAACTCATTTTCTATGTCTAGGCATAATCTTCATTCTGCCCGAAGTAGTGATGAGTAAACAATTGGGCATTCAACATTTTCAGTGGCGAATGTATAAGTCGCTCGTGTTCGTTGCAGTATTCTACATTAACTATTACCTTATCATCGACCGCTGTTTGAACAGACCTCACTGGGTGATTCGGCTCGTTATTTCCAATTTAAGCCTGCTGGTTTTAAGTTTGGTTATCATCGGAGTAGTATTTGTGCCGCCACATATAGAATTAAATAACCACGGACGACATTTTCAACCCGACACATCTTTTCTGCGTCAGACATCTTTCATGTTGCGCGACGGTGCGATGGTGATTCTCACAATTGGTTTGAGTGTGGCCATGAAAATGAGTGACAACTGGTCGCGACTGCGCGCTCAACGCGACTTATTGCTTGCCTCACAACGTCAGGCAGAACTCGATTCGCTGAAACGGCAGCTTAATCCGCATTTCTTGTTCAACACACTCAATTCTATCTATACCCTGATAGCACTATCACCGGAAAAAGCACAGAAAGCTGTCCACAGCCTGAGTGGGCTGTTGCGGTACGTGCTTTATGAAAATGCTCCCACAGTACCGCTTTCCGACGAATTGAATTTCGTCAATAACTATGTTAAGCTGATGAGTATGCGAATGGGAGAAAAACTACCGGTGGATCTTATTCTCGATCCGGGCACTCAACCGGATTTGCACATTGCCCCGCTGATTCTAATTTCTCCTGTCGAAAACGCATTCAAGTTCGGGAATACCGGACTGCCTGATGCACGAATCACGATCCACATAACTTGCCAAAATTCTGTGGTAGATTGCTTTATTCAGAACTCGACTGTTCTAACCGACACATCTCTTTGTCATGATAGCGGAATCGGCCAGATGAATCTGGAACGACGGCTGAAATTAATCTACGGCGACAGCGCAAAAATGTCTGTGTCGCGCAGCGAGTCACTTTACATATTCAGACTCCGCATCGATCTTTCAAACCAGTCAGCCCATCAAATCAACAACATTTAAAGAATTAGAAAAATGACAATTCTCCGCGCCGTCATAATTGATGACGAACCTCTGGCACAAGAACTGCTCGCATCTTACATCGACAAAACTCCATATCTTGAACTTGCAGGAAAATTTTCTTCGGCACAAGAGGCTATAAAAACCATACTTGAAGACAAAGTCGATGTTCTATTTCTCGATATACACATGCCGCAGCTCAACGGCATGGAATTTGCCCGCATTGTGCCTCAGCATTGCAACATCGTGTTCACTACCGCCTATGAACGCTATGCCTTGGAAGGTTTTAAGGTCGGCGCAATCGATTACCTCATGAAGCCTGTCAGCTACGAAGAATTCATAGCTGCTGCCAATAGAGCACTGCAACGAGTCGAACTACATCGGCAGGCGATGGAACAACAAGACAAACGCGACTTTCTCATAGTGAAAAGTGATTATAAACTTTTTCAAATTCCGCTCGACTCCATATTGTTCATCGAAGGACTTAAGGACTATGTAAAAATCCATGTCAACTTCCAGAAGAATTCTATCGTGTCGTTAATGGGAATGAAATCGCTCGAAAACTATTTACCTGCAGGCAAATTCCTTCGCGTACACCGTTCATTCATTGTGGGAACCAAACACATCCGACAAATAGAACGCAATCGTATAGTTTTCGACAATCACTACATTCCGGTTTCTGAATCCTACCGACAGAATTTTGTCGACTACATCAATGCACATTCACTCCAGCCTTCCCGACAGGCAAATGATGCCGAAGAATAAAAACAGCCCGTCTTTTTTTTGCGCATTTAGTCCTAAAATGTGTAAATTTGTGCACGAAAACAACTTAGAGCTGTATAATAGACATGTCAAGCAAAACACGAGAGAAACTCATTGAGGTAGCCAGACAATTGTTTGCAAACAAGGGGATGGAGAATACCACCATGAGCGACATCGCCAACGCATCCTACAAAGGCAGACGCACAATTTACACATACTTCAAAAATAAACGCGAAATTTACAACGCTGTTATTGAAAGCGAAAGCGAACAGCTTGTCAGCCAGTTGCGTGATATTGCATCTGCACCGATGACCCCGGTAGAAAAGCTCAAACGCTTCATTGACGTGCGTCTTGACATTGTTGAAGAAACAGTCAGTCAGCAACATGACACACCGATGTTCCGAACTTTTTTTCTCAGAGAAGTTCGCCGAATGGAACGTATCCGAAAAGCCGCTATAGAGAAGGAGCTTGAGCTGCTGCAGAATATCCTTTCCGACGGAATCCGCGACGGAAGTTTTTTGCCTGATAAAGTTCAAGGGGTCTATTCTGTGATGCTGATGCTCTTTCAGGGAATTGAGCTGTCATATATGCGCGACAATTTCTCACAAATGAATGTGAACCAACAGAAACTGCGTCAGCAAACCAAACAATTTATTGTCGACGCTCTTTTTGCCCCGGAAAACCCGCTACCCTCACCTGCCGGAAGCGAACAACGTGATTAATCATTTCTGTTTTTGGTGCAAATGATTAGGGGCATTTAAGTTAAAATGACTATCTTTGCAGAAAGAAACCTGGAAATCATCATGCCGGAACAATATTGGGAATTTTAACCATAACAATATAAACATTTAATTATGAAAATGCTCGAAGGAAAAACAGCTCTCATCACAGGAGCTGCCCGTGGAATCGGCAAGGCACTTGCCCTTCGCTTTGCACAAGAAGGCGCAAACATCGCATTCACCGACCTCGTAATCGACGAAAACGGCAAAAACACAGAAAAAGAAATAGAAGCCCTCGGTGTAAAGGCTAAAGGTTATGCATCGAATGCAGCCGACTTCAACCAGACAAAAGAAGTAGTTCAGCAGATTGTGAACGACTTCGGACACATCGATATCCTCGTCAACAATGCCGGTATCACTAAAGACGGCCTGATGCTTAGAATGACAGAGGCTCAGTGGGATGCAGTTATTGCCGTTAACCTCAAGAGCGCATTCAACTTCATCAATGCAGTGCTTCCTCTGATGATGCGTCAGCGCAGCGGATCTATCATCAACATGGCATCGGTTGTAGGTGTTCATGGAAACGCAGGCCAGTCGAACTACGCAGCTTCTAAAGCAGGCCTTATTGCATTGGCAAAATCTATTGCACAGGAAGTTGGTTCACGTGGCATTCGCGCCAACGCTATCGCACCCGGATTCATTGAAACAGCAATGACAGCCGCTTTGCCCGACGAAGTTCGCGCAGAATGGATCAAAGGTATACCTCTGCGTCGTGGCGGTCAGGTTGAAGACATTGCCAACGTAGCCGTATTCCTTGCTTCTGACATGTCGTCGTACGTTACCGGCCAGGTTATTCAGGTCGATGGCGGTATGAACATGTAAGCATGAAAAAGAATTGAATTATAATGGGCATTCGTGCGCCGGGAAAACGGCGCCGGATGCCCTGTTTGCCAAAATTATGCTCACTTACAACACACAACTGCGAAAACTCATTCTTCCGGAATACGGACGCAATATACAAAATATGGTTGATCATTGTATGACGATTGCCGACCGTCAGCAACGCACGGAATGTGCCTACTCGATTGTCGCAGCTATGGCCAACCTGTTTCCTGCATCTAAAAACAACCCGGACTTCAAGCGACAGCTGTGGGATCATCTGGCGATAATGTCTGATTTCGAGCTTGACATTGATTTCCCATTCGATGTTGTGCGTCCCGAACAGCTTAATACCCTACCCGATGCCATTCCATATGACACAAGTATGTTCCGCTGGCGCCACTATGGAAAAAATCTCGAATATATGATTGGACGCGCGGTGGAAATGCCTGTCGGACCGGAGCGCGACGCATTGGTTCTCCTTCTTGCCAATCACATGAAAAAACTAATGCTCGCAATCAGCCCCGAAGGTGTGGACGATGAAAAAGTGTTTAACGATCTGGCAATATTCAGCCACGGCGCGATACGACTGACGCCTGAAACATGTCGCCTGCATGAGTTTAAAGCCGAAGTTATTCCTCAGCAATCAAAAAAGAAAAAAAGAAAAAAATGAGTACGTTCATTGTCGAAGGCGGACATCCGCTTCGTGGTGAAATAACACCACAGGGGGCAAAAAATGAAGCATTACAGATTCTGTGTGCCACACTGCTCACTTCGGAGCGGATTGTTGTCGAAAACATACCAGACATTCTCGACATAAATAATCTGATCGCATTGCTTGGCGACATGGGAGTGAAAGTGGAAAAACTCGCACCTCACACGTATGCATTTCAGGCCGACGCTATCAACACGGATTATCTGCAAACACAGGCTTTTCTCAGAAAGGCCGCCTCGCTTCGTGGTTCGGTTATGATTGTCGGGCCTTTGGTTTCGCGCTTCGGCAAAGCCATCCTTCCTAAACCTGGAGGCGACAAAATTGGACGCCGACGTCTTGACACTCATTTCATCGGCATACAGAAACTCGGAGCCGATTTTGAATACAATGCGGAGATCAAGGCTTACAGCATTACAGCGCCAAATGGTCTGAAAGGCTCATATATGTTGCTTGACGAAGCCTCTGTTACAGGTACAGCCAACATTATTATGGCTGCCGTAATGGCTAAAGGCACTACAACAATCTACAACGCCGCTTGCGAACCTTATATTCAGCAGCTGTGCAAGATGTTGTGCAGAATGGGCGCCAAAATATCGGGCATCGGGTCTAATCTGCTGACAATAAATGGAGTTGAATCGCTTGGCGGTACAACACACTGTATTCTCCCCGACATGATAGAAGTGGGAAGTTTTATCGGTATGGCAGCAATGACCGGAAGTGAAATCACGCTTAAGGATGTCTGCTACGATGAACTCGGAATCATGCCTGACGCGTTTAAACGGCTTGGCATTGAGATTGTGCGATCAAATGACGACATTATCATTCCGGCTCACAACGGGTATGCAATAGAAACCTTTATCGACGGCTCTATAATGACGTTTGCCGATGCACCTTGGCCCGGTTTGTCGCCCGATCTTCTTAGTGTGTTCCTTGTAGTGGCGACACAGGCGTCAGGGAGCGTGCTGATACATCAAAAGATGTTTGAAAGCCGTCTGTTCTTTGTCGACAAACTAATCGATATGGGAGCCCGGATTATTCTTTGCGATCCTCACCGAGCTGCTGTAATCGGCTCGGGACGGCTAAACTCTCTTCGGGCAACAACTATGGTGTCGCCCGACATCCGTGCCGGCATTGCGATGCTTATTGCCGCTATGAGTGCACGCGGAACAAGTCAGATACAGAACATCGACCAGATCGATCGCGGCTACGAAAACATCGACAAACGTTTAAATTCAATTGGAGCGCGGATTACACGTCTTTCCGATTAAAATTCGCAGAACTGATGATCACAGCAGAACAGATAACTCATTTTGGCCATTTCGGGAAGCCACACGGCATTAACGGAGCTCTTAACCTGTACACCGATTATGCTCCCGACGAAATTGATGAGGAAAACTTCACGCGGCTTGTGGCAGAAATAGACGGAATAAACGTTCCTTTTATTATTACTGAAATCAGAACCAAACGACCGGGCAACTATATTGTGCAACTCAACGACATCGAATCGGAAGAAGACGCCCGCATGCTGACTAACCTGGATGTATTTGTTCTTAACGAAGACAATGTCCTTCCACCTGACAATGATTCAGACGGGATGTATGCTGCCGATCTTGTCGGATTCACGATCATCTCGGCAACTGACGGAGGTGCGGTTGTAGGCAAGATTACGGATGTTGACCTCTCTACAGAAAACGCACTTTTCATAGTTGAGAAAAACGGAACAGACAACACGACGTTCATTCCCATTGCCGATGAAATGATCGAAGATATCAACCCGGACACCCAGACAATAGTCATGCAGTTGCCCGACGGATTACTATCAATCAACTGACTCTAAGAATCTGCAACAAATAGCCGGCGTGCCGAACAATCGACGCGTCGGTTTTGTTATTATTACAGAAGAACAAAATTCAATATTGCATCGCGGTAATAAACCGCACAATGAAACTAACATTGAGGGTGGATGAAAGTGCTACCCGAATGCATGTAGAATTCAGCAAACATTACTAAAAAAACCGGAACCGACTATAGCGCAGTCAGTTCCGGTTTTACTATTAAAAAAGTTAACTAATCGGTTATTCCGGTTTGCCGTCAGCCGGCTTCGTTTCAGCCGGAGCAACGTCTTCAGCTGTGTCCGACGATTCGTCATCGTTATCGTCGGAAGCAGGTGCAAGCTGAGGAATGGCCGGTGGCACAGGGAGTTGTTTCTGCTCGTTCTGATGGGCAAGAATTTCGTCGGTGCGCGATTTCCACTGGCGCGGACCGAAAATGCGTTCAACATCTTCCGTAAAGATTACCTCGCGGGCAATAAGCGTTTCGGCAAGCTCGCCATGACCTTTTGCATATTGCTGAAGAATCTGTTTTGCACGCTCATACTGTTCGTTGATAAGGCGCGACACCTCTGCATCGATGTCTTTGGCTCGTTCTTCCGAATACGGCTTTGAGAAACCATACTGCGAACCGGTGGAATCGTAGTAGCTCAAGTTGGGCAATTTATCGCTCATTCCATAGTAAGCCACCATGGCATAGGCCAGCTTAGTAACACGCTCAAGATCATTTGCAGCGCCTGTAGAAATGCGTCCGAGGAACAGTTCTTCGGCAGCGCGACCGCCGAGTGTAGAACACATTTCGTCGAGCAGAGCCTCAGCCGGTGTGATCTGTCGTTCTTCAGGCAGATACCATGCCGCACCAAGAGCTTTTCCGCGAGGCACTATCGTTACTTTTATCAGCGGAGATGCATAGCGGAGATGCCACGACACAGTTGCATGGCCGGCTTCATGAATAGCAATTGAACGCTTCTCTTCGTCAGTTGTAATTTTGGATCGTTTTTCCAGACCGCCGATTATTCGATCGACAGCATCATTAAAGTCTTGACGCTGAACTGCGGGTTTATTATGACGCGCAGCAATCAAAGCCGCTTCATTGCAAACGTTTGCAATATCGGCGCCTGAAAATCCCGGAGTCTGACGGGCAAGAGTTTCTACATCAAGAGAATCATCGGTCTTTATTTTGCGCAAATGCACATTAAAAATAGCGATTCGATCGTTCAAATCAGGAAGATCAACATAAATCTGACGGTCGAAGCGACCTGCACGAAGAAGAGCTTTGTCAAGAATATCAGCTCGGTTGGTAGCAGCCAGTATAATTACACCGGAATTAGAACCGAAACCGTCCATTTCCGTAAGCAACTGGTTGAGCGTGTTTTCACGTTCATCGTTTGCCCCCATATTTGGATTCTTACCGCGAGCTCGGCCTACAGCATCGATTTCGTCTATAAACACAATGCATGGAGCTTTTTCTTTTGCCTGACGGAACAAATCGCGGACACGCGAAGCACCCACACCAACAAACATCTCCACAAAATCGGATCCCGACATAGAGAAAAACGGCACATTTGCTTCACCGGCAACGGCTTTGGCAAGCAGCGTCTTTCCTGTTCCGGGAGGGCCAACAAGCAAAGCGCCTTTTGGAATTTTACCACCTAAATCAGTGTAACGCTTAGGATTCTTGAGAAACTCAACAATTTCTTCCACTTCGGTCTTGGCTTCCGACAAACCGGCTACATCTTTAAATGTAACCTGAATCGGGCCGTCTTTGTCGAAAATCTGTGCTTTAGATTTACCGACTGAAAACACGCCGCCCGAACCGCCGTCTTTTCCGGTCATTCGGCGCATCATGATAAACCATATTGCAATGAGAAGTATGAATGGGCCAAACGACCAAATCCATGACATAACGTTGGAACTCTTCTCATATTTCACACTGCCGTGGAAATAACCGTCCTGCTGCCACTGATCGATTTTATTTTGGAAAGAATCCGTACTCGGGATGTTTGTAGTTACAATCGGTTGCTGTCCGGGAGTGAACTGACGCTTGAACACAACTTTTGCAAGCGAATCGTTCAGATAGGCCGATGCACGAAGCTCCTCACCGGTGTGCACAACTATTTTTGTTACACCACCCGACATAACGTATTGCTCAAATGTGTTATACTCCACATTTTCTTTCGTCACAGTGTTGTCGTTGTCGACAAAATAAATACCGCCAAGAATAACAATTATCACCAGATAGAGCCAAAAAATATTAAAGCCCATCATTTTCTTTCCAGGCGACTTCCTCGGTTTGTCCGCTCCCATATAAATCGAGCTGTTTTTAGTTTATTTACTGAAATTGATTAATCAAGATTCGGAATATCGACAGAGGGAGCATCGCTCCAAAGTTCCTCAATATTATAAAATTCACGGAATTCAGGCAAGAATATGTGCACCATCACTTCACCGTAGTCGATGATTATCCATTGCGAATTCTGATAACCTTCGTAATTGTATGGTTTTTGACCGGTTCGCTCCTGCACAAATTCGCGCACACTGTCGGCGATTGCCGAAACCTGGCTTGTCGACGAACCCTGACACACAACAAATTCTTTTGCAATAGCGCCATCAATCTCGCTCAAATCGATAATTGTGATATCCTTACCTTTACGTTCTTGTATTGCTTCAATAATTGAAGCTGTCAGTGAATTGTTTTCTGTCATTTATGAGTGATTCCTTTTAATTCATATATTTAAGTATCGGCAAAAATCATGCCAATTAAGCTGCAAATATAGTGAATTTGCTCCATTTACAATATAGAATTTCACTAAATCTAAATTAAAGTTAGTTCTGATATTACCACTGCTAAAGAAAAACGCCAATGTCAGCACTCCACCCGCAACAAGCTATTTTTTTCATAAGTCACCTAAAAATAGTTAATATAGTTAATAATAGTTAAAGATTTTAGGGGGGGTAAAAGTACCTAAATTTGCGAATGAAGTATTCAATACCTGAAACAAAGGCAAACAATT
Source organism: uncultured Muribaculum sp. (assembly GCA_964421745.1). Lineage (GTDB taxonomy): Bacteria > Bacteroidota > Bacteroidia > Bacteroidales > Muribaculaceae > Muribaculum. The sequence goes on along the minus strand of CAYQYL010000038.1, from coordinate 12,297 downwards.
TGGCGCAACGAAACCAAATCAGCATCAACTTCATAAGGATTCCTTTGCCTTACAAGCATCGCAATGAATAGGTTTAACCAGAAAGCTAAGCAAGAACTCAAAAGCTATGTCTATTGTCTTGTCGATCCTCGGGACAGTAAGATATTCTATGTAGGCAAAGGGAAAGGCGACCGCGTGTTCGACCATGCCAATGATGCGTTACAATCGCCTGTTGAATCTGACAAACTAAATAAGATACGCGAAATCATCAACACCGGCAATCAGGTGAAGTACTATATCTTACGCCACAGCCTTACCGATGAAGTTGCTATCGAAATTGAGTCTGTGCTGATCGATTTCCTTACCTACCCTGCTTTCAATCTAGAACGCGTACTCACGACTATTCAAAGTGGACATAATCAAACTACGCGAGGCATCAAAACTGTCGATGAAATTAACATTATGTACGATTGCCCGGACATTAAGATACACCCCGACGACAATGTTGTGTTTATTAATGTCAACCGGTCATATCGGCCCGGCAAGGATATCTATCAGGCTGCAAAAGGTGATTGGCCGCTGGCGCTCAGGCGTGTACAAAAGGTGACACATGTCATAGTGCATTATCACGGCATAGTTATTGCCGTCTACCGCCCCACGCAATGGCATCGAACCGCCGACAGAAATGATCTCGTCTGGTTTGAAGGTGAGCTTATTCCTGAGTCACCATACAAAGACACTTCAGTGAAACGGCTCAATCTCAACACACGTCGTGGAACTCAATATTATAACAAATGAATAATAAGTCAATCAGTTGAACAGTAAAAATATGAAGAAACTACAAATCATTCTTTGTTCTGCGTCTTTGGCCTTGTTGCTAAGCGCTTGTGGCGGCGAAAAGAAGCCCGCCGGACTTGCCGACGGAGCTTCCGGCAATATGGAAGAATACGAGAGCACCGATGTCAATGCTATTGTTCAAGCCAAACCGGAAATCATGGTTTTGCCTTCCGACGCAACGCTTAAGAACTTCAATGCTCTGAAGTCTAAACAAATTGAAGGGAAAAACATCGTGCTCCGCGACTACAAAAAGTATCTGTTAAAGGACGACAGAGCTAAACGCATCTTCTCGACAATTCAGGATGCTTTTCAAAAAGCGGATTATCCACTGAATGATCTCGAACAGACACTGAAACAAATTGAAAACAAAAGCGCTCAGGATATGGCCGATAATATTCAGCAAGACCCGAAAGCGCTATTGCTTAATGTTGCTAATCCAGATATCATTCTCGAATTAGATTATTCAACAACCGCCGACGATGCAACATCTTGGCGCGGCACAAAAAAGAATAACGACAAGAAAAACCTCAGTTATACCCTCACGGCGATCGATGCATACACCAACAAGGCAATAGCCACAATATCGGGCAGCAACCTCAAAAATGTGTCAACCACCGAAGCGATTCAGAAAGATTTCATCTCTAAAAAAGAAGGCTTCATGTCGGATATCCAATCGTATTTCTCCGACATTCTGACGCGCGGACGCGATATCACCGTAAGGATATTAGTTGGGAAAGACAGCGATTTGACCCTCGATGAGTATAGCATCGACGATGAGCCATATTCTGATTTTATCATCGATTATATAAAGACCCACACGGTGAAAGGCGCTTACAAAATGCAGATTAACACCCGAACCGAGATGTATTTCACTAATTGCAGAATAAAACTGCTCAACAGCGACGGAACTCAGTATGGAGTATACGATTGGGCACGGGATCTTGCTAAAAAACTGCGAACCGAACTCGGACTTAAAGTCACTAACGAGTCGCAAGGGCTCGGCGAGGTTGTGCTGCGTATCGACGGACTTAAATAACAGAATGATTATACAACGATGAAAAAAATATTTTATTTAGCATCATGCATTGTCACGATAATTGGCTTAGTATCATGTGGTAGTAAGAGCGATCGGCAGGGAGTTAAGTTTGCACCCAAAGAGGAAACTGAATCAATGTCAGTTGAGGAACGCGCCGAAAAAATTGCTGCGCTGAAAAATCAGAAACTGCTGAATGCCCAATCGCTCCTCAACCCTCACGACATCCAGATAAGCATCATTATTCCTACGGTCAAAGGCCGGAACGAATTCCCGGAAATTGGGGAACGACTCGCTACAAAAATGTTGGCCATGGCAGCCGAAAACGGCATTAGCGGATTGGGTGTGTCATCTTCGTTCGTGTTGGGTGCCGAAATCAATCAAATCGGCAGCGAGGTAACTTCAACAGCACCCCAACGCACAATAGTAAAATATGACATCGCCTATAAAGTCATGAATGCCGCCGACGGTGCCGTATATGCGGCTTGTAATCAAGAAATAAGCGGAGTTGGCTCAACATTCCGGGAAGCTGAAATCAATGCGGTGTCGAATGTAAAAAACACGCCTAAATTCCAGAAAATGCTTGCATTGGCATCAAAAAGAATTATCGAATGGTATAATGACAATTTGCCTACGCTAAAGCAGCAGGTTGAAGCCGCGCGCGGAAATGGCGACTATCCTTTAGCCTTGTCGCTCATCCGCGCAGTCCCTCAACAGGCAGCCGAAGCTCATCAGTATGCGAGTGAGATACAACCAAAACTGTTCGAAGAATATCTCACAAAGGAAGCCAATGCAAATCTTCAATCGTTAATCGCCATGATTGCATCGTCAAACGAAGATTTCAATCCACAGATCGGAGGTTATTTCTCGTTGATTCCTGTCGATTCCCCACAGTTTAAGGAGGCCAAGCTTGCCTACGAAAAATATGAAACAAAATGCAAGGCACGGCTAACAGAACTCGAAGCTAAAGCGGAACGCGATTCTGCCGCAGCTCGCGAAATGGAAATACTGAGAATGAATCTCAACAACCAGAAAGAACTCGCTCAAATTGAAGCCGATAAAATTGTCGGCCAAGCCGAGGCTAAAGCTAATGCCAAAGCTATGGGCGCTGAGAAAAAAGGATTTTGGGGTAAGCTGGGCGACCGTGTCCTTGGCGGCATAGATGCCATGAGTGATAAATTTGGTTGGGACGATTAAATATGCAAATAATTAATTATGAATCAAGGAATCAAACTAATAGGAATAATAACAGGTATTATATTTGCCTTGTTAATAGGGTTGGCAATATATAGCGTATGCACAGAAGATGAGTATACCTTTAATTATAGGTTGGCAGCAGAAGGGTATTCATGCGACGATAAAGAGTTGGCTCGTATATCGGAAGATATTCACAGAGCGTGTACTAAAGGAGATATGGAAATGGCTCATGCAATGCTCGATGTGCTCCACGCAGAGTATTTGCGTGAATTAACCAATTGTAATTTAAGTAGTGATATTGTAAGTCGGATACCAGAGTGCCGTCCTACTTATATTGCATCTCGTGATTTGGTGTTTAAAAACGAGATGATGCTTATGGTTAAAAATGGAGATGCTTATAATATCCCTTATCTGCTGTTGGACATGCCCTTTGACTTGGAAAGTCCCAATGATGGCGAAATAAATTATTGGTTTGCATCCAATAATAAGGGATTATCAATGTACGTTGAGGATGTAAATAGTTTCAACAAAAAATGCGATGATATACTTACACTTGCCATTGTTGAAGGCAATAAGGATGTAGCAGAAAGGGTCATTGATTTATATAAACCAAGATGTTATGTTGTTTTAGGAACCGCAGGTAAACAGATTACATTACCCAATGGTAAGAATGTAGCTGTTGATGGAAATCATGGGTATGTCTATTTTACCAATGAACCTAAGGAAGAAGCGCAGGAGCGTATAAACAAAGCTTTTAAATAAAGACTATGGTAAATTGCCCCAAATCCTTGCGGCTGTTTTGGAAGGCGGTCAAGTCGACAAGACATGAAATGTGGGTGTCGCTGCAGGTACTTGTTGCGGCAACACTTCTTTTGTCGTTAGGACTATACATGGTTGAGCATAAGGCTCAGCCCGATGTGTTCCGCAACTATTGGGACGCGCTGCTTTGGTCGTTCATGGACTATATTGGCGATCCTGGAAAGTTTGCTGTTTACAAGCCGATAACCTTCTGGGGACGATTGCTAAATATTCTGTGCGCTTTTGTCAAAATCGCAATATTTGCCGTTCCGGCCGGTCTGGTAGCTAATGGATTCCGTAATGCTATATCAGCCGATAAGAGAGCAAAGGAATTAAATGATTTTAAACAAAGGCTGATGCGTTCGTTCCGGCGCAAGCAAGATCGATACACAAAATATCGGGTCGTTCCGAGATATGTATCGCCGGTCGATGTTCAGGCGCTGCAAGAAATTGACACAAAGGACATAATCGATGCTGTCAGGCACTCCGATTGTTTCCGGCTTCGCAATCTGGCTTCAGCTGTCCCAACGGACAAAAATCCTCACGACCGACTTGTCATCGAAACCATGCCGACCGAGGGTCGGACAGCCTATGGTTGCTGCATCGACCGTGAAAGCTCGGTTACAATAGTCGCGCCTACAGCTGCTGCCGAAGTTGCATTGGGCAATTTCGCTTACTATCTTGCTCTCTATGGCGGTTTTAACTACGTCAGTAAGGAGCGCGACGAAGATCGCGACTCACCACGGAGCTATTATCTCGTGGACGACGACATGACCGACGTTGAGCGGCACTACATCGACGATGTGCAGCGACTCACGCGCGGCGGCTGGGTAATATTTGTAATCGCCTCCGACTCGGTTCACTCCGAACAGCTCCACTTCATAACCTCGATACAACCTAAGTTGAACGCCGGAACATCGACAGTTATCGACAGCACGAAATTCGACGAGCTGTATGCCAAGGTTTCGTCCGATATGGCGAGCCAGTTTAGACTGATGTCGGAACGCGATTTGCGCTATCTGCCCGTCGGAAAGAAGAACGCAGCCATGCGGGTTGGTGCCGGAAAAAAATGCAATGCTTTCACTTTACGCATCGATTGGGCTGTCGCCGCCTTTGACGACCGTTACATAGCCATAGCCAGCGCTCTGGCTCAAGATTTTGCAGCAGTACTGACACCCGGCTGCAACCTCACCCCCGACCCATTATGGAAGAGTCATGGTTTTGGATATTAACAAATCGTATTAAATCAATCATATTATCACAATGAAAAAACTAATTGTACTATTCACAGCTCTGGCGATAGGATGCGGAGCATGGGCCAAGGATTTCAAGATTGGCGAGGCCAAGTATGAGATTCTGACCGACAACACAGTGTGTTTGAAAGACTACCGCAAAGCAAGTGGCGACATCGTCATCCCGGAAACTGTGGCCGATCCCAAGTCGAAAAAAGAATATAAAGTGACCGAATTAGGCCGAGGCGCATTCAACAAAAGTGGAATCACCAGCGTGGTTATTCCAAAATCAATCGTTGATATGGACGTCCAGGTTTTCAAAGATTGTACACGGTTAACCAAAGTTACCTGGGATACAGACATGAAAATTGTGCAGTCCGGATTATTTTCGGGTTGTAAAAACCTTGAAAGCTTCGATTTTAATGGCATTGAATGCGTCGGACCGGCAGCGTTCATGGACGCAGGTTTTAAAGCAATCGAAATACCGGGTAGTGTAACAGAGATTGGTCAATCTGCGTTTCTGGACTGTTCTAACCTGACGTATGTACATTTTTCAGCCGGACCGGAATTGACAATCGAGGCCGGAGTGTTTTTTGGCGATCCCATAGAAACACTTTTTATCGACCGAGATATTGTTTATAAGGACGCCGACTTAGGCCTGATGTCACAAAACAAACCCTTCAGCAATAACCCGTCGTTGAAAGGTGTTTGGTTCGGAGCAAACGCAAATAAATTGCCCAAGGATGTTTTTAAAAAGTGCACCGGCTTACAGTACTATGTCTTTACCGATGAATATGCCTACGAAAATGCGCTCAACGTTATGAAGGAAGTATTTGATCCGTACTTCGTTAACTACTATATAAAAAAATTCACCAACGACAGAAACTATAATTATAATGGGAACTATGAAAAACAAATTCCCGGAGGTGTCTTCTATGTCGGAACAAATACGAATGAGGCAGGACAAATATCTGTTGATGAATCTAATCCACTTGGAATTGTTGATGCTATCGAAAAGCTTGCCTATAACAAAAGAAAGGATAATTTTATTAAATTAATTGACGAATATATCGCCGTATCAATCAATGAGCCTGAACATGTGAAGTCAGTTTTACGAAAAGGTAATGAAGCAGATGCAAATGATTTTAGAGATATTGCACTTAAAGCCTATAATCTTATATGCGATAGTATCTATCTTCTTAAACCTGAATGGACCAAGGCCGAGCAAGACAATATTAGAGGTATTTCCTATAATTATTTTAGATACATAAGTAGTGACTACGTAAATGAAAGAATTGATCTTCCTGAGTGGGAGAAATATGATTTAATAAACAAAGAATTTGAAAGTAAAGCTCATAAGGATATATTGGAAAGAATAATTGACATTAACAAAAGGCTGATAAATGAAAATGATTTCAAAGAAAATGATTACAACAAGGCTTATTATAACCAAGGTCTATATCATACAAATATCCTGGCTGCTCTGTGTGCTTTAGGAAGATGGGAAGAAGCATCAAAGTTATTTCCTATAACCCACCGACTAACAACTTATAAGGGTGAGATTGACGTTTACCCTGAAGTGACTTATTTAGGAAAACTTATTCGAGAACACGGGTACAAGGCTGTAGTACCAAAATATGGTTCAAAAACAAAATCTTCGTCATCAAGTATGAGCTCCGACGATTGGATCGAGTTTATCGTAGACCGCGGAGTGAAAGCAGCTGTCAATCGCTACGAAGAAAAGAAAGACGAAAAACGTCGCAGACAGATGCTTTACGAAGAACTCGGTCTTGATAAGAACGGACGTCCAAAAAAGCATAAATAATTTGGGTTAATTATTCATGCGCACCATGTCGGCTGGAGAAGATTCCAGCCGACTTTTTTACGTTCATTATAGTTAATTATTGTATTTATTATTGCAATAATGTTAATTTTTAAGACAGTTTTTGAACAAAATTCAGTACACATTGTTTAAAATGTCAGCGAATGAGTAAATTTGCGGGATAAAAGATATAGGCTAACAGAGGTTAGCCGCGCCGAAAATCGGCAGCCCCGCAGTTTCATTCATGTTGAACCAAACTGTAGGGTTATTAGTAATTTAAAACCAAAAGTATGAAAAAGGCAGTAATAACTGTAGTGTTATTCTCGATGCTTTTATCCATTTTCACTGCTTCCACACTTCTGGCCGTCGATGGTTCGAAGGGCAGCACCGCTCCGGTTTTCAAATTTGAAAACAACGACACAACCTTGTCGCTCGACAAAATGCGGGGCGAATGGATTCTTTTACAGTTCTGGGCATCGAGCGATGCAAAGTCGCGTCTTGACATGAAACGTTACACAGCAATCAACACAACGCTGACATCTGACGCCGACAACGCAAAGCTAAGCCTAATTGGCGTGAACCTCGACAACAACGAAATGTTGTTCCGTGAAATCGTTCAACGCGACGGGCTGGCAAGTAACACTCAATTTTATGCAGAAAAAAACCGGGCCGACCGATTGAAATCAGCCTACCACCTCGATAGAGATGGCTACGGGGTATTTCTAATCAACCCCGAAGGCAAAATTGTGGCTAAGAATCCTTCCAAACAGCAGATTCAGTCGCTCATCAATAAAGCAGCTTGAAAAAGCATCTTTAAAATCGGTTATCCCACACACCTTAACAACCAACGGCACCCCGAAATCCGGAGTGCCGTTGGTTTTGTGAATAATTCTATGGAGTTATTTGGTGGCTGTGGCTTTAAGGATGAGTTTGGGAATGTCGGTGTTGTCGAGCACTCCGGTGAAGGCTTCGGCACCTTTGCCGACAGCATAGACCGGCACAGGACTGCCGATGTGATAGTCGATGATATAGTTGTAGCCGGCATAGTCGGCAAATATATCGAAGACGGTTGCTGCAAATTTGTCGAATGTCTGATAAAGACCTTTTTCCTGCTGCGACTCGCGCATCTTGAACACCTTGCCGTAGAGCTCTTCGAGCTGGGCTGTGTGTTTTTCGTTGACGGGAATCACGGTCCAGAAACCGAACTTATCGCTCAGAATCTGTTTCATATCTTCCCAGCTGACGGTTTTTTCGGCTGCCGCAAGCTCCTGGCAGAAAACACCGAATGCGTATTTACTTGTTTTCTGTTGATCGATGTAGGCAGGATTTCCTTTGCGATGACCAATGGTGAAGCCGCTCGTGTCGTGGTCGGCTGTGATGACGATAAGTGTTTCGTCGGGATGCTGAAGATAGAAGTTGTAGGCTTCTGCAATCGCATCTTGAAAATTAATTATTTCCTTGATAATTGTCGAGCCGTCTTTGGCATGACCGGCATAGTCGATATGACCACCTTCAATCATCATGAAAAATTTGTCGGGCGACTGTTTCTGTAATCGCTTCAACCCCACAGACGTCATCTCGGCCAGACTCATGTTTTCGAGCGAATCGATTGCATGACCTATATGATAGTTCGGTTTCTTCGAAATCAGCACAACATTTTTTCCTTTATAGTTTAGGGCACTGTCACCATTCTGGAAGAATCCGTAGCCGCCTTTCTCAAATTGTTTCTTGACTTCGTCCGAATAGTAGCCCGGACCACCTGAATGGAAACCAGAACCGGCGAGGTACTCGAATTTGCTGGCAACGGCATCGGCTGTAATCTCGTTTACCATTTTACGACTGGGCTGGTGGGCATAGAATGCCGAAGGAGTAGCGTCGTCGACAGATACGGATGTGAGCACACCAATGCCCCACCCTTTGTCTTTGAGCAGCGAAGCTATCGAGCGATATATTTCAGTGCTGTCGGCCGACAACCCGACATGTCCGTTGCGTGTCTTGTGGCCGGAAGCAAGCGCTGTGCCGGCAGCCGCAGAATCGGTAATCGGGCCTGACTCGGAATATGTATATGCAAATGTCGAGTGAGGGAAAGTCGACATCAGTAACGGTTGCGAGTTACCGGCGATCTTCGAGTTATAGTAATCTGTGGCGGCAACATGTCCCAGCCCCATTCCATCGCCAATGAAATAGAACACATACTTAGCCTGACTGTGCGCCACGGCTGAAACCATAGCGCACAGAGCAGCTGCAATGATTGATTTTATTTTCATATAGAATTATTTATTATTTTGTGGCTTTTGTTTTTATTCGAGCCACAGTGAAAGAATGCGGAGCCAGGTTCATCACAAGTTTGTTGCCCTTAACCGGTAGCTGTGACATGTGCGGAACAACGGGTTCACCATCGAGCGAGTTAACTTCAAGCAGATTGTCGCTCTGCATAACGTAGGCCACACCGTCGACAAGCTCGCGTTTTTTCAGCCCTTTGACGTCGAAATTTGCTTCGCAGGGAGTGTTGTTGGCATTGACAATCTTTACAATTACCTCGTTGGTTGCATTGTCAGTCGTGGCCGATGCGTAAATACTATCCTGTCCGGCAACTGGTTTACCGTCGAGAGTCAACGGCACGACATCCGTGCCCGGATTCATTGCGTAGAGCTGCTGCACATAGTAGTTCGGAGTTCGCATCGACCGCAAGTTGTCATACCATATCATATCTGGATTCCACTGCCAGGCGTCTACATGTGCAAATAACGGCGCATAGGTTGCCAGTCGAACCACATCGGCATTTCGCTCAAGTCCGGTCATAAACGCAGCTTCCGACAGGGCTGCAAGGAAATTGTTAGCCTTCTGTGTTTCTTTGTGATGTGATGCATATTCGCCTGCAAAAACTTTCGGACCTTTGCGGTCGTAATTGTCGTAGCGTGCAGCGTTGGAAAAGAACCATTCGGGCGACATGTAGTAATGTTCGTCGACGAGATCGACTCCAAGACGTTTCATTTCAGGCCATAGATAATCGAAATGTTTCCCTGATGCCGACGGGCCTGACGATCCAACAATAAGTATGTCAGGATATTTCGAACGGATTGCATTTGAGAACACTTCTAAACGCTCGGGGTAGACTTCGCCCCATTGTTCGTTGCCAACGGCAAGCATTTTCAGATTGAATGGCGCAGGATGCCCCATCTGTGCGCGTACTTTTCCCCAAACAGTGGCCGTATCGCCATTGGCAAACTCAATCAGATCTAGAGCATCCTGCACGTAAGGCTGAAGCGAATCGAGTGGAACGACTTCGTTGCTCTCATACTGACACGACAGTCCGCAACTGATCACCGGCAGCGGTTCGGCGCCAAGATCTTCGGCCAACTGAAAATATTCAAAGAACCCAAGACCATAGGTCTGGAAATAGTCGGGGAAAGCTTTGTGCTTGAATGTATAGTTCCAGCGGTTTTCATTGAGAGGACGATTCTCAACAGGGCCTACTGAATTTTTCCACTGATAACGTGTAGCAAGTGAATTACCTTCTATAATGCATCCGCCCGGGAAACGGAATACCCCGGGATTAAGGTCGTAGAGCGCCTGTGCAAGATCTTTGCGCAAACCACCAGGACGGTTCTTCCATGTATTTTGAGGGAACAATGAAATATGATCGAAGTCGACAGTAGCCTTATCTTCAACAACAAGACGGACACGGCAATGCGCATCGGTGAACGAAGGAGTAAGCACAACCGAGTATTTCTGCCATTTGTCGCCTGACACCTCTATGCGTTTCACCACTGGATTTGATCCGTCGGGAAGAATCAGCTGCACAGACACGCGGACTGGTTTTGAAGAGGTTGTGCGGGCATAGAACGACATATCATAATTTTCACCTTTCTTCAATCCGATTCCACGGAAACCTTCGTTGTCTATTCCGGCACGAAGCAAACGACCGTCGTTTGTAATGCGTACATAATGCGGATTACGGTCGAAGCAGGGATTGTCGGTTTCCACAGTGACCTGTCCAAATGGCTGCCAGCCGGTGAAAGGCACCGGAAACTCAAACGAACGGTTTTTTATTAACTCGGCATATAACCCACCATCGGCTGCAAAATTGATGTCTTCGAAAAAGATACCATACATTGCCGGATTCACATTTGCCTGAGGTTTGGCAACATCTATCACGAAATTATATGAAGCATCTGACGCGCTGCCGGCTACAGCTGCAGTCAGAGCTGCTGAAAACAATATACTGCGTAGTTTCATTTTTGTAGGCTGTCAATAATTGATAATTCTTCGGTTGTGAAAGTCATATTTTCTGTAGATGCGAGGGTGTCGAGCAATTGAGCAGGAGAACTGGCTCCGACAATTGCCGATGTCACTCCCGGGTGAGCTAATGTCCATGCGACAGCCATTTGTGCCAGCGACTGGCCGCGTTGCCTGGCTAATTCTGCCAATATGCCAATACGCTCAATCAATTCCGGTGTTATGCGGTCGGCTGTAAGAAATTTACTTTTTGTTGCACGCGAACCATCAGGAATACCGTTTAAATAACGGTTTGTCAGTAATCCTTGAGCCAACGGCGAGAAAGCAATGAACCCCGTCCCTGCATCGATTGCAGTCTGAAGTTTTCCGGACTCAACGGGTTCGCGGTCGAAAATATTCAGTCTGTCCTGAAATAGCAAGCAGTGACAGCCATGTCTGTCAAGAAATTCGAAACCGTAGGCTTCGGCTTCCTTAGGCCAACGCGACAGTCCAACATACAAGGCCTTACCCTGCCGCACAATATCAACTAATGCAGTCAGGGTTTCGTCGAGAGGAGTTTCCGGGTCGTAACGATGACTGTAGAATACATCGACATAATCGAGCCCCATGCGTTTAAGCGATTGGTTGAGCGAAGCAAAGAGATATTTTCGCGATCCCCAATTTCCGTATGGACCGGGCCACATATCATAACCGGCTTTTGTGGCAATAAACATTTCGTCGCGATAGGCTTTGAAATCATCTCGAAAAATTTTACCAAACGTTTCTTCGGCAGAGCCATAAGGAGGACCATAATTATTGGCAAGGTCAAACGATACAATTCCATTGTCAAATGCCGTGCGCACAATTGAGCGCGACACATCGAGTGGAGATGTTGCGCCAAAATTATGCCAGAAGCCCAATGAAATCTTCGATAGCAGAATTCCACTCTTTCCACAGCGTTCCAACTTTATGTTGTCATAGCGCGAATGAGCAGCTGCATAAGGAGGTTCAATCATGGTGTTAAAGGTATAAGATAAGTAATTATAATTATCGGTTGCGATACATTTCTTCGTAGTAGCGCTCGTAGTCGCCGGAGGTGATGTTGTCCATCCAGTCCTGGTTGTCGAGGTACCAGCGCACGGTCTTTTCGATGCCTTCCTCGAACTGGAGAGAGGGTTCCC
>CAYQYL010000037.1:0-22424 GCA_964421745.1 uncultured Muribaculum sp. | reverse complement strand
AAACTGTTCATCGCTCCCGGCAACGGCGGCACAGGTGCCTACGGCGAGAACGTCCCCATGAGTCCTACCGATTTCGATGCAATCGAACGTTTTGTTGCCGACAACGCAATCGACATGATTGTCGTAGGCAACGAGGATCCGCTCGTGGCCGGTATATACGACCGTTTCGCATCCGACAAACTGCTTGTGGTCGGCCCCTCCAAAGCCGGAGCCGCGCTTGAAGGCAGCAAGGATTTTGCCAAACAGTTCATGATGCGCCACAATATTCCGACAGCGCGCTACAAATCGTTCACTGCCGAAACGCTTGAGGATGGCTATCGTTTTCTGGAAACTTTGCAGCCCCCATATGTGCTCAAGGCCGATGGTCTTGCCGCAGGAAAAGGTGTGCTGATTCTGCCCGACATCGACCAGGCCAAAGCCGCATTGAAGGATATGCTATGCGGCATGTTCGGTGCCTCGTCGGCTACGGTGGTGATCGAAGAATTCCTCTCAGGCATCGAATGTTCGGTGTTTGTGCTCACTGACGGCAACGACTATCGCGTTCTGCCAGTAGCCAAAGATTACAAACGTATCGGCGAAGGTGACACCGGTCCGAACACCGGAGGCATGGGAGCGGTAAGTCCGGTTCCGTTTGCCGACGAGGCGTGGATGGAAAAAGTGCGTCAGCGCATCATCGAGCCAACCGTGCGTGGCCTGAAAGAGGAAGGAATCACATATCGCGGATTCATATTCCTGGGTCTTATCAATGTTGGCGGTGAACCCATGGTTATCGAATACAATGTGCGCATGGGCGACCCCGAAACCGAAGCAGTAATGCTTCGCGTCGATTCCGATCTGGTGGTTCTTATGGAAGCGGCTGCCAAAGGGAACCTCGGCAACCTTCCGCTGAACCACGACAAACGCACCGCCGTCACCGTAATGATGGTTTCGGGCGGCTATCCGGGCGCTTACGAAAAAGGTAAGCTCATCACCGGTCTGGCCGATGTAGATCCGGCCGAGAGCATTGTGTTCCATGCCGGTACCAAAGCCGACGGCGACAAAGTGGTCACCTCAGGTGGTCGCGTTCTGGCTGTGAGCTCCTATGGCAACGACATAGCCGACGCACTTGTCCGCAGCTTCGACTCCGTTTCTAAAATAAGCTTCGACGGAGCTTATTTCCGCCGCGACATTGGTCGCGACCTGATGGCTCTGCAAGAAAAATAACCTGTCTATGAACGGCAGCGAAATCACCCGCTTTCTACACTCGCGCTACGGCTACCTGCTGATGATGCTCGGAGCCGTGGCGTCAGCTGTGTATTGCTATACTTATGAGTTGGTTGCGCCGTTCAGTTTTGTTCCGGGACTATTGGGCATAGAGCCACCGTCGGATTGGATTGCTCCGGGAGCGGGGCGTTTAGCGGCCGGATTGTTGACAGTCATTGTTACATCGGCATTGATGGTGTTTGTCAACAGTTTCTTCAATGTCATCCGCGGTCTTTCATTGCTATATGCCGGAATGTATCTCGTGTTCACTGCATCGGTGCCATGGCTGATGACAAATCTGTCGGGCGGAACATTGATGGGAATGCTTTGGGTGGCAACACTGGTTCCGATGTTCTCCTCCTATCAGAGCATCCACGCAACGCGCCGTGTGTTCATATCATTTTATGTTGCCACAACGGCCTGTGTCGTGTTCATGCCCCCGGCTGCGTTGCTCTACATCGCCGTCTATTTTGTAGGCTGCATACAGATGCGATGTTTTAATTTGAAGGCCATTATGGCTGCCATTACGGGTATTGTCACTTCGCTTTGGATTCTGTTTGGTTTCGGTTTAACAGATTTAGGCAGCAGCTGCGGATTCAGCCACATCTTGTCGCCTGTCGAATTGCCGTCGGCCGACGTTAGTTTTTATGCAACGGCGGCAATCACAGTAGTGGTTGGTGGTATAATGGGCATTTTAAGCCTGATAAAAATCTACAGCTATAATGTCAAGGCCAGAGCCTATAACGGATTTGTCACCATTACTGCAATCGCAACTGTTGCGCTCATGTTGGTCGATTCGGTGAATGTTGCCAGCTATTTGCCGCTGCTCAACGTTTGCGCAGCGCTGCAGGCCGGACACTTTTTCACTATTTACAACGGCAAGTATAGTTTTGTCGGTATAATAGCGCTGATATTGATTTACGCCGCTTTGACTGTTTGGAACAGCATGAATTATGTCACGTCCTGAAATTATAATTGAGAATAAGATACCATTTATCGCCGGTCTGCTCGAACCGGTGTGCAACGTACGCTATCTCGCTCCTGAAGCAATCAACGCCAGGACAATGGCAACAGCCGATGCGCTGATCACCCGAACACGCACACGTTGCGATGCCGCGTTGCTCGACGGATCGCCCTGCCGGTTCATCGCCACTGCCACAATTGGCACTGACCACATCGACCTGCCCTATTGTCAAAGCCGGGGAATAACAGTAGCCAATGCACCGGGCTGTAATGCACCGGCTGTAGCTCAATATGTGCTGTCGGTTATCGGCAATTGGCTGCAAAAACGGGGATTGAATGCCGGAGATGTCACTTTGGGAGTTGTCGGTGTGGGGCATGTGGGCAGCATTGTCGTTAAATGGGCTCGTGCCAATGGAATGAATGTGCTATGCTGCGATCCACCACGTCAGTTGTCGGGCGACACGACCGAAAACTTCGTCGACCTGCACACCATCGCCCGGCAATGCGACATCATCACATTTCACACCCCGATGACCCGACAGGGAGCGTTCCCTACATTTCATATTGCCGGCGAGAGTTTCTTTGAACATCTGCATCGGTGTCGGTTACTGATAAACAGCGCTCGTGGGCCGATTGTCGACACCGCGGCTCTGCTCCGTTGGCTCGATGCAAACTCAGAAGCGGATGTCGCCATAGACTGCTGGGAGAACGAGCCTGACATCTCATCTCAGCTGCTCGACAGAGCTTTCGTTGCCACGCCGCACATTGCCGGCTATTCGCTCGAAGGCAAAAAACGGGCTACACAGATGTCGCTCGACGCCTTGACCGACTTCTTCCATCTGCCACCCGTCGCTATGCCCGATGCCGCTCCTGCCGGATATCCCGCCGCACCGTTGCTCGGCGCAATAATGCAATCCTATTCGCCGTTGGCCGACACAGCTGCCTTGCGCGCCAACCACACGGCTTTCGAACAGCTCCGCAACACCTACGCCTATCGCGCCGAAGTCCGGTAATAACGATGTATTTAGCTCTGATAATAAGAAAAAAAATACCGGTGTTTTAACGTTTTTTTTACATTTTTGTTGTGGCTTGAAAAAAGTATATCTATATTTGTGGAACATTGACAAAAACTAATTATGAGTAAGTATAAAATATATCTGTTGGCTATATTGTGCCTGATTTTTGTTGGTTGCTCCAAAGAAAGCGACGAGGAAGTGGATAATAGCCCCGTGACTTTAGTGTATTTCACCGTGTCTGATGAAAACGGAAGCGACCTGTTAGATATTAAGAACCCGCAAAACATTCTGCATCCTGATTTTTTTCGGGAGAGAATTCATCCGATGTTGCCCGATGAGTATGAATTCAGCGCCGAATTCAGTTACGGAAGTAAAGGAAGTGAGAGCCTCGGCAATCCAGAAACAGTGAAGAGAAGCACGTTAGACGTGTTTGAAGGAAAATATGCGTTATGTTTTAGTTTTGCTCCAGTGCAAAGCGATAACGAAAATGTGACTATAAGTTTCAAATGGAAAGACGGAATCGAATCTAATGTTTTCGATTTTCGGTTGCATAACGGAATGTCGGGCAAAAAACAAGAATACGTAACACTAAACGGAGAGCAGATCGAAAAAATAGGCTATTATAGATTTCACTACAACATAGTGAAATAAGACTATTCAATAGGAATTATAAAAATTGGAGGAACACACATTTAGCGCGTTTCTCCAATTTTGTTTTTTTGCAGTGTGCGCTACTTGCATCGATATCGGAATTGTTGATGAATAGAGCGGCTGTGGTTGGGTTTTGTGGGGAATTTTGCGTATATTCGCGTATGAAATTTGCAGGGATTCGACTCTGATATTTATAAACTGTATACAATATATTGAGCATTATGCAATTAAATGTGATTAAGACCTTGAGCCCGATGGTTGCAGCTGCTGCGTTGCTGCCTGCAACTGTGGCTACGGCACAATCGACACCAACTCACCAGACTGTTTCTGATTCGTGGGCGCTGACCGACGCGCTTGGACGCACTGCTGCCGTCAGCGACACAGCAGGCGAGCGTCGCCAAGACAAGTATGTGGCAATGTTCTACTGGACATGGCACGAGCACATGGACCGTAAAATTCCGGTTGTAAATATCACGGAGGTGCTCCGCAAACATCCTGAGGCTTTGTTGGACTACAATCACCCGGCTTGGGGTGGTAAAGACAAACCGAGCGTATTTTTCTGGGAGCAGCCGGTGTTTGGCTATTATCAGACCACCGACCCGTGGGTGTTACGCAAACACGCCGAGATGCTGGCCGATGCGGGTGTCGATGTGGTTTTCTTCGACTGCACGAACGGCAATCTGACTTGGCAGGACAGCTACGAAGCGCTGTTCAAGACCTGGCAGCAGGCGCTTGACGACGGTGTGAAGGTGCCGAAGGTGGCATTTATGCTTCCGTTTGCCCCAACTAACGATTCGCGGAGCTCGCTGCGTCAGTTGTACCGTGACGTGTACTCAAAAGGACGTTACTCCGACCTGTGGTTCCGCTGGAAAGGCAAACCGATGATTATGGCCTATCCCGACAATCTGACCGACACACCGTACGATCGTGCCATTGCTGATTTTTTCACATTCCGTCCCGGCCAGCCCGACTATGTGAATGGTCCCGGTCGCCCCGATCATTGGGCATGGCTTGAAAACTACCCGCAGAATGGTTATGTGCCGACAGCCGACGGCAAATATGAACAAGTCACCGTGGGCGTGTCGCAGAATGCAGGCCCGCTGACCGACGGCCACTGTTCGGCATTTAACCGCCCCGGAACCTACGGACGCTCGTTCAGCAAGCAGAAAGGCTTCGACCCCCGTCCCGAAGGCTATCTCTTTGGCTGGAACTTCCAGGAGCAGTGGGATCGCGCGCACGAATTAGATCCCGAACTGGTGTTTATCACCGGCTGGAATGAGTTTCATGCCGGTATGTGGCAGGCTAAGGACGGCTGGACCGATCCGCTGTCGTTTGTCGACCAATATGACTGGGAGCACTCGCGCGACATTGAGCCTAACCGCGGGTGGGGCGACAAAGGTGATGTTTACTATGTGCAGCTGGTCGATAACGTTCGCCGCTTCAAGGGAATGACACCTCCGGAACCGGCTTCGGCAAAGAAGACAATCCGCCTCGGCAGTGCCGGACAGTGGGACGATGTGACGCCACACTATGTTGCTTACCGAGGCAATACGGGTCATCGCGATCACAAAGGAGCCTACAACACCTACTACACCGACAATTCGGGGCGTAACGATATTGTTGGCGCACGTGTTGCTCACGACGACAAGAATGTTTACTTCTATGTAGAGGCAGCCGATAAGTTGTCGCCCTCGACCGATCAGGCCTGGATGCAGTTGTTCATCGATGCCGACCGTGAAAAGCAGACCGGTTGGGCCGGATACGATTTTGTGATTAACCGCGTCAGCCCGACATCGAAGAAAGTTGTTGTGGAACGTGCTTCGTCGCCCGACGGAGTGTGGCTGTGGGAGCAGGTGGGCACGGCCGATTATAAGGTTAACGGCAATGTGCTCGAAATTGCTGTGCCCAAAGCGTTGCTTGGCATGGATGCCGACAACATCGATTTCGAATTCAAATGGAACGACAACATGCAGCATCCGGGCTGCGTGATGGACTTCTATGTCAGCGGCGACACCGCTCCGGGCGGACGTTTCAACTACGTCTATACATCGGCACGGTAGACACAATCTTAGAATAACGAAGGGACACTGATCCGCATTGGGCAATCAAGTTGCTCATCGGGGTCAGTGTCCCTCTGCTTTTTGTCATTTTTTTGCTATTCACCGGATAATTTTTGTCGGATAATATTTATTGGGTGGTTTAGAACGGGTTTTTCGCAGGTTTTTGTTATTTTTGTAGATTGAACCCAGAATTTGCAGCCATGGAGCAAAATAGTAAACTTACATCTGCCGAAGAAGAACGTATTATCGACGAAGCCTTTCAGGATGTTCTGGATGGATATCTGTCGAGCAACCACCGCAAGAAGGTGGATATAATCAAACGTGCGTTTAATTTTGCGCGTGAAGCGCACAAGGGTGTGCGCAGGCGTTCAGGCGAACCTTACATTCTGCATCCGATAGCTGTGGCAAAAATAGCAAATCAGGAAATCGGACTGGGGTCGACAAGCATTTGTGCGGCATTGTTGCATGATGTGGTTGAGGACACCGAATATACGGTTGAGGACATAGAGGCTCATTTCGGCAAGAAGATCGCACAACTTGTTGCAGGGCTTACAAAGATTTCAGGCGGTATTTTTGGCGATAAGGCATCGGCACAGGCTGAGAATTTCCGTAAGTTGCTGCTGACGATGAGCGAAGACATCAGGGTTGTGCTGCTGAAAATGGCTGACCGACTCCACAATATGCGCACTCTGGGCTCGATGTCGCCTAACAAGCAGTATAAAATTGCCGGCGAAACGCTATATATCTATGCTCCGCTGGCCCACCGTCTTGGGCTATTTGCGATAAAGACCGAGCTGGAGGATCTTAGCTTTAAATATGAGCATCCGGAAGCTTACAAACGGATAAGCGAGCAGATACAGGCATCGGAGAACCGACGGTCGGCTGTATATAATGATTTCTCTCTGCCAATCACCCAGCGGCTGCTGGACATGGGGCTGAAATTCGAGGCAAAGGCACGGCTGAAATCGGTCTATTCCATTTGGAGGAAAATGGAAAACAAGCATATCCCTTTCGAGGAGGTCTACGATCTGTATGCAATGAGAATCATTTTCGATTGCGACGATCCGGCCAAAGAAAAGCAGATTTGCTGGCAGATTTATTCGGCGATCACCGACCTTTATCGTCTGCATCCCGAGCGTACGCGTGACTGGATCAGCAATCCCAAGGCAAACGGCTATCAGGCTTTGCACCTGACGGTGATGGGACCCGATGGAAACTGGATCGAAGTGCAGATTCGTTCGCGACGCATGGACGAGATTGCCGAGCTCGGTTTCGCCGCCCACTGGAAATATAAGATAGGCGAGGGCGAGGAGGAGAGCGAGCTCAGTGCTTGGCTGTCGACAATCAAGGATATTCTCGACAATCCGGAGCCGGATGCTATTGACTTCCTCGACACACTGAAACTGAATTTGTTTGCTTCCGAAATAGTTGTCTTCACTCCCAAGGGTGAGCTACTGACTTTGCCAAACAACGCAACTGTGCTTGACGTAGCTTTCGAGCTTCACTCTGAATTGGGTATGCACTGCATTGCCGGAAAAGTAAACCACAAACTCGTGCCGCTGAGCCACAAGTTGCGCTCCGGCGATCAGGTTGAGGTGCTTACATCGCAGAGCCAGACCCCGAAACCCGAGTGGTTCAACTTTCTTGCAACGGCAAAGGCTCGCACACGTCTGCGTCAGCTGATGCGAAAGGAACAGCTTCCGGTGATCGAACGCGGACGCAGCATATTCGAGGCATTCTTGTCGGAAAACGGTATAGAAGATTCCAATCATGTGATTACCAAGGTGCTCGGAACAATGCACATGGAAAATCGTGAGGAGTTGTTTCTTGCTCTGGGGCGCAACGAGGCTAAGATTCCTTCCTATATGCCCAAACTTCTTCGTCCCACCCAGAAATCACTGTTCAGTAAGATTCTCCGTCCGCTTAAGGGCAAACGTCAGGAGGAGCCGGCAGAAGAAGTAGAACATACGCGAAAGCCGGTAAACATGAAAGAAACCTACCAGCTCATCACCGATCCTGACGGGGAGTCGAACTACATCATGTGCGACTGCTGTCATCCGATTCCGGGCGACGATGTCATGGGCTGGGTCAACGACGACGGCGAGGTTGAACTGCACGCTCTTAGTTGCCCGCGAGCATCGGTTTTGAAGGCAAGCTACGGCAAACGGGTGATTTCTGTTGCGTGGCCGTCGCAGAACAATACGTTCCGCACAAATGTGCGCCTTGAGGGAATCGACCGTCAGGGAATATTGATGGATATCATCAGTGTGTTGTCGCAGAATATGCAGCTCGATTTGCGAAAGCTCGACATCGAGGCCGACGAGGGTGTGTTCCATTGCGATTTTGCAATTAAAGTGAGCGACACAAAGGAGGTGACGGCTCTGTGCTCTAAACTGAAACAAATTAAAGGCGTTAAACGCGCCACACGTGTAAGATAGCTATGAAAAAGTTTTTCAACAAGCACGTAGTAACGCGAGTGCTGCTCTATGCCGCATGCGTTGTTCTGGCCGTATGGCTTGTGCCCCGTAAAGAGGCCAACACTTATAACTATGAAATGGGTAAACCCTGGAGTTATGCGCTTCTGACAGCTCCGGCCGATATGCCTATATATCCCGATTCGCTCACTGCTGCCCATTTGCGCGACAGCATTGACGCGGCTTTCCGTCCTGTTTTCCGACGCGATGTCGCAGCCGAGAAACAGGCTGTAGCCGATTTTGCCGCTCTGCTCAACAATGCCGATTCGCTACGTCTGACACCGGCGCAGCGCAATCATCTTATTTCAACTCTGCGTTCGTTGCTCGAAAACGGCATTGTCGATTCGGAAATATATTCAAAAATTCGCTCCGGTTCGCTGCCTCAGGTTCGTTTCATACATGACGATGTTGCAATTTCTGCGCCAACGGAACATTACCTGTCGTCGCGCGAAGCTTATGCGCGTCTTGACAGCATATATGCCAACGACCCTGAGTGCCGACAGGCTATAGTAGGGCTTGGAATGTCGCGTTTCATGAAGCCAAATGTCATGCCCGACACAGTGCGCACGAGCCGTTTGTATAGCGACGTGATGCAGAAAGCCATGGCTCCTTCGGGTGTTATCATGGAAGGCATGAAGATTATCGACCGTGGAGAAATCATTACCCCACAGGTGTATACCAATCTGCAGACCTATGAAAAGATTGCCCAGCGCCATTCGACCTCGCAGCTCAACATGCATTATTACCCCATTGCCGGCCAGACACTTTACATAATGCTGGTGTTCGGGGCTATTTACATGTTTCTTTACTTTTTCCGCGACCGGATTTTCAACTCCGACCGTGCGCTGATATTCATCATGTTGCTTGCAACGACATGTCTGCTGCTGGCTTTTGTGATGAAAGAAACTTTTGTGAATGGTCTGTATATGGTGCCGTTCACGATCATACCCATACTTGTGGTGGTGTTCTTCGACGGGCGCACGGCGTTTTTCGTTTATGTCAGCGAGATACTGCTGGCTATGTTAGTCAGCGCCTATCCACTTGAATTCATTTTCACCGAATGGACTGCGGGCGTGGTGGCAATGTGTTCAATGAAAGATCTCAACCGGCGCTCTCAGCTTGTGAAGGCCGCTATTTATATCTTCCTGACATATACGTTGGCTTATACTGCCATACAGGTTATCCAGACAGGCACAATCGAGCGCATATCGCCGCGAATGATCGGCATTTTTGCAATTAATTCGCTGCTCATCTCGTTTGCATATGTGTTGGTGTTTGTTGTCGAGAAACTGTTTGGATTCGTTTCGTCGGTAACGCTTGTCGAACTGTCGGATGTGAACAATAAGTTGTTGCGCGAACTGTCGGAACAGTGTCCGGGCACATTCCAACACTCGATGCAGGTGAGCAATCTGGCTTCTGAAGCAGCCCACCGTGTGGGAGCCAATGTGCAGCTTGTGCGTACGGGAGCCCTTTATCATGACATAGGTAAAATCGACAACCCGGCTTTCTTCACAGAAAATCAGCATGGCGTCAATCCCCACGAAGCGCTCGACCCTGTGCAGAGCGCTCGCGTTGTTGTGGGACATATCAGTCACGGCCTGCGTCGTGCCGACCGCGAGAAGCTCCCCACCGTGATCCGCGACTTTATTTCGCAGCATCATGGCCGAGGACGCGCAATGTACTTCTACAACACCTATGCCAACGCCCACCCTGGCGAGGAGATCGATCCGGCGCCGTTCACTTATCCGGGTCCGAATCCGCAGACCTGTGAGGCTTCCATACTGATGATGGCCGATGCTGTTGAAGCTGCTTCGCGCTCGCTCAAGGAGCATACGGCCGAAAATATCGCCGCGCTTGTCAACCGTATCATCGACTCGCAGATTGCTCAGGGACTTCACAATGAATCGCCGATTTCGTTTCGCGACGTGGAGATAGTGAAACAGACTTTCATCGATCGTCTGCGCACAATCTATCATGCCCGCGTCAGCTACCCCGACCTGAAGAAAAATGCGGCTAAAGCCGAGGGTGCGCAACAAAGCTGACGCGCAACCGTTATAATCATATAAGCAAAACTCTGAAACATGACAATACTTTTTATACTCGCTATATTACTGGCCGCATTGTCGGTATGGTTCAGCGCGCGTCCGTATCTGCCACCCTATCTTACAGCCTACGGCGCGCTGTGGCTACTTAAATGGAGCGGCGTTGTTCATCCGGGCACCTGGCTGATGACATCGTGGGGAATCGCTGCTGCAATCATGTTGGTTATCGACCTGGCGCAGCCCAAAGCAATTTCGAAGGCTACAAACGGGTTGCTGCAGATGTCGGTAGGCGCTTTGGCCGGAACGATGGTCGGGCTGTGTGCAGTGTCGTATGTCTGGATGGCAGTCGGAGCCGTGGCCGGAACTGTTGTCGGCGTACTGGCTTTTATGCGCACCCCTTCCGGACAGGCGTTGGGTGTTGGATCGCCGCAATTTTTCCGCTACATACCAGCCAAATTTTTCCCAGTGGCAGTGACCTACTGTCTGTTAGGAATCTTCGCCCTATTGCTCATAATGGCATATGCCCCCGGATATGCCGTCGGGCAAGTGTATTAACCCCATTAACTTTGAATCAGAATGCGCTCTCTTGCTATATTGCTACTCGCCGCCGGAGCTTTGCTCACTTTGACATCGGCAAAGCACGACACCTACAAACTCGCACGTGTCAAACCCGACATGGAAGAGATTCGTCAGTCGACCTGCGACCCGACCTCGCCGATGTATTTCCCGCGACTCTATCGTTTGTTCAAGTCGAATGACACAACAATGACTCTCGACGAGATGCGTCATCTATATCTGGGCTACATCTATCAGGAGGATTATAATCCATACCGTCAAAGTCCATACAGCTCGCGCGTCGAGGAGCTATATCTGCGCGACAAACACACCCATGCGGAGTGCGATACCATAATCCGCTATGCCGAGAAGTCGCTCAACGACGATCCGTTCGACCTTCGCCAGATGTCGTTCCTCATCTATGCCTACCGCGAAAAGAAGAAAAACAACATGGCATCGATCATGCAGTGGAAGCTCAACCACTTGCTGGAGGCAATAATATCGACCGGTACCGGGCTCGACTCGGCTAATGCCTGGGTTGTCAACAATCCGCAGCATGAGTATAATCTGCTCAATTTCCAGGATTATATTGTCGACAGTCAGACCGACATTCCTCCCTACTACGACTACATCACCGTGAAAGCCAATGGCGAAAAAGACGAGCCCAAAGGGTTCTACTTCAACATTCTCTACCTGCTGGAGCAGTACAACAAGAAATTCCCCGATCAGCTCTGACAAAACGTGAGTGCACAAACACGAGCCGAAAAAACAGCGTTAAACTCAATTTGTAGGGATGCTCCATGGAGCATCCTTCTTATAATCAATTAATTAGCGCTCGGGTTGCTTGTCATGTGACTATAAATCAGGAGGATGCTCCATGGAGCATCCCTACATTGCTAACGAATTCACAATTCTGACACACCCTCCAACCAGACTACACCGTACATCTGTTCTTACATCTAAACCGTTTATGAATCTTCTTACATCGAACGCACGTTAATTATTACAATTTGTTGTGATAATATGTAAAATTTTTCTAACTTTGAAAAATCACATATAATTCGATTCGGTTATGAAAAAGTGGGCGTTTAAGGTAATTGTGTGCATTCTGTTTACGGTGTTTTTCGGAAGCGCATACGCAAACTCGTCGTGGATTGATTCGGCGGGTGTGAGGATGGCATCGCAACTGTATAATTACCCGCAAGAGAAGATGCATGTGACTACCGACCAGGGGCGATATGTGGCGGGCGACACGGTCTGGTTCAGGATGTTCACCGTCGATGCCGCCACGAATGTGCCGACCAGGATGAGCTATTACGGCTATGTTGACGTTACCGATCCGTTGGGTCGCCAGAAGTGCCGCATCAAGATACGCCGCGATTCGGCCGGCGTTCTGTCGGGCTACATCCCCACCGATGTCGACTGGCCCGAAGGAGTTTACAGGATGCGTGCCTACACGGCCTTCATGCAGAATGCAGGTGATGACTACTTCTTTGCGAAGAATCTGCCATTGGTTTCGCCCTACCGCACCCAGGCTACGTTGGAAACGCGGTTTGGCGAGCTAAAGAATGGCGGCACTACATTAACAGTGGCGTTGGTTGACAACGAGGGGCGACAACTGGAATGCAAGGAAATTGTTGTAGTCACCCCCAAAGGACGTCATACTAAGACCTACAGACGCCGCAGCGCAGAGTTCAGTCTTGGACCGGAGGATCTGGCAGCCAATGCAGTGTTGGTCAAAGCGGATAATTATGAAAAATTCGTAGCAGTGCCGGTCGACACGCTTGAACGCAAGGTGCGCTTTTATGCCGAAGGGGGCTATCTGGTTCCGGACGTGCCGTGTATGGTTGGAGTGCGTGTAACGGACAGTGCCGGACGGTCGGTGGAAGCGACAGGGAGCGTTGTCGACAGCGGAGGCAATGAGGTGGCCCGTTTTTCGACAATTCACGGCGGATTGGGTTCGTTTACGTTTGTGCCGCAGTCGGGGGAGAGCTATCAGGCGAATGTTGGCGGACGGGTTTATCCGTTGCCTGATGTGTCGGCCGCAGCCGCGGTGATACAGCTTAAAACCGGAAGGAAAGATTATGTTGTTGCGACCGCCGCGGGCAATGTGCCGGAGGGATCGGTGTTGTTGGTTCACAACCGCGGCCGTGGCATTTACATCGACAGGATCGGGAGGGATGCCCAATTGAAATTTCCGCGCAAGGATCTTGGCGAGGGCGTAGTGTCGTTTCTTCTGACCGACAGCGAAGGACGTGCGCTGAGCGAGCGACTGTTGTTCAACATGCCTGAAGGGAACAAACTCGTGGGTGCCACTTCCGCGGTATCGGCCGACGGGCGTGAGCTGACAATCACGGTGCCGGAGAGTGTAGGGCGGGCCGATGTGACGGTAGCAGTACTGGACGGACATCTTGCCGAGGCTGACACGCTGACCACCATCGGATCGCAGCTGTTGTTGCAGTCCGACCTTCGCGGGGCGATAGAGGATGCGGCATGGTATTTTTCGGCGACAACGCCCGCCCGACAGGCACAGGCCGGGTTGGAAGCTCTGATGCTGACCCAAGGGTGGCGTCGCTACGACGTGCCGGCCGTGTTGCGCGGCCAAATCGCCGAGCCACAGATTCCGGTCGAGCAGGGTCCGGCGATAATCGGCACAGTCAAATCACGCTGGAAAGGCAAACCTGTGGAAGATGCAAATGTAAATATTATGGTGCCTGTAAATCAGAATGTCGGAACAGTAAAGACTGGGAGCGACGGGTTATTTATGATAGAAGGTGTTGATTGGCCAGAAGATGCATGGATTATTGTTCAGGCCAAGAATAAGAAGGGCGATTATGAGGGCAATGTAGAACTGGACACAATAGCGTTGCCGGAAGTGAGCTATGCAGCCACACAGCCGATTCAGATTAACAACATAAGTGATGAGGATCAAACGGTCGACTTTGGCTATCGGATCGACCATCCGAATGGAATGATGCAAGTGCAACTTGGCGAAGTAGTCGTTACGCGAGCAAAACCACCGGCCCCCACGGATATAAGCGAAATACTTGCTCAGAAATCGTTGGATGTAGAAAAATTAATGAAAGAAGAAACTGTCACCACGTACGAAGAATTGTTGCGTCATATTCCGGGTCTAATAGTTCAGAACGGGGTGATGATTAGTCGAGGAGCACCAGTACAGTTCATTATAAATAGTTCACAAATATGGCAAGACGATTTAGATGATCCACGTGAGATTTTGAAACAAGGAAGGCCTGGATATTATGTTAGTTCAGTCAGTAGCTTGCTCCCTCCGGGAGGTTCTTCAAACTACATTAGTAATTTTCAAGCAGCCTATCCGCTAAGTTGGGTTAAGAGAGTTGACTTTATTCCGGCTTCAATGACCTATGCCTTTCATGCTGGTGGAGGGGCGCTGATTAATATAGCTCTCAAGGATCAAAAATATATGCCGAAAGACAAGAACTGGAACCTGAATCAATTCAGACCGTTGGGCTACCAACATGCGGCTGAGTATTTTACTCCAGACTATTCGGCTGCGGACTATGATCCGGCGACGGAGGCCGCGCGTCCGTTGCTCTACTGGCTGCCGTCGCAAACAGTGTCGGCCGATGCTCCGGTGTGCTTAACTTTGCCCGAAGGAGCAACCCCTCTTGTTGTAGTAGAAGGTGTAACAGATGTCGGTGGCATAATTACAACCCCCTAATTAAAGAAAATGTATCTTTTAAATTAAAGGCCATGCTTAATGCGAATTAAGCATGGCCTTGGCAGTAAGTTTTAATACATTTAATCAGAACATCCGTCCATTGAAGATGCACAAATTTCTATTGTTTCAGGAGGTGCATCGTCACAATCTGAAGTACAAGTTTCTGGTTCAGAGCTTGTGTCTGCACAGGTTATTTTTGTTTCCTCTATTGGACAATGATTGTCTGCAGATGTGGGACTAGGACATCCTCTAGTATCGTCAATGCAGATGTTAACTGATTCAGGGTATGTGGGTCCACATCCAAGACCAGATGTGCCACAGTTATCGGACCAACCAACTGTACACATGAGAGTGTTGTTAGTACCACATGTATAAGCAGTAATGCACCGGTTAGTAACACATGCGTATGTTATGCAACCGTCAGAATGAATACAGAATTCTGAACCTTCATCTATGACAGGTCTTATATTTTTATCCATTGAATTGATAGACGATTCAATCCTTAGATCTTTCGGGGTAATTTTCTTTTTCATAATAGTTTAGTTTATTGTTGACAACTATCTGTTAAAATGCACAAGAGTCAGATGTCTCAGGTGGAATATCAGTACAATCAGATGAGCATGTTTCGGCAGATGAACTTACAGGCGGACATTCATCGGATATTGGACAAATTTTTGAATAACAAGCTAATTGGTCGGATTCACAATTCAATCCTGTGATAATTGTACATTCACCAGTTTCATCTGGACCGCATAGTCTTGTGACATTTTCTTTATTTACCGGACTATTTTGTTCTTCAGAAAGCATGGATTCATGAGATGCGTCATACGAAACTTTAATTTTGAGATCGTTTGGAGTAATTTTCTTTTTCATAATAGTTTAATTTTTAGTTAGTAATTTATATTGACAACTTTTATAGGAAAGTGCTAAGAGTTGATATAGAAGCAATTCGTAGAGTCGGGAGTTGCGATTGAACATTCTGTTTACATGCATGTGGATGACAGAGGTCAGAATGTCGACAGGAACTGACTTTATTTCATCAGGCCTGTAAGGCTCAATAAGTGTTGTGTCGGCTTTGTTCAAAACAATATCGTCGACCATGCTTCGGAGTTTTCTGTATTGTGCGTTTATATTATGGGTGTTTTCGGTTGCGTTGCCGGTTTCAGCAAGGTAGGCGGCAGCCATTTTCTCTGCAAAAATCCTGCCGGATTCAAGATTGGAGAAGTGATGTATAATAAATGTGTTCATCCAGAGGAGGCAATCGGAAATTTTGTGAATCTCGTCAGGATTATCAGCTAATCTATCGCACACATATTTGCTGTCGGCAAAAAAGAAATCTTCGTAGAAGTCTATTCCTGGCGAGCGATATCGCGGCGTTTCCCTAACGTAAGTTGACAGTTCGATTTTATAAATCTCTTTGTCCGCTATAAACGGGGCGATATATTTATATAATTTGTTAATTAAACTACCAATCACCGACATGCGTGTGATTTTAAGTCTGAACCGGATATGGTGGTGGGGGTCGTTGTAGCGTATGAAAAACCAAAGTTTTATTTGCGATTTGGTCATGGCTTCCACGGCAAATGGCATCAGGGAATTGTTCAGTAGCCGGTCCGTTACTGTGTCGCTACAGTATATTTTAAAGTAGAGCCAATCCTGCCCTGGGAAGAAGGTATTCTCAGAGTATTGTTGTTTCATAGGGTGTATTTTAGTGGGATGATACATTCGGCAATGGAATCGCACGACTGATAATTGTCAGCAGGAATAAATTCTTCAATCTCAAAGGATTTTTTGTTTTTTACAGCGCTTAAAAAGGCATCGATGCTCAGAGGATTGTTTAGATCGACAAGCAGAGTGTTGTCGCCTTCCGACAAATTAAACCATGTCGGAATTTGCTGCGAATCGCAATAATCTGAAAACTTTGTCATGGAAAATTGTCCTGAGCAAAGAAAGGAATCGCAGTTTACGCGCCACCGTTCAGGCACCATGACGATTGATCCGAATTTTACTCTCGGAAAATGATTCAACAATGTATTCAGTGCTCCCCAGTTAAAAGACAGTCCGGCTCGATAGTTGAGGTATTGATAGTCACACAGAAACCGGAACACGGTTGATAAAGATTTTGGATAATTATAGGCGCTTGTCAGACGTGGTTCGATGCGTTTTCCGGTTTTCATTGAACTTAGTACTATTCTGCCGTTAATAATCTGAATGCAGATATCGTTAAGTGGAATTTCTGTTGCCGATCCGGTTGACTTGCACATATAATTGATATAGTTTTTTCGGAGAGGCATACGCCGCAAAACATTTCCGGATCGCAGCGAGGGGAGATATGAAATTTCACACAATAAACTGTCGGATTGCGAATCTTCGTAGCTTAGAATCTCAGCGACCAAGTGGCTTACAGCATTGTCGCCTGAGGCAAACCGTGCAAGCAAGTTTGCCGCTGAACCACCATTGAATGTCGGATGACAGATAATAGTATCGTCGCCCAACGAGAATAATTTACACATGGCGGCAAACGAAAGCCCCATTTTTGTGTTTTCATTCAATGCGCATTTTGCGAAGTCCTGACGTGTCAGTTCGAGTCGATGCCGTGACATATTTTCTGTCAATATCTTATTCAATAGTAGTATCTGAAACGGAGTCAGAGAAAAATTTTGAACTTTTTTGTTGCTTTGTTGCGTGATGCATTTTAGAAAAGCTTCTTTTTTAGGCGAAGAAGAGCTTCCATAGCCGATTCCCGATTCAGAATTCAATACTTCGAGCAATGGACGCTTTTCACCTTCATAGCGATCCATATAGTCTTTCTTGAATTTCGACATTGCTGGCGAGGCATATCGCGGAGTAACAGACGAAAGCAGGCGGTTGTAGTCGATCAATTCGTTTATTGCCTTTTCCGAAATCGAATTTTGTTTAGAGTCTGAGTAGGAGTCAGTCTGAACGATTGTCTTTAAATCGATCGACAGTTGATTGTCTTTTAGGGCGCTGTGTATGTTGTTAAGGATACAGTAATATGATTCAGCGGTAATTGCTTCTTCTAATTCATTGAAATCAGAAGCTATTTTCCCCAGTAAGTCCGAGGAGCCTTCGCCGGAAGTTGTCAATGAGAAATTTTCTCGCTCAGAACAGATAGTCTGCGGCGTTACAAACGGAATCAACAAGCCAAGATTGGTAAGTTGGTTTAGATATGATGAACATGTCGCGAAGTCAATGTCATATTCAACCTGAAGCTGCTTGACGATATCGGTGATACTAATTTCTCGACCGGTCAGATCTAATACCTTTTGCATTAAGTCAGTTGCGCGCACCTGGATCTCCTTAATCTCATCATTCCCCGACTTTATCTGGAAATGGAATTTGTCGGCGATTTTATATATAGTAGGATTTACATAAATCTTGCGGTCGCTGTCTTTGTTGATTAATGCACATAGTTGTCCCGATAGGTTGTAGTCGTACAACAATGTTGGCCGTTTTTCCTGATGGTTACTTATTTTGGTTGCTGAGCCGATGCTGCCTAATGAGCAGTAGGAGAACCGTCCGAAAGGAGTACAACGTGTACACATGCGTTCGAAGTACTTGACAGCTGTGTTTTGCATGCGTTTTGCTTTAGAAGGATTAAGTGTTCCGTCGAGCCATTTTGAAAATTCAATAAATAGTTCTGGTGAAGAAGCCAAAAGAGCCAATTTGAAATCTTCAGACTCTAATACTGCTCTTAACGAGGCAGGAGAAGACATGGTGTCGACATAGAAGTGAAGATCGTATACCGGCTGACGGAAAACGACGTTATTAAAAGGTTTAATCTTATTCATAAAGCAGAATTTTATTCAGTATATAATCTTCGTTAAGCAGAAACAGTAGAACGCCGGTGTCGCCTTCAAGAAGAGAATCTTTAGCTTTGAATGATTTAGACGCTACGTTGTAGAAGGGATAGTGTATCGTTCCAGAGTCAACTACAGTATATTTAAAAGTGTCTTCAAGCCAATAGAGATATGCTTCGTTGAATGGTTGAAAGTTTGTTTCAGAATATAGCCATTTAAAACATTGTCCTACGCCGGTCGAGCCATGGCAGATGCATGCATCTCTTACAAATGTATTCTGTTTGTCGCGCCTGCAATTTGCTGAAAACTTGAAAATCTCAAATGCCGATTCTTTCATTGTTGCATCGCCGAGTGTATCGGCAGCTTTCCAAAGAGCCAATGCTATTCCTAAATCCCCGTAACACCATGCCAAGCGACTTTTTGTGGCATCCATGTCTGCGAATATCGGGGTGTAACTTCCAGTTGAATGAGTTTTATCTATTTGGGACAATAGGTAATTTGTATATCCTCTCAATAGTTTTTGGATTATGGTCTTATCGGTCGCAGACAGATCTAAACGATGCATTTCGGATAGAGTGACGATTATGGACGATAATCCGTGGGATAGGGAAATGTTATAACCTTGATGTTGAATCTGCTTGAAGGACACACGAAGGCCTCCGGATGTTTCGTATGTATTGTTTAACAGCGTATTAAGCCAGATATTAATAGCAGTTTTGGCGTCCTGACTATTGTAGGGGAAACTTTCGATGAAGTATTTAATTATTCCACACGCTCCGTGGAGAAAATCGAAATTATTTCGGTTCAGCTCAACGGTAAGAGCATAAAGTAGTTGTGTGCTTAAAGCACGGAGTGAATCTTTTTCAATTGATATGTAGCCTTGTTTTTCCAAAAGTGTCAATCCGAACCCGACACCGGCAGTACCATTACATATTGTAGGAAGTGATTTTGCTTTAGGGAGCAGATTCAGTATACTGTCGAGAGTCCGTTCTGCCAAATCATTAAAACTACTGTCGTGTTTTGACAGACAGTAAAGCAAGATCGCGGAGCCAAATGCTCCACCATAAACTCCCGGAGGTTGTGAGATGCGGTTATTACAGTTAAATAATAACTGTTGCTTTAATGCTGAAATAATCTCTGACTGTTGCATGTGGATAGGTGTGTTTGCATAGTTTCTATCAGTATAACTGAATGTTTGAATAAATTGTTTTCAAAATCTTGTAAAATCAAGAAAAATAATTTAGATTTGAGAAGTTTTTTACACTTATTAGAATTAATATGAAAAAGTGTATCTCTTCCCTGTTTTTATTTATAGCGCTTTTTATAAATTCATGTCCTGCATTCGGTGAAGTGGGCAGTTTGGAATCGTGGATTGATTCGGTGGGTGTGAGGATGGCTGCGCAGTTGTATAATTTTCCGCAGGAGAAGATGCATGTGACAACCGACCAAGGTCGGTATGTGGCGGGCGATACTGTCTGGTTCAGGATGTTTACTGTCGATGCCGCCACGAATGTGCCCACCAGGATGAGCTATTACGGCTATGTCGACGTTACCGATCCGTTGGGTCGCCAGAAGTGCCGCATCAAGATACGCCGCGATTCGGCCGGCGTTCTGTCGGGCTACATCCCCACCGATGTCGACTGGCCCGAAGGAGTTTACAGGATGCGTGCCTACACGGCCTTCATGCAGAATGCAGGTGATGACTACTTCTTTGCGAAGAATCTGCCATTGGTTTCGCCCTACCGCACCCAGGCTACGTTGGAAACGCGGTTCGGCGAGCTGAGGAATGGCGGCACGACCTTGACTGTGGCGTTGGTTGACAACGACGGGCATCAGCTGGAATGCAAGGAAGTGGTTGTCGTCACGCCCAAAGGTCGTCACACGAAGACCTACAGACGCCGCAGCGCAGAGTTCAGTCTTGGCCCGGAGGATCTGGCCGCCCATGCGGTGTTGGTCAAGGCAGATAATTATGAGAAATTCGTAGCGGTGCCGGTCGACACGCTTGAACGCAAGGTGCGCTTTTATGCCGAAGGGGGGTATTTGGTTCCGGACGTGCCCTGTATTGTGGGCGTGCGTGTAACTGACGGCGCCGGACGGTCGGCTGAAGCGACAGGAAGCGTAGTTGACAGCGGAGGCAATGAAGTAGCCCGGTTTTCAACAATTCACGGTGGACTGGGTTCGTTTGCGTTTGTGCCGCAGTCGGGAGAGAGCTATCAGGCGAATGTTGGCGGACGTGTCTATCCGTTGCCTGAGGTGTCGGCCGAAGCAGCTGTGATACAGCTCAAAACCGGAAGGAAAGATTATGTTGTTGCGACCGCCGCGGGCAATGTGCCGGAGGGGTCGGTGTTGCTGGTTCACAACCGTGGCCGGGGCATTTACATTGACAGGATCGGGAAGGATGCCCAATTGAAATTCACCCGCAAGGAGCTTGGCGAGGGCGTAGTGTCGTTTCTGCTTACCGACAGCGAAGGCCGTGCGCTTAGCGAACGTCTGTTGTTCAACATGCCTGAAGGGGACAAACTTGTGGGTGCCACTGCAGCGGTATCTGCTGACGGCCGTGAGCTGACGATAACGGTGCCGGAGAGTGTAGGACAGGCCGATGTGACGGTAGCGGTACTGGACGGACATCTGGCCGAAGCAGACACGCTGACGACTATCGGATCGCAGCTGCTGTTGCAGTCCGATCTGCGTGGTGAAATAGAGGATGCTGCATGGTATTTTTCGGCGACAACGCCCTCCCGGCAGGCACAGGCCGGACTGGAAGCTCTGATGCTGACCCAAGGGTGGCGACGCTACGACGTGCCGGCCGTGTTGCGCGGCCAAATAGCCGAGCCGCAGATTCCGGTCGAGCAAGGTCCGGCGATAATCGGCACAGTCAAATCACGCTGGCGCAAAAAACCGGTCAAGGAGGCAGTTGTTAGTGTGATGATACCGGTAGACAAGACGGCAGACATAGTGGCAGCTGATAAGAATGGAGTTTTTACTTTCAATGGGTTGGATTGGTCAGAAGACGCATCGCTAATAGTACTGGCAAAGAATACGAATGGCGATGTTGAGAGTAATGTGCAGCTTGATATCGAACCGTTGCCAGAAGTAGGTCGAGCCGCAGTTTTGCCTCAATTAATTGAGGCGGACGAAGAGCACCCCGTCGACTATGACTACAGAATTGATCATCTGGATGGTGCGATGCGTATTCAACTTGGCGAGGTGGTTGTGAAGAAAGAAAAAAAATATACTACCGGAGATTTGGGGTTGTTGTTGGCACAGACTTCAGTCGAAATTGACAAACTTAGGAATGAGGAAGGAGTTATGTCATATGAAGATGTATTGAGGCGTTTACCAGGTATAATTATAAATAATGGGAGTATGACTCATAGAGGTATGGGGGTTACGTTTCTTCTTAATAGTTCAATTGTTTGGTCTGGAACAAGAAATTTCGGTTCATATATACAGGATTTTGAAATGGCCTACCCATTACACTTAGTGAAGAGAATTGATTTTATTCCCTCCTATATGTCATTAGCATTTTCATCAAGAGGAACACCATTAGTGAATGTTGTGCTCAAGGATCCAAAGTATATGCCGAAAGACAAAAATTGGGATTTGAATCAGTTCTGGCCGTTAGGTTACCAACGTGCTGCGGAGTATTTTACTCCGGACTATTCAGCGCCTGACTATGATCCAGCGACGGAAGCAGCGCGCCCATTGCTCTATTGGTTGCCGTCGCAAACAGTGTCGGCCGACAAACCATTGCGTCTGGCGATGCCTGAGGCTGTGAAACCTTGCGTCGTTGTCGAGGGGATTGCAGACACAGGTGCGATTGTTTCGCGATAAATGAAACCTATAAAAAACGACTGAGGCTCTCCTTCACGGAAGCCTCAGCCCAATATCTTTATC